>JAFUXH010000103.1 GCA_017470945.1 Clostridia bacterium | reverse complement strand
GGTCGGCCAGGGTCAATGCCTCGGTCTGGTCGTGGGTGACGTACAGCATGGTGGCCTGCAGCCGCTTGTGCAGCAGCAGGATCTCCCGCCGGGTGGCGCCGCGCAGCTTGGCGTCCAGGTTGCTCAGCGGCTCGTCAAACAGGAACACCTTGGGGTTGCGCACGATGGAGCGGCCCATGGCCACGCGCTGCCTTTGTCCGCCGGAAAGCTGGGCGGGCTTTTTGTTCAATTGACTGGTCAGGCCCAGGATCTCCGCCGCTGCCAGCACCTTTTTGTGGATCACGTTGGGGTTTTCCTTGCGCAGCGTCAGGGAGAAGGCCATGTTTTCATAGATGGTCATGTGGCCATACAGGGCGTAATTCTGGAACACCATGGCCATATCCCGGTCCTTGGCGGGGGTTTGGGTGATGTCCCGGCCGTCCAGCATCAGCTGGCCCCGGGAGATATCCTCCAGGCCCGCCACCATGCGCAGGGTGGTGGATTTGCCGCAGCCGGAGGGGCCCACCAGCACGATCAGCTCCCCATCCTTCACGTCCAGGTTGAAATCGAATACGGCCTGCACGTTATTATCGTAAATTTTATCGATGTGACGCAATTGCAGCTCTGCCATTTCCTATCCCCTCCTTATGCCTGCTGCCCGCCAAGGGAAGCGACGTGCGCAGCCAGGGCGCGGCTCTTTTGCAGGTTGACGACGGCGCTTGCGAACAGGCAAACGGCAGAAACGATCAGGTAAATCACCACGCGGATGAACTGGGCGTCGCCCATGGCGATGGTCTGTACGCCGTTGACCCGCACCGAGGCGGCGTGGGCGCTCAGGGGCAGGATGAAGATGCGGGCGATCTGGATGACCCCCAGCGCGATCAGCAGCCAGGAATAGCCGGCTTTATAATTCTTCACGCCCTCGGACGCCAGGAAGGACGCCAGCATGAACACCAGGTTATAGATGATGGAGGCGCCGATGAGGATATTGTAGTAATAAGTGCCGACGTTGGATTTATAGATACTGACGAAGAAGAAAACGTCAAAAAGGATAGCCAGGATAGCCAGCCGGGAGGACGTGGTATTCTTGGTAAAGCGCAGACGATCCAGCTTGATGGTGCGTTCCTCGCTCATGCGGACACCGCCTTTCCAGCCTCGATCAGGCTCTTTTCTTCCTTCATGAGTTTGATCTTCCAGATGACATTCACAATCAGCAGCGCGGACGAAAGCAGCGTCAGCGCGAATACGGCGTAGTGCGCGTCGAACCAGAAGGTGGATTCGGGCCCGATGTAGGGCGTTTCCCAGATGCTGGACCACATTTCCAGCGACGCGAAATCAATTTGCAGATATTGGGCTTTGAAGGCGGCCAACTGGCCGTGGGCCCACAGGGCTGTCGCTGCGTTGGCGATCACGTTCAGCGCCACCGCCGCGTAGTTGCCCACGTAATATTTCCTGCGCACGCTGGTATTGGTGATGAACAGCAGGCAGGAAAGCAGGATCAGCCCGATGCTGACCCGGAGCAGCGAACGATTGAAGGGCTGCATATCATAATAGATGATGGAGCCCGGCACGTCTGTTTCCAGCAGATTATCGGGATTTCTCATCATGGGATACAGGCTATCATAGAGATCCGTCATCAGCCCCAGCGCGTACAGGAAAACCAGCACGCTTGCGATCAGCGACAGAAAACAGATGACCCGCTGGATTGTCATTTGCTTTTTATACATGACGACCTACCCCCGCTTTTTCTGGCGTCCCCCACCCGCCCCCGAAGGGGCGGATGGGAACGCCGTTGGTATCCAAATAAATAGTGAGAACGATGAAACGAAATTACTTCAGGCTGTCATAATAGGCCTGCAGCTTCTGCCAGGCGCTGGCCTTCAGGGCCAGGTACTGGCGGCCGTGCCAGGCGCCGCTGACGGTGGCCGCCGCTTCTTCCGCGTTGGCCAGGCCTTCCTCGGTGTAGCCCTTCACGATCAGATCCACGAAGATGTTCTCGCCGCCCTTGGAGGAGGAGAACTTGCCGTTGGAGGTCAATTCGGTGTAGGTGTTGATCATGTCGCTCTCGGTCTTGGTGTTGGGCAGCACGGTGGGCACGGAGGTGTACCAGCCGTTTTCGGTGATGGCCAATTCGGGATGCTTGATGGTGCCCAGGCCGATGGCGGTGGAGATCTTGCCGGCGCCTTCCTTGCCTACTTCATGGGTGCACTGATATTCGAAGGCCTGGCTCTTGGCGAAGGACAGGGTGGAGCCCAGGTACATACGGGCGTAGTTGGTGTAGTTGCCGTTGGCCTTTTCCCACAGCTCGGCGTAGGTGGCGTCCGCGATCACGGGCATTTCCTTGCCGTTGAACAGGAAGGTCACGTAGGAGCCGTCGTCGTTGGTCTTGATGAAGGCGTCGGGGCCGTAGCTCATCAGGATCTGGCCCTTTTCGGAGTAAGCGTAGTCGATCAGCGCCAGGGCGGCGTTCAGCTTATCCTGATCGCCTTCCACGCCGGCTTTGCTGATGCCCCAGCCGTCGGTCTTGACCGAGCGCCAGGATTCGGTGAAGCGCATATACACGCCGTTGGCGTCGGTGCCGTCGTACCAGCGGGCCACGGGAACCATCACGGCCATGTACTTTTCGCCTTCCTGCAGGGCGGTGGCGTTGAAGATGGTCTGGGTCTGGTTGTAGTCATAGTGCATGAAGCCCAGGTCGTTTTCCAGGTAGGTCTGGGTCTTTTCAGCGGACATATCCATGAACGCCTTCGAAATCAGGCCTTCTTCGGCCAGGGCGTGCATGCGCTCCAGCGCTTCGTAGGTAGCGGCTTCCTGACGGGCGTCATGCAGGGTGCCGTCGGTGTCGATGTACAGGTAATCCTGGCGGGATTCCAGGCCGCGCACGCCGAACAGATGGCCGGCAAAGCGGAACATATCCACGCGGCGCTGGTTGTTGTCGTCCTCACGGGAGAACAGGCCCTGCACGGAATCGGTGCCGTTCAAGGTCTGGGGATTGGCCACCACGCAGCGCAGCAGGGCCACCAATTCGTCGGCGTCCCAAGCGGCATTCTGGCCGATGAACAGGTTGCTGCGGGCGGTGCCGTAGTAGCCGTTGTAGGCCTTGTCGATGTATTCACGCAGCAGGTTCACGGCTTCCACGCCGCTGATGCTGCCCTTTTCATTCAGGATGGCCACGATGTTGCCGGCCGCGTCATAATCCTTGGTGACGATTTCGGTGGCGGTGCCATCCAGGGTGGCGGTTTCGATTTCGATCTTGCCGCTGGTGGGCATATAGGGCTGATAGACGGGGGCGGTGGTGGTGTTGGAGGCTTCGGCGGTAAATTCGCCCTCGCCGTCCAGCAGCTTGGCGACCCAGTCAACGCGCATCAGGGGCATACGCTCGATGTCGTTCACGCCGTCAAAATAGGGGCTGAAATAGATGGCGCCGGTGGCGGTGTTGCCGGTGATGGACAGGCGCACGATGGGGTTCTGCTCCAGATAAGCCTTGAAGGAAGGCATCTGATCCAGGTATTCGGCCAGGTTCACCAGGCTGCCGGCTTCGCCGTATTCAGACAGCTTGGAGGCGGTGCCGCTGATCAGGTCCACTTCGCCCAGGCGTTCTTTCCAGTATTCGAATTCGTTGGCAGCGGAATTGCCCTGATATTTGTTTTCCAGCTTCACATTCAGGATGTTTTCCACTTCCACCCAGGTGGGCTTCAGGTCGCCGGCATTGTAGGTTTTGCCGTCGGCCAGGGTGATGCCTTCGCCGGCCGTTTCGGGATCAAAAGCGATACCGGTCTTGGCATTGTTGTAGCCGGTGGCCATGCGCAGCACGGTGCCGGGAGCATAGGTCAGCTCCGCGCTCGCGCTCACCGCTGCCAGGGACAGCAGCATGGCGCACACCAGAACCAGGGACAGGATGCGTTTCATGTTGAGGTTCCTCCTTTTAATTATTCCTTCACACCGCCGGCGTTGACGCCTTTGGCGAAGTACTTCTGAATAAAGGGGTAAATGATCAGGATCGGCACGATGGAGCACACGATCAGCGCGTAGATCACCGAGTCGGAGGCGTATACGGCGTTCCAGCCGGTCATCTGGTCGGGGTCGGTATACTGCTCCAGCCGCAGCCGGATGAACACCTGCAGGGGGTGCTCGTTCTGGTTGGAAATCATCTGCCGGGCCCAGAAGTAGCCGTTCCAGCGGGAGATGGCGAAGAACAGGGCCACCGTGGCGATGGTGGATTTGCTCATGGGGATGAACACCTTGCCCAGCACCTGGAATTCGCTGGCGCCGTCCACGATGGCGGCCTCCTCGATCTCGCTGGGCACGTTTTCAAAGGCGTTGCGCAGCAGGATGATATTCATGGCGGCCATACCCATGGCGATGACCACCAGCCACTTATCGTCGGTGATGCCCACGGAATTGAATACGTCCTTGGTGGCCAGGTAGTTCAGGTATTGGGGCACGATGCCGGCGGAGAACCACATGGTGAACACCAGATAGAAATTGAAGAATTTGCGGAACAGCAGCCGCTTTTTGCTCAGCGCGTAGCCGCCCAGGATGGCCACGCCCAGGGCCCAGATGGTGCCGTAGAAGGTCAGGAACAGGGTGTTCGAATAGGAATTCCAGAACATGTTGTCGTTGAACATCTGCCGGAAAGCGTCGAACTGGATATCCTTGGGGAAGAGCACCACCTCGCCGTATTCCACCGCGTGCCGCCCGCTGATGGAGGCGGATACGGCGTACAGGAAGGGATACAGGCACCCCAGGGCAAACACCGTAAGCAAAGTGTAGCTGATGATTTTGAAAATCAGCTCGGAGATCTCAAGTTTTCTTTTCATGCTGAAACCTCCCCTTTCTTAGTACAGCGACACGTTGCTGGCCTTGCGGGCGATGGTATTGGCGCCGATCACCAGCAGCATGCCGATCACGTTGTTCATCATTTCCGCGGCAGAGGCGATGCCCTTGGCGGCGCCCGCCAGGCCGTAGCGCTGGGCGAAGGTGGATACCACGTCGGCGGTCACGTAGGTGTTGGGGTTATACAGCAGCAGCACCTTTTCGTAGCCGATGTTCAGCAGCGAGCCGATGCGGGTGATCAGCATGATCACGATGGTGCTCAGGATGCTGGGCAGCACCACGTAGCGCATCTGGGCCATTTTGCCCGCGCCGTCGATCTGGGCGGCTTCGTAGCTGGTGGGGGAGATGGCGATGATGGCGGCGAAGAACACGATGCTGTCGTAGCCCGCTGATTCCCAAATGCCGCTGATCTGGTAAATGGAGCGGAAGAAGTTGGGGTTGTTCAGCAATCCGCTCTGGGCCACATCCCGAGAAATCAGGCCGATGCTGCTCAAAAACTGGCTCAGGATGCCCATGCCGGTGGTCAGGGAGCCCTGCTTCACCAGCATCGTGACCAGGGACGTCATCACGACCGTGGACATGAACTTGGGCAGGTACGTCAGCACCTGATACACGCTGCGGGCGATGTTGGAGCGCACTTCGTTGAAAAACAGCGCCAGCAGGATGGGCATGGGGAAGCCGAAGCACAGCCCGTAGAAGCTGAGCAGGAAGGTGTTGCGCAGCGACCGCCAGAATTCGGTGGACAGGGTGTCGCCCCCCACCAGCAGGCGCTTAAAGTAGGAGAAACCGGCGAAGTACTGATCCGACACCGTTTTCACCTGATCCGACACCTTGAAGGAGCCCAGCAATTCGTACATGGGGAGGTAGCGCCAGAACAGGAACACCAGAATGGTGGGCACCAGCATCACATACAGCCGCCAATCCTTCAAAATGGTGCGGCCCACGTGCAGCCAGTAGTGCTTTTCCACGTCGTCGCGGACGACCTGCTCAGGGCTTTCTCGATAGGTGCCGGTGGCTTTGTCGAGGATCAAAAAATCCCCTGCTTGACCCTTCATCGAAATCCTCCTCTTTCCTTTTCCTGCTCCCGCTGAACCCGAAGCAGGTAATGATGTTGATTCTCAAACACGCCGTCCAGCCTGCGCACGATCCACAGGATCACCAGGGTAAACAGCATCGAAACCACGTCGGTAAAAATGAACCCCAGGGCTTCCTGCGGGGATACGCCCAGCATCAGTGCCACCAGCGCCCGGCCCGCCTGCATCAGCAGCAGCACCGTGAAGCCGAACAGCAGCGTTTTCAGCGTGTCCTGCCGGATGTTTTCATCGCCCATCCAGCGCAGCAGCAGCAGCCCTCCCAGGGAAAACAGGTTGCCCCCGCAATAGATCGCGTACTGCATGGGCCCGCCGCCGGAAGCGCGGCAAAATACGATGCCGCCGATCACCGCGTGAATGGCCGCCCAGGGGCCCCAGCGCATCATGACGATGGCGGTAATGGCGGCGACGAGGGAGACAGTATACGCTTCACCGGGAAACCAGCGGGTGGCGGCGGTGATGATAACCGTTTCGAAAATGATCAGCATGCCCGCGAACAGGAATAAATCGACGGCCCGGTAGCGCTGCACTGTCATTTGCCCCTTCACGCCCTCACCTCCTAGCGAGCAATGACCGATTTGCCCATAATTATCTCATATTATACATTTTTCGAATCTATCCGTACATACCAAAAACGATCTCACTTATGCACAAAACGGATATTTTGGTATTTCATGGAAGGATAGAAAAACGCAGATTTTCAACCGAATATGACGGATTCTGGAAGAAATTGTGTTGACAATTGATGCGTCAAGCGATAGAATATTGGCAGATTCGGGTATATACAGAGGGAGGAAATAGATATGAACAAACGTATAATTCGGCTGATCATTTCAGCGCTTTTGTGCTCCCTGATCGTAGGCGCGGCCGCCACTGGCCTGGCCGCGGCGGGGCCTGCCGCCGCGCTGTCCACCACCAGCGTCACTATCGGGATCGGCGAAAAAACCACCATCACCGTGCTGAACGCCGAGGGGGCTCAGCCGACCTGGAGCAGCAATAATAAGCAGGTGGCCACCGTTACCAGCAAGGGCGTGGTGAAGGGCATCGCCGCCGGCACCGCCACCATCAAATGCAAGGTGAACGGCAAAACCCTGAAGGCTTCCGTGACGGTAGAGGATCGGGCGGCCCTGAACGTGACCAGCGCCACCATCGGCGTGGGCAAAACCAAGACGCTGAAGGTCAGCAACGCGGGGGGCCGCGCCGTGACCTGGAGCAGCAACAATACGAAAGTGGCCACCGTTACCAGCAAGGGCGTGGTGAAGGGCGTCGCCGCCGGCACCGCCACCATCAAATGCAAGATGGCCGGCAAAACCCTGAAGGCTTCTATCAAAGTGGAGGATCGGGCGTCCTTGAACGCCACCGCCGCCACCATCCACGTGGGTAAAACCAAGACGCTGAAGGTCAGCAACGCGGCGGGCCGCGCCTTGACCTGGAGCAGCAGCAACAAGAAGGTGGCCACCGTCAGCAGCAAGGGCGTGATCACGGCCGTCAAGGCCGGCACCGCCACCATCAAGTGCCAGGTGGAAAACGGCAAGCTGCTGAAGGCCAAGATCACCGTGACGGATGATTCTGCCATTTCCGATACCGCCCTCACCCTGGTCAAGGGCACGAAGAAAACGGTGAAGATATCGAAGCTGTATGGCCGGACCGTGACCTGGACCAGCTCCGACGCCGGGGTGGCTTCCGTCAGCAGCACCGGCAAGATCACCGCCAAGGGCGTGGGCGCGGCCACCATCAAGGCCCAGGTCGCCAACGGCAAAACCTTCGCGGTCAACGTGCGGGTAGTCCCCTCCTTCGCTTACACCGTCGGCACGGTGGGCGATATCAATAGCGGGTATGAGAAGCCCCACGCCGACGGCAGCTCGGGCTGGTACGGCAGAAGGGTAACCTTCCATTTTACCAACAATACCGAGAAGGATATTACCTATATTAAATTCATGCTCAACACCTATCACGGCACGGAAAGCCTGGTCAGCCTGGCGAACGAATTCACCCAGAAGGTGGTGGCCAAATCCGAACGGGATTACACCGTCGTTGTCAGCAACGAGGTGACCCGGGTCTCCATCGAGATCGTTCAGATCCTGTTTGCCGACGGTTCGGTGCTGGAGCTGTAAGGATTGCATAAAAAATGCCCCCTGGCGCATGCGTCAGGGGGATTTTTGCGTGGTTGTTGCTTTTTCATTCATGTTCTCCGCGCCGGGATCGGGCATGTGCTCCGGGGTCTGGGCGGGCAGGATGCCGGTGCATTCGGTGGCGGAGGCCACGTCGTTCAGGTCGGGCATGGGGTTGCGCGTTTTGCGCTGCTTGTCTTTCTTCGTCATTTGCAGTCGTAGCTCTGGCACATGCTTTCGTCGGCGGGGTCGCCGGAGTAGGCCATGGGGGTGGGGGCCACCTGAATGCTGTCCAGGCCGCACACGCCCTGCTCCTGCTTCAGGTGCCGGCAGGATTCCACGCTGCAATGAATGCACTGGTTTTTGGGATCATGCATGGGTTACCGCTCCTTTCTTCGGACGGATGATCATCCTGACGCCCGACGGCGGGCGGCGCCGCCCGCCGCCATGCAGCGCGCATGCGGTGCGTCCGTGTGACCCGGGCGCATCCACCGATCCCTGAAGGGCGAATGGGGCCGGTACGGCCGGGCGCAGGCAGGCGATGGCATGCGTCATGCCCTTAATATCGGCGGAAAAGCGCCTTGTCATACAGGGAAAAATGTGGTATATTTGCACTCGCCGATTTTTATCGGACATCCGCCGGGCGCGGCGAAGCGCCGTATGCTCGGCAAAGAAAGGAGATTTGACATGAAAAACGCGTTCCATGTCAAAACCTTGTCCCTGGGTGGGGCCATCGCCGCGCTGTATGTGGTGCTGACTCTGGTGGCGCAGGCTTTCGGCCTGGCCAGCGGAGCGATCCAGGTCCGCCTTTCCGAAGCACTGACCATTCTGCCCTGCTTCACCGCCGCGGCGGTGCCGGGCTTAACGGTGGGGTGCGTGCTGGCCAATTTGCTGACGGGCTGCGCCATGTGGGACGTGGTCTTCGGCAGCCTGGCCACGCTGCTGGGGGCCGTCGGCACCCGGCTGCTGCGGAAAAAGCCGCTGATCGCCTGGATCCCGCCGGTGGCGAGCAACGCCATCATCGTGCCCATCGTGCTGCAGAAGGTGTACGAGGTGCCGGACGCCTGGTGGTATCTGGCGCTGACGGTTGGCGCGGGCGAGGTCATCGCCTGCGGCATCCTGGGCCTGATGCTGTACAAGGCGCTGAACAAGGTGCCCCGGCTGTTTGAAGGAGCGTAAACCTCACCACAAAAGCCCCGTCGTGTGACGGGGCTCAGGTTGTCGAAAAAGTGTTTTCGACAACCTGCGAATCAAAGTGGAATCAGGATTCCGCTTTGATTCGGAACATCCAGTTCCTGCAAAAATGGGTTTTCGCCCTCCAAGGAGGACAAAAACCCGATTTTCGCGGCCGGAAATGGATAGCGGAAGCGGCTTTCAGCCGCTTCCTCGGCGACGTACACGCCG
>JAFUXH010000102.1 GCA_017470945.1 Clostridia bacterium | reverse complement strand
CAGGCCGCCGCGCCCGTGCGCACCGGCGCGCTGCGCCAATCCATTGCTGCCCGGGCCGCCGATCAGGGGGCCGTCGCCGCCGCGGCTGCTCCCTACGCCGCCATCGTCGAAATGGGCGGCTTTCACCGCCCGGCCCAGCCCTATCTGCTTCCCGCCTTTCAGGCGAGCGATTACACCGCCCGGGCTGCCCGGGCCCTTCGGGAGGTATTGCGTTGAATGATTTGAAGCCCGCCGTGTTATCGGCCCTCTCTTCCCTGCCCGCCTGCGCCGTCCTTTCCTTCGCCCGGGAGGAGCAGCCCCTGCCCATCATCACCGTAAACGATGAAAGCGTTTCCGTCTACGCCCAGGCCGACGGCCTGCCCTACCTGGAGGAGCACGTGCTTTCCCTGCGGGTGTACGCCGCCGCGCAGCAGGAGGTGGAGGCCCTCGCCCAAGCGGCCGACGCCGCCATGACCGCCCTGGGCCTGCGCCTGACCCTCACCCAGGATGCCTTTGACGAAACCGCCTACGCCTGGTGCCGGCAGCTGCGTTACCGCTGCCTGACCCATCAAGACAGCATTTATCAGTAAGGAGGGATTTCCCAATGCCTCAAAAAGCCATGGGCACGACCATCTCGTGCATCGTTGACAACACGGAAATCATCATCGGCCGCCTGCGCTCCATCGGCGAAATCAAGGCCGACAGCGACGCCATCGACGTGACCACCCTGGACGCCCCCGGGGGCTACAAGACCTACATGCAGGGTTATAAAGATATGGGCGAAGTGACCGTTGAAGGCTTCTACGACGCCGCCCACGCAGGCCAGGCCTGCCTGCGGGAATTGTATCAGAGCGGCAAGGCCGTGCCCTTTACCGTCACTTTCCCCGATACCTCCACCGTCCTGTTCAACGCCTTTGTGAAGTCCCACGGCGTAGGCGCGGCGTCGGTGGATGGCGCGGTGGGCTTTTCCGCCGTCCTGCGCCTGACCGGCGGGGTGGATTTCACATGACCGTGACCCTGAACGGCGTCGAATATCCCCTGCGCTTCACCGTCAACGCCCTGTGCTGCCTGGAGGAAAAAACGGGAAAAAGCCTGGATCAGCTGCAAGGCGCGCAGATGAGCTGCCTGCGGGGGCTGCTGTGGTGCGGCCTGATGGAAGCAAACCCCGCCATGACCCTCCAGGACGCCGGCGACCTGATCACCCGCCATTTGCAGTCCGGCGGCAGCCTGTCCGCCCTGTCCGACGCGCTGGCCAAAGCCCTGGAGGACGCCTGTTTTTTTCAGCCGCCGGGCCCTCCCGCCCGGACCGTCGGCCCCTGAGAAAGCAGTACCAATGCTTGGCGCAGGAGGCGGCCCGGCAGGGCGTCATGGAATGCGCCGCGCTGTTTGCCATGACGCCCCGGGAGATCCACCTGCTCCTGACCGCCCGTCAGGCGGCGATCACCCGGGAAAACCAGCGCCTGTTGCTGCTGGCCCGGTACGTGGCCCTGGCTGTGCACGATCCGGCCCGGCTGCCCGATCTGCCCGCGCCGCCCCTTAGCGATATGACCGATGAAGAAATGAAGCAGCGCCTGCTTGCCTGGCGCAGAAAGGAAAGCCCATGACATTGGAAGAACTATCGGTATCCTTTACCGCCGATACCTCCGCCTTCGCCGCCGCCGTGGCCCAGGTGAGCAGCCTGATCACCGCCGCGGCCAGCCAGGCGGACGGCCTGGCGGCCAGCTTTACCGCCGCGGGCTCCTCCGCCGGGGATGGCCTGCGCAACGGCATCCTGGCCCGGCGGGGCGCCATCATCAGCGCCGCCCAGGCCGTGGCCGCCGCTGCCGCCAACGCCCTGCGGAACGCCCTGATCATCCATTCCCCCTCCCGCCTCACGTATCAAGTGGGCACCTACTTTGATCAGGGCCTGCTGAACGGCATCGCCGACAGCGCGGGGCAGGTGGAGCGGGAAGCGGAGCTGCTGGGCCGATCCGCCGCGGAGGCCCTGCGATCCGTTCCCGACGCGGCCCTGCCGGAAGCCGCCCCCTTTTCCGCCGCCGCGCCCGGCATCGATCAGGTGCTCAGCAATCTGACCATCACCGTGCCCTTGGAAATCGACGGCTACCGCCTGGGCGTGGCCGCCATCGAGGGCATCAACCGGGTCACCCACGGCTCCGGCCGGGTGGAATTGGCCCTGTAAGGAGGAACGCGTATGATCACCATCAACAAACGCACCCTGCCCTCCCCCTCCGCCCTGAGCGTCAAAATCACGCCCCAGGCCGGCACGGCCCAGTATAACACCCTGGGCGAACTGGTGCAGGACGGCATGAAGGACAAGCGCACCGTGGAAATTTCCTGGGCTCACCTGTCCGGCGACGATCTGGGCATTCTGTCCCTCGCCCTGACCGATGGGTTTTTCGACTGCACCTACCCCGATCCCCTATCGGGCAATCGCGCCATGCGCTGCCGCTGCACCGCCCGCAGCGCCCGGGTGTACCAGTATCGGGACGATCTGCCCGTGTGGGCCGACGTGAAAATCATCCTGGAGGAGCAATAAATGGCCCTGACCTCCTATTTGTCTCGGCCCGACAGGCATCTGTTCCTGGCCGGCACGATGACCTTCCTGACCGGCGATGCCCTGCCCTTTTCCGGCGACCAGGTGCTTTCCTTTTCCCTGAGCGAGGGTTCCTCCAGCGGGCAATTGCTGGGCGGGGCGTTCGCCGCCACCTGCACCCTGACGCTGAATAACGCGGATGGTTCCTTCACCCTCGGCCACACCCCCTACGGCGCCCAGGTAACCGTGCGGCTGTGCGAGGAAAATGAAAGCGCCCCCCTGATCACCTTCACCGTCACGAAGGTGGTGAAGCGGGAAAACGATCCCCGGCTCACCCTGTCCGGCACCGACGCGCTGGGCACCGCCTTTGAAGGCGTGTTTGAGGATTCCTTCACCTATCCCCGCACCCTGCGTCAATTGGCCCAGGGCATCGCCGCCCAGGCGGGCTTTTCCCTGCTGAACAACGATTTCCCCAACGCCGCCTTTTCCATCCCCGAAAAGCCGGATTGGGGGGAAATCACCCTGCGGCAGGCCCTTGCCTTCGTGGCCTGCGCCGCCGGCTGCTTTGCCCAGATCGACCGGCAGGGCCGCCTGGTCATGCGCCCGGTGAACCCGTCGATGGACCCCTTCGTCATATCCCCCGCCCATACCCTGGCCCGGGAATACGGCGAAGCGTCCTTCGGCCCGGTGCAGGCGCTGACGATCACCCCCAAGGGGGCCAAGCGGGATACCCCGCCCCTGATCGTGGCCGACAGCGGCGCGGCCCCCAACGGCCAGAATTCCTTTGCGATTTCCGGCAACCCCCTGTTTCCCTTTGCCGGCGCCCACACCCAAAGCCTGGCCCGGGCCCTGTTAAACGCCCTGCGCGGCCTAACGCAGGTCAAGGCGAAAATCACCTGGCGGGGCGACCCAGACCTGCGCCTGGGCGACCGGGTGCGATTGACCGACGCGTCCGGCATGTCCACCGACACCCTGGTGACCGGCCAGACCCTTTCCTTTTCCCGGGGCTTTTCCATGCAAAGCGACTGCGCCGCCCCCGGCGCGGCATCCGCCGTGGGGAAAATCTTCACCCCCTCCGGGGCGCTGAACGCCGCTCAGCTGGATGGCAGCGTCGATGGCGTGCTCATTCAGGACGGCACCCTGGCCGCCAGCTCCCTGATCAGCGGCAGCATCACCGCCCAGCAGCTGGCCGCCAATTCCATCACCGCCCAGCAGTTATCCGCCGGCTCAGTCACCGCCGGGAAATTGGCCGCTTCCTCCGTCACCGCCGACGCCATAGCCGCCGACGCCATTGAAAGCCGCCATTTGTCCGCCGCGGCGCTGAACGCGCTGTACGCCAGCATCGCCCAGGCCGACATCGATTGGGCCAACATCACCACCCTGCGCGCCGTGATGGCCGATATTGCCCACGCCTCTTTGTCGGTGGGTGATATCGACTGGGCGCGGATCAAGGATCTGACCTCCAACCGGGCGGTGATCACCCAGGGCGAGGCGGGCGAACTGTACATTGCCCAATTGGCCGTCACCGAGGCCAATCTGCTGTCCCTCACCGTGGGGGAACTGGTGGTGCGGGGCGAGGACGGGGGCTTTTACGCCCTGACGGTGGATGAGGAGGGGCAGGTGATCACGCAGCGCAAGCAAATCGCCAACGGCGACGTGCAGGATCGATCCATCCACGGCGGGGAAAAGCTGATCGAAGGCAGCGTGACCGCCCAGACCCTGAACGCCCAGGATATTTTCGGCGACAGCGCCATCATCCGCCAGTTGATCGCCGCCAATCTGGATGTCGACACCCTGTTCGCCCGGGACGCCATGATCAGCCGCCTGAACGCCGTCGATATCACCGGCAACGAATCCATTCGCCTGTTCGTGCAGACCCAGGAGGCCATGAGCGCCTACATCCGGGTAACGGAAAACGGCCTGGAAATCGGCCGGGAGGGGGATTCCGCCCGCTTTCAGGCCGATAACCGCACCCTGGATGTGACCAACGTGAAAACGGAACGGCTGGGCATCGCCCAGGCCATGGACACGGAGGAAGAATGGATCTGGACCGCCAGTAAAACCGGCATCGGCCTGAAATACATCGGCTGAAGCCGCGTGTTTTCCCTCATTCCCTGAAAGGAGGCCATCGCCTTGCCCACCCTTACCGCCACAGCGGACGCCTTTTCCCTCACCTCCACCTGGCGCACCACCACTGAAATGCGCAACGGCACGCCGTATTTCATCTACAGCGAAGCCACCTATCCCCGCCAGGCGAAGGTATTCGATCTGTCCGGCATCCCCAAGGGCAGCACCGTGACCGAAGCCAAGCTGGCTGTGAAAAGCGCCAATTACGGCTCCACCTTCGCCTACAAGGACACCGAGTATATCAAGGAAACCCGGGTGGACGCCTACGGCGATAAATCGGGCAGCCGGGCCATCAACGTGCTGCCCTGGTTCGAGGGCGTTACCACCTTCGGCAATTTTGCCGTGGGCTTTCAATACAACGCCTATCCCAACAACAGCAGCGGCACATCCACCATGCGGTACCGGGATCTTTCCCTCACCGTCACCTATACCCTGCCCTATTCCGCCTGCGCCGCCCCCACCCAGGTTACGCTGAACCATACGACCGCCACCCCCAGCCAGCAGCTCAAATTGACCTGGAGCGGGGCGAAGGCCGGCACCAACGTGGCCATCACCGGGTACGAGGTGTACCGCGCCACGACCAAATCAGGCGCCTATACCCTGCTGGGCTCCACCGGGCCCAAAGTGCTGTCGCTGAGCGTGATCGCTCCCGCCGAAACCGGCAGCTATTACTACAAGGTCAAAACCATCGGCGACCGGGCGGGGTACGACAGCGCCCTGTCCTCCGCGGTGGCGTCGGTGAAAATGAATGTGACGGCGGTATCGATGCCCGTCGGCCTGGCCCTGTCCCAAAGCGCGCAGCACCCCAACGGCACCGTCACCCTGTCCTGGCAGGCAGCCGGCAATGGAACGAATAACATCGTGACCGGCTATGCCGTTTATCGGGCCAACAAGAAAAAAGGGAAGTACGCCCTCTATCAGCAGGTCGCCGCCAACAGCTGCACGGTGACGGCCACCCAGGAGGACGACATCCTGTATTTCCGCGTCGCCGCCCTGGGCCAGTACGTGGACAGCGAAATGAGCGAGGAAATCGCGGTCCTGGATGTGGACATGAGCGGCACCAGCGATTTTATCATGGAGCAGAATATCGTCACCGCCGGCACGCCCCTAACGGTGCGCATCCTGAGCAACCTCGATAAACAGCACACCGTCATGGCCTCCATCGGCAATTACGCCGAGGCGCTGATGGTGCAGCCCGGGGTGGAAGCGCTGACCATCACCCCGCCCCTGCTGATGCTCAACGCCATGCCAGACAGCGATACCGCCCCCATGGAGATCCGGGTATCCACCCAGGATGGGGGCGCTATCATCCGCACCGCTTACCTGCGCTGCCCCGACGACGTGGTACCTACCGGCGTCACCGGCACGGCGTCCCCCTCCTCCTCCGTGGTGCCATCCGGGTGGAATGTGTACGTGGCGGGCCAAAGCGCCGCCATCCTCCGGATCACTCAGGCGGCCCAGGCCCCCTACGGGGCGGAAATCGTGCGCTACGCCATCGACGGCCCCGGCATTCACATTCAGGATGGGGAATTGCCCATGACCGCCACCAGCTCCCTGCTGGAAAAGGGCGACCAGGTGTTCACCCTCACCGCCACCGATTCCCGGGGCCGCCAGGGCAAAAGCCAAATCACCGTCACCGCCCTGGCCTACAGCAAGCCCACGCTGCGGGGCATCCTGTCCCAGCGGTGCGACGCAAGCGGCGCGGAGGCCGACGAGGGCCTGTACGCCCGGTGCACCGCCACGGTGCGCTTCTCTGCCTGCGATGGCCACAACAGCGCCGTGTGCCGGGTGGCTTACCGCCGTCAGGGCGACAGCGCCTGGATCGACGCAGGCCCCCTGCAGGATCAGCCCCTGCTCATCGGCGGCAGCCTGGCCCTGAATGACAACTGGGATATCCGCTACACCATCTCCGACACCCTGGGCTTTTCCCACGTGTATTACGATGTGGTCACCCGGGCGGTGTGGGAAATGCACGTGAAGCGCGGCGGCGGGGCCTGGGCCTTCGGGGGCGTGGCCGATCTGGATGGCGCGCTGCACGTGTACGGCGACGTGCGATCCAACAACATCGACGATCTCGCCCAGCGCCTGACTGCCCTGGAGGGCAAGCTCCTGATCGGCGCCGTCACCCCCGAAAACGCCGTCACCCTGCCCCTCCGGCGGGGCTTGGTGGCGGTATTCCGGCAGGGCCGCAGCGAAACGCCCGTGCTGGCCCTGAAGGATCATTGGGGCGGCCTGACCTACATGGTCCGCCAGGATACCCTGGCTGCCCTGACCGCCGACGCCGACACCGTCACCATCACCAGCGCCATGAACAGCAGCCATCTGGATTATCTGGCAGTCGGGGAAACGTAAAATCCCCAGCGTCACCTAAAAAGCAAAATAAAAAGAACCCAGGAAAGCGCTGAACTTTCCTGGGTTTCTGCGTATTTTTAGCGCTTGCTGAACTGAGGCGCGCGACGAGCGGCTTTGAGGCCGTACTTTTTGCGCTCCTTCATACGAGGATCGCGGGTGAGGAAACCGGCCTTTTTCAGGGCGGCCCGCAGTTCGGGGTTCACCTTGCACAAGGCCCGGCTGATGCCATGACGGA
This sequence comes from Clostridia bacterium, assembly GCA_017470945.1. GTDB lineage: Bacteria > Bacillota > Clostridia > Christensenellales > Aristaeellaceae > RUG563. The sequence goes on along the minus strand of JAFUXH010000102.1, from coordinate 11,572 downwards.
TGGCGCCCGCCTGACCGGTCAGGCCGCCGCCGCGGACGTTGACCAGCACGTCGAAGCTGCCGCCCACGTTGGTGAGAACGAGGGGCTGACGAACCGTCATTTTCAGGGTTTCCAGGCCGAAATAATCATCGATATCCCGCTTGTTGACCAGGATCTTGCCTTCCCCGGGCACGAGACGCACACGGGCAACCGCGCTCTTGCGGCGGCCAACGGCATTAAAATCATTTGCCATGTTGATTGCTCCTTCCGCTCAGCTTACTTGATGAGTTCCAGCACTTCGGGCTTCTGCGCGGCCTGCTCATGCTCGGGGCCGGCGTAAACGCGAAGCTTCTTGGCCATCTGGCGGCCCAGGGGGCCCTTGGGCAGCATGCCCACGATGGCGTGACGCACAGCGAACTCGGGTTTTTCAGCGATCAGCTTGCGGTATTTGGTTTCCTTCAGGCCGCCGGCATAACCGGAATGATGGTAATAAATCTTCTGATCCAGCTTTTTGCCGGTCAGCACGATTTTGGACGCATTGATAACGATCACGTGATCGCCGGTATCCACATGGGGGGTGTAGGTGGGCTTGTTCTTGCCGCGCAGGATATTGGCCACCTGGCTGGCAAGACGGCCAAGCACCATGCCGTCTGCATCAACGACATACCACTTGCGCTCTACGTTCTGCGCATTCGCCATAAAGGTATTCAAGTGAATTTCCTCCTTGAAATCGAGTTAACTTTGTATTTTGCCAATCGGTGATGGTCGCACCCATCGGCCACGAACAATAGCACCCGGGGCTAACGGAGTCTATTGATGCGTCTGGTAGTATACGAAATTTTCAGGGTTTTGTCAAGCATTTTTCATCATTTTTCTTTGAATTTTCTTTTCTTTTTGGTCCCTGATCCGCAGGCATAATTTTCTTTGATCCGGCGCATGCTATGGGCGTGAAAAGCGGGGTGAAATGCATGCTGTATCTGCAAATCAAGGCCCGGGCGGCCATATCACCCGGGGAGCAATTGAAGGTGCATCACGTGGCCGACGCCCGGGATACCGATGGACAAGATGTGATGGATCTGCCGGTGGAATGCCCTCAAAAGCCGGGGGTGTGGCGGCTGCCGGCCATCGCGGTGGTGAAGGCGGTCGAAGGCGCGTGTCCGCAAATCACGGTGCTGGGCCAGGGGGAATGCTTCGTGCACGTGGTGCCGGAAAACAAGCGCAACCGCACCCACGCCCTGCGCACGGCGGCGGCCTTCCTGCTTTTGATGCTGGGCAGCGCCCTGGCCATCACCTGGTTCCACGCCGACGTAAACATGCTGGACGCCCAGCAGAGCCTGTATAAGCTTTTGACCGGCCACGAGGTGGAAAATATCTGGATGATCACCGCCCCGTATTCGGCGGGGGTGTTTTTCGGGGTCGCCCTGTTTTACGCCCTGCTGGGCCGCAGGCGCACCACCGCCCCGCTGGAAATCAAGCTGGAGGAATACCGTCAATCGGCCGAGCAGGCCACGGGGCTGACGCCGTGAGGGTGGATGCCGCCGCCGTCGCCTTCGGCCTGCTGGGCGGGGCCACCCTGGGCCTGTGCATGGCCCCGTTGTGGATGATGCTGCAATTGCCCATGCGCACGGTGGATATTTTCAACGCAGGCAATATGAAAACGTGCGCCGTCGCCCTGACGCTGGGGGCCACCCTGGGCACCCTGCGGCTGGAGGGGGCGCTGCCCGATCTGTGCGGGATCATCGCCATGGGCTTTGGAGGGCTGTTCGTGGGCATGTTCGCCGCGTCGCTGGAGGAGGCCGTCGAGGTGGTGCCGGTGCTGTTTGACCGGCTGAGCATCACCGCCGATATGCGCTTTGCCGCCGCGGCGATGGCCATTGGGAAAACCCTGGGGGCCCTCGCCGCCGGGATGATGGGGGTGTGAGCGATGATGCAGCGGCACGAACCCTTCCCCCATCCCCTCGATTACCTGCCCCGGCCCGGTAACAGGGAGATCCGCAGCCGCCCGGCGCCGGCGCTGCCTCATGCCCGTAATGAAAGGAAGCAAACCGATGGAACAGAATAAAAAATTAGATCAAAAGGCCGCCCTGGCGCACTACGCCGATCTGGTGCGGCGCTTCACCCCCAAATCCCACCTGGCCCAAGGCTGCCTGCGATCATTCTGGGTGGGCGGCGGCATCTGCGTGCTGGGCCAGGCCATCGCCGACGCAGGGGCCGCTTACCTGAAATTGACCAGCGCCTCCTCGCTGATGCTGGCGTCGGTGACGCTGGTATTCCTGACCGCCCTGCTCACCGGCATCGGGGTGTTTGACCGCATCGCCCAATACGCCGGGGCCGGCACGGTGGTGCCCATCACCGGCTTTGCCAACGCCATGGTATCCCCCGCCATGGAATTCAAGCCGGAGGGCTGGGTGATGGGCACCGGGGCGCGCTTATTCACCATCGCCGGGCCGGTGCTGGTGTTCGGCATCAGCGCGTCGGTGATCGTGGGCATCCTGTATTATTTTATCCGGTGGTAAGGAGGCGGCAAACGATGACGGATCACCGCATCGGCGAAAGGACCATCCTGTTTCCCAACGCGCCGGGCATCCTGGCCTCCGCCGCCGTGGTGGGGCCCAAGGAGGGCAAGGGGCCCTTCGGCTCCCTGTTTGACCTGGTGGTGCCCGATCCACTGTACGGCCAGGAAAGCTACGAGCAGGCCGAGCATCAGATCTTTCGGGAGGCCTGCCTGCGCTGCTGCCAGAAGGCCGGGATCGCATTGGATCAGGTGCAGGCGCTGCTGGGCGGCGATCTGCTGAACCAGATCATGGCCGCCTCCCTGGCTGCGAGGGAATTGGCCGTGCCCTTCCTGGGGCTGTACGGCGCCTGCTCCACCATGGCGGAATCCCTGATCTTAGGGGCCATCCTGACCGACGGGGGCTACGCCTCCCCGGTGCTGTGCGCGGCAGGCAGCCATTATTGCACCGCCGAGCGGCAGTATCGCTTCCCCCTGGAATACGGGGGCCAGCGCTCCATGGCCGCCCAGTGGACCGTCACTGGCACCGGGGCCTGCCTGCTGAGCGTTTCGGGGCGGGCGATGGCCCGCATCGCCGGCGCCACCATCGGCCAGGTGGTGGATATGGGCGTCAGCGACGCCAGCAACATGGGCGCCGCCATGGCCCCCGCCGCCGCCGACACCCTGCTGCGGCATTTCCGGGATACCGGCCGCGCGCCACAGGATTACGACCGGATCATCACCGGCGATCTGGGGCAGGTGGGCAGCGACCTGATGCGGGAACTGCTGAAGGAAGCGGGCATCTTGCTGGATCGGGAAACCCATATGGACTGCGGCCTGGAGATTTTCGATCCCCAGGACGATATCCACGCCGGGGGCAGCGGCTGCGGCTGCTCCGCGTCGGTGCTGGCCGCCCACATCCTGCCCCGCATCCACCGGGGCGAATGGAAGCGCGTCCTGTTCATGGCCACCGGCGCGCTGCTCAGCCCCACCACCAGCCAGCAGGGGGAAACTATTCCCGGCGTGGCCCACGCGGTCATGATCGAAGGAGGCGCGTAACACATGCTTACCTATCTAAAAGTATTTCTTGTGGGCGGGCTGCTGTGCGCCATCGGGGAAGCGCTGATCCTGAAAACCAAGCTGACCCCCGCCCGCATCCTGGTCACCTACATCACGGCGGGGGTGGTGCTCAGCGCCGCGGGGCTGTATACGCCCCTTGTTCGCTTCGCTTCGGCGGGGGCCACCGTGCCGCTGACGGGCTTCGGCCATGCCCTGGCCCAGGGGGCCATCGCAGGCGTGCAGGAAAACGGCCTGCTGGGGGCCTTTACCGGCGGCCTGTCCGCCACCGCCGGGGGTATCGCCGCCGCCATCTTTTTCGGCTTCCTGTCGGCCCTGCTGTTCCGCCCGCAACCGAAGGAGTGAAGCGGCTGCGGGCCGCTTGATACAGGCCGGGCAAGACGAGGGTCGCCCCGCCATTTTCATTGGTTTGTAAATTCTTCCGGGTTTTCGCGCGGCGGCCCTTGTTCCGCCTGCGAGAATATGGTATACTAAAGTGAATTTTTATGGATTGAGGTCATTTTCGTATGTGCAAGAAAACCATTGCGCTGATCCTGCTTCTGATCACCCTGTTCCCCGCCCTGCCCGGGCAGGCGGAGGACGCCGCCGATATCCGGGGCTACAGCAGCCAGGGGGGCTATCAGTACGTGCAGTTCGGCTCCTACTTTACCGACGCGGACGGCACGAAGCAGCCCATCCTGTGGCGGGTGCTGCGCTCCGCCAACGGGGAAGCCTACATGCTGTCGGAATACATCCTGTTCGGCTGTCCCCTGCACGGCGATTACGATCATTACGAGGGCTGGGAAAAAAGCGATCTGTACGCCTATTTGAACGGCACCTTCAAAAACGACGCCTTTACCGCCGGCCAGCAGGACGCCCTGCTGATCCGCACCGAGGATAACGCCCTGGTCACGCTGATCACGTCCGACGAAATGAAGGACGCCTCCATCGGCTTTTCCTCCAACAAGGACCGCCTGTGCGAAAGCACCGCCTGGGCCAAGATCCTGCAAAATCCCCCCCTGTGGGAATTGCCCAAAACCAACAACAAGGGCAAGTGGAAGAAGCTCTACGTTTACTCCAACGGCCACAAGTATAGCCCCTGGTGGAGCCGTACCCGTTCCACCGATTATCAGCACGAGCAGCGCCGGGTGATGGACGACGGCAAGGTGGGCCGCATTTCCGTGGGCAACAGCGATCTGGGCGCCCGGCCCGCCATCACGGTGGATCTGAGCAAATTGACCATCCAATCCGGCGACGGCACGCTGTCCTCCCCCTTCCTGCTGACCGCCCAGGAGCCGGACCCCACCAAGAAGCCCAAGGCTACCGCCACCCCCAAGCCGGAGAAGGAAAAGCCCACCGCCACCAAGAAGGCGAAGGCCACCGCTACCCCCAAAGCCACCGCCAAGCCCACGGCCACCAAAAAAGCCTCCTCCAAGAAAGCCACCGCCACCCCCAAGCCCTCCAAGAAGAAGAGCAAGAATACCACCGTCGCCTTCACCGCCGGGGCCGATCCCCAATTCATCCGGGAGGAATTTCCCGCCCTGACCGACGCGGGCTTCCTGCCGGAGGGCGAAGCGGAATTCGTATTCATGGATGATGAAAACGGCCTGTGGCTGTACGCCTCCCAGAGCATCCGCATTCAGATCGAGCGGAAAACCGGCACCCTGAAAAGCACAAAAACCCGCTGGTACGAGGCCCATATCTTCTGCAGGGACAATCAGGAGCTGATGGACTTCATCCCCTACAACAAGGCAAAATACACCAACCGCTACACCATGGCCAAGCCCGAAAAGATCGCCCTGGAAAACAACCTGGTGTTCGGCATCAATTCCGATTATTTCATCTACCGGGTGGGCCAATCCTTCAACATCAAAAGCTACGCCATCGGCGTGGTGATCCGGGACGGCGAGATCTACTACGATAAGCCCAAGAAATCGTCCTCCCTGCCCCCGCTGGACGTGATGGCTTTCTATCCCGACGGCAGTGTGACCGTGCATCAAAACAGCAAAACCACCGCCAAGGAGCTGGTGGCCGCCGGGGCGACGGACGCCCTGTCCTTCGGCCCCATCCTGGTGGAGAAGGGCAAAATTTCCGCCCGGGCATCCCAGTTCGGCGAGGTGCTGAACCCCCGTACCGGCTTTGGTGTCGTGGAGCCCGGCCACTACGTGGCGGTGGTCGCTGACGGGCGGCTGAAGCGGTCCGACGGCGTGGAGGGCGTATCCTGCCAGTGGATGGCTGAAACGCTGCTGGCCGCCGGCTGTGAAACCGCCATCAACCTGGATGGCGGCGCCACCTGCACCATGCTGTTCATGGGCCAGCGGCTGAACAAGATCGGCAACTACGGCAGCGGCGCCGCCGGCAACCGGGAACAGAACGAATTGTTCGGCATCGGCCGATCCGACGCGGTCAAATAAGAAACGAAGTTTTTTGCATCATCATGATCATTGCCTCGCGCCTGCGGGGCGATTTTTCTTGCCATTCGGTTGGGAAAAGCTGATTATATTTGATATCAAACCTCCTCATCATCCCGACCGGAAAGAAGCCGGAGGGTTCTGGCGCATATCGATCAAGCAGGCTTTTTATTCTTTGTCGCCCGCAGTTACGATATATAAAAATGGCTCCTTCATCATTTCAAATTGTAAAACTTCTGACTGCCCAACGTTTTTAACGCATATCGCATGCAGTTTATGGTATAATGAGAAAAACCTTCACTTGATAATGATTTTCTACAATAAGATGGAGAGGAAACAACATGAAAAAGCGTTTCGCATTCCTGATTCTGATGATATTCGGTTTATCCGTCGCTCTTTCATCGGCGTGCGCTCAGGTCACGCCGGATAAAGCTTTGCACCCCGAAATCAACCAGCGTTTGTGGGCTTGGATGAACGCGTACTTTGATCAAATGCTGGCAAATCATAAGGAAAATACCACCTTAACAACAATATATCAGACGGATCAGCATTTCTTGCGTGATTTGTTTTGCGCCATGGAAGCGGATGGCTTTGTTTTCCCTGAATACGACAAGAATACCATCATGCGAATGAAATATCATTCCCCCAAGTTTGCTATCATGGCGGTATGCTATACGCAAATCGGCCCGTATATTGAGTGGACCATCGAAGATCACTACGCGTTTTCACAGCTCATGCTCAAAACAGGGATCTATGATAATCCTTATGGGTTCATGGACGCCTTGCCGTCTGACGGCGCATTGCCCAGCGGCATGTATCAGGATGCCTTGGCCCACGCATTGGAAGAATTTCCGCAATGGACAGACAGGCTGCCGGTTTTGGATGTTAAAATCGAATATCAGCGGTATACTCATCCTGATTTTGATTCATATGAATTATGGTCGATCCTCTGGTATGATGCAAAAACAGAAAAGGATTATACGCTGTGCGCAAAATACTATACAACAGAAAATGATTTATCCCCCATTGGGGTTTGGCATATCTTTAATTTTGAATAAGGATTCTTCCGTCGGCCGTTGGGAAAGAATTCTGAAAAATTGTAAAATTTTAAGAAATCGTGAGAAAATCGCTGAAATTGAAAGAAAATAAATGATCAATCGAATAATTTGACCTTCTTTGACTATTTACAATATTTGACCTTCTTTGACTTTTGAGGTATACTGACGGCGTCGAAAGGAAAGAATGAATCCTGGAGACGGAACCAACAGATTTACCGCAGGGCCCCGGCCCCGATATCAAAGGAGGATGTTACCATGTTGTATTCTATGATGCCCTATCGTTCTCATCGTCTGCCCCAGCAAATGGATCGTATGCCTTCCCTGTTTGACGACCGCTTCTTCCGCTCGTTCTTCGATATGAACGACTGGATGGGCAATATGGGCTTCCGGGTGGATATCCACGACGCCGGCGACCATTACGAAATGGAAGCCGAATTGCCCGGCGTCAGCGAGGATCAGATCAACCTGACCGTGGAAAACGACACCCTGACCGTGTCCGCCGATATGCAAAGCGAGCGCAAGGATGAAAAAGCCTATTACAGCGAGCGCCGGGTGGGCCACGTGAGCCGTTCCTTCAGCCTGGAGGGCATTGATCAGGATCACATCACCGCCGATTACACAAACGGCATCCTGACCGTGACCATGCCCAAGACCCAGCCGACCCCCGAAACCGGCGCGCGCCGCATCGCCATCGGCCATGGCGGCAGCAATGCCGAAGCATAACCCCCCTGAATCAAAACAGCCTGCAGATCTACTCTGCCATGGAAAGTCAGTAAACAGCCTTTCCATGGGAACATCAATTCCTTGTAAAATGGCATTCCCGGGCAGAAATGCCCGGGAATGCTCATTTTACGGCCAGGAATTGATAGAGGAAGCAACCTCCGGTTGCTCCTCGGCGACGCCCATGTCGCCGCCTGCGGAATAAAATCGAAGGGACTGCGGTCCCTTCGATGCATCCCTGAGGTTTGCTGATAGTCTGAGTCTGCAGATCTACTCTGCAGGCTGTTTTTTGTTGTCATCTTATCGGATCTTCACTTCGATCAGGCCATAAGTCGTCTTTTCCCAGGCGTCGTAGGGCTGGATATACAGCGCGTCGCCGTCAAAATCAGCGCTGATGGAATCGCCGATCTGGGTGAAATGCACGTCGTCCTGGCTGCCCATACTCCCGTTGAGGGAGGGTCCGCCGGGCAGCTCCTTGCCGCTTTCGGGATCGACGCAGCGGAACCACAGGTTCAGATCATTCTGCCGCAGGGCGGTGGCCGTTTCCTCCATCCCCAGGGCCTCCTCAATGTGCCAGACAAAGTCAATGTATAGCCCCATGCTGCCCTTGGACAGCGTCACTTCATCCAGGATCACCGGCAGCCCTTCCACCTGCCGATCCACGGGGATGGCGCGCCGCTCCAATTCATTCGCCGGCAGCGTGATGTCCATGGCCTGTCTGTGAAGCTCGCCGTTGGGATCATGGACGTACACCGTCCACTGCAGGGAAACCAGGCCGCCTTCCGCACGCACGTCCTCCGCAAAAACAAAGTAGCCCATCTGCTTGTCGTCCGCTTCCATCCAGTAGTCGCCGCCGCCTGTCACGACCTCGCCCTCCTGAAGGAAGCCCGTTTCCACCCAGTAGAGGGGCAGGCCCTTTTCCTGCGCGTACTGCCCCACCGGCTTCAGGCCCTCCCCTTCGTCCGGCATGCCGATATACAGGTTGCAGATCGGGTCCTCCTCCATGCAGTCCTCGCCCCGGAACAGCGCGGGCTTCCCATCCGTCCGGCTGATTTCCACAATGGCGTTCAGCGTGCCGTTTTCCACCACGGCATCCCGGATGCGGAAGGTCAGATCGTCCAATTCCTGGGTGAAATCGCCGGCAAAGCCGCTGTCGAAATCCTTGGGGGCGTTCACGTTGTCGCCGAAGCGATTGTTGAAATAATCCGCCACGGTCCAGCCGTTGGTGGCGGCGTACACCACCCCCGTCAGGGCCAACAGCAAGGCAAGCGCTAAAACGACCGTGCGCACAGTGATCCTTTTCATTGGTTTTTCCTCCTCCAATTGATTCAGCGTTCGCTGAATCCGGGCGTCAAACGCAGCGCTGGGCTGACCAAACACCTTTTGCCAATCCTCCTGACGGTTCAGCATTCCGCTTCCTCCTTCATTGCTTGCTTGATTTTTTCCCTTGCCCGGGCCAGGCGGGAGCACACCGTGCCCTTGGGCAATTTGAGGATCCGGCTGATATCCTCCACCGGGTATCCCTCCATGTAGAACAGCACCACCACGATCCGCATTGATTCCGGCAGGGCCAGGATAGCCTCCCGCAGGGCGGGATCGGCGCTATTTTCCTCCCGCGGGGGCTCCGGCACGCTTTCCGTTGGGATCACGCGCTTTTGCCTGCGCTGGATATTCACGCATTCCCGGATCAGGATGCGGATCAGCCAGGTGCGGAAATAGGCCGCTTCCCTGAGCCAGGGCAGGCCCTGCCAGGCCTTCAGCAGCGCTTCCTGCACCGCGTCCAGCCGGTCGTGCTCCTGCCGCAGGTAGGCGCAGGTGACGCGGTACATTGCGCCCCTGTTTTCCTCCACCTGCCGGATAAATTCTTCCTTGGTCAAGGTCATTGCTCCCTTCTGTCGCTTGAGCTCACGCACTCATTAGACGGATCGGCGGCCCCTTCGATTCCATTCCATCAAAATTTTATCACGTTCCTTTTTTGTGCACAACAAAAAGCCGCCCTCCACCCGGAGAGCGGCCGATCCATTCGCGGCCAAGGCATGCCTTGGGATCCATTGAAACGCTGATCAGAATTCGGTCTTATATCAGAATTTCAGCATATAGGTGCTCACGTAGCCCTGCTGGCCATTGATTTCCACCTTGCTCCAGTTCACGCCTTTTTCCAGCACGGTCACCTGGGTGCCCACGGGATAGGCCTTGATGATCTTGGTATTCATACCGGGATACAGGCGGAAATTGACCACGGAGCCGCCGTTGATGTTTTTCATCGTGGCGGTGACGGGGCTGGACAGGGGCGTGGTATAAGCGGGGGCCTTGCTGGCGACAAGATACTTGCTGCTCATGTAGCCCTCCTGCTCCGATACCTTCACCTTGTGCCAGGCTGCGCCGCGCTGCACCACGGTAACGGCGGTGTCGATGGGGAACGAGGTGATGATCTCCGCGTCCAGGCTGGGGGCGGCGCGCAGGTTCAGGCCGATGCCGGTGTTGGTGCGCACGTACAGGGTAGCGCCGGCGGTGCCGGTGTTCAGATACTTGGTCATCATGTAGCCTTCCTTGCCGTTGACCTTCACCTTGCACCATTCATCGCCCTTTTCGACGATCTCGATCCAGGTGCCGGTCCAGTACTGGCCCAGCACCTTCGCCTCCAGGGACGCCTTTTCCCGCAGGTTCAGCCCGCCGCCCTTCACGGTGGCATACTCGCTGGCCGACGCCGCCAGAGGGGTCAGGGCCAGGGTGGCCGCCAGCAGGGCCGGCAGAATGCGGGAAGATTTGCGGTTGTTCATGGGAAATGCCTCCTTTGTTGATGTGTGTTCCGGCCTTGGCCGTTCATCCACAAGGACGGATCATCGCCCCGCTTTCTTCCTGAAATCCGGTCTGTTTTCATGCCAATTCCTGGTAATTTTGTGGCCGTTTTCCTTGTATTTCCAATGGGGTGCGGTCTTTCCCCTTTTGCCTTTTCAGGCAGTTCCTTCCTTTCCGCGCCTCCTTCCCCATCCGTTCGCTGCCATAGATTGCCAATCGCGTTTTCCGCCCCGCCCGCCCCTTCTTTTTGATCAGGTTTTTCCTGTTCACCCCTTGAAAAATGCGTTCGTTCCTATTATAATCAAAGCATCATCTGATTTTATACGCAAAACGGGAGGGAATCATATGTCTGCAACGAGTACCGGGAAGAAAAAGCGCTTTTCGGTGAAGGAATGGAGCTGGATCATGTACGACTGGGCCAACTCCATTTACGCCACCAACATCATGGCCGCCATTTTCCCCACCATCTTTGTTTCCATCGCCGGCGACGCCGGGGATATCTGGTGGGGCTACGGCACCTCCATCGCCACCTTCGTCGTGGCCATCCTGGCCCCGGTGCTGGGCGCGGTGGCCGATTACAAGGGCATGAAGAAAAAGCTGTTCACCGTATTCATGCTGACGGGCGTGGTATTCACGTTCCTGATCGCGCTGGTGATGAACAATTGGAAGCTCATGCTGGCGGGCTATATCCTCAGCCGCATCGGCTTCTCCGGCAGCTGCCTGTTCTATGATTCCTTCCTCACCGACGTGACCACCGACGAGCGGATGGACAAGGTGTCCTCCTGGGGCTACGCCATGGGCTACATCGGCGGCAGCACCATCCCCTTCGTCATCTCCATCGCCGTGCTGCTGGTGCTGGGCTACAGCAATCCCATCGCCCAGAAATTCTCCATCCTCATCACCAGCGTGTGGTGGCTGGTATTTTCCATCCCGTTCCTCAAAAACGTGGAGCAGACCCACTACATTGAGCGCACCGCCGAAACTTCCGTGGGCCAGATCTTCCGCAACATCGGCCACACCGCCCGGGATATTTTCAAGCGCCGGGGCCTGTTCCTGTT
>JAFUXH010000101.1 GCA_017470945.1 Clostridia bacterium | reverse complement strand
CCCTGGCCCGGCGATTTGTGCAGGAGCATTTCGTGAGCAGAGGTATGATCGCTGATCTTGCGGTGCATGAGCCAGACAAGGAGAACGGCATCCCCAATCCCCATTTTCATGTGCTGACCACTATGCGGCCTCTCAATCCTGACGGCAACTGGGGCAACAAACAGCGCCGGGAATATGCTTTAGACGAAAACGGCGAGCGCATCCGGGATGAGAAGGGCGAGCATGTGTTCAATGCCGTCCACACCACCGATTGGCATGAGTCGGAAACGCTGGAGCATTGGCGGGAAGCCTGGTGCCGGATGGTAGACGCCGAGTTTGAACGGAAGGGACTTGAAACCCGGATCGACCACCGCAGCTACGAGGCCCAGGGCATTGAGCAAATCCCCACGGTACATGAAGGGCCGCTGGTACAAAAGATGGAGAAACGGGGCATCCGCACACAGAAAGGCGACCTGAACCGTTGGATCAGGGCCACGAATCGCCTGATTGCCAGCATCAAAAAGAAGCTGAAATCCTTGGTTGAATGGATCGCCGCTGTGAAGGAAGAATTGGCGAAAGCCAAGGAGCCTGATCTTGCCGATCTGCTGATCCAGTATCACGAAATGCGCAACGCCGGGGCCTGGAGCCAGAAAGCCAAGATCGGTAACCTGAAAAAGTTTGTGGATGCCTTCCATTTCCTGAAGGATAACCAGATTTTCACCGTGGAGGAATTGGAGCGACAGACCCACGAATTATCTGCTTCCGTGGATGATCTTGTGGCCCAATCCAAGGTCAATACAGCCCGGATCAAGCAGCTTGACAGCATGATCACCTTTGCCGAACACATCCGTCGCATTCAGCCCATCATCGACCAGATGAACGCCATTCATTGGAAAGGCAACCGGGAAAAGTTCCGGGCCGCCCATCAGCAGGAAATCGATCTGTACTATACTTCCCAGCGCATCCTGAAGGAGAAGCACGGCGTGAAGAAGATCGACATTCCCAGTTGGAAAAAAGAACAGGCTGATCTTCGACATAAGGAAGAAGAACAGTCTGCGCAGTATAAGTCCCTACGGGAAAAACTGGATCAGATGCTGAACGTGAAATACTGGGTGGAAACTGCCAAGCATGAGGAGGCAATGAAACAAAAGGTAAAGATTCAAAACCATCCTCCCTGTCCATTTTTTCTGTGCTTACAGCACGCTCATCTGGTAAATGGTGATGTTCTGGAATTCAACGGTGACTTCGCCCAGGTTGGCGGTGGCTTCGGAGCCGAACTGGAAGAGCAGCTCGAAGTTCATATCCATGATGAAGGTATCGGTGGTAGCGAAGCGGAAGGTCTGGAATTCCTGGGTCAGGGACATTCCTTCGGCAAAGCGGGGGTCCCAGCCGCCCATGGGGTTCAGGAACACGCCGCAGCTTACGTCCTTGTCCGCCTTGGCGGTGATCTCCACGATGTAATAGCTGTCGGCAGCCAGGGTCAGGGGATTTGAGCCAAAGCCACAGATCAGCTTGTTGTGCCAGTCTACGGTGCCGCCATTGTCGATGCGGTAGAAGAAGCTGCCGTCCTCCGTCCAGATGGTGCCCACGCCGCGCTCGTTATCCTCGTCGGTGCCGTTGAAGGTCTGCCAGGGATAGGCGGGGTTTTCAGCATTGGCGGTATTGGGGCCGAAGGGCATGAAGGCTTCGATGGTCTTGATGGTTTCCTTGTCGCCCTCCAGCTTGCCGAATTCCACGTTGCTGATGGTGATGGTGTTGTTGGTCACGCCTTCCGGTGCGTTGCCGATCTGCAGGCGGATCACGGGATCATCCACGTCCGCTTCCGCAGTGAACACGGCGGAAACGACCACATCTTCACCCGCCGCGGCGCTCAGGCCGTTGAAGTTGGCCCGGCATTCCCAGCTGCGGGCATCGCTTTCCACCAGACATTCGCCGCTCTGGCCGTTTGCGGCGTTCACGGTGAAGCTGTAATAATACTTCTGGCCCTTTTCGATGGTCAGGCCGCCCAGACCGATGTTGGCCTTGATGCTCCACACGCCGCCCTCGGCGGGGTAATTGTCGATGGTCACTTTCGCAGTACCGTCAAAGGTCACAGCTGCATTCGCGCCGTCGCCCGCATCGACCGTCACGCCGCCTGTGGTCAGATCGGCGGTATAGACGGGCACCTGATGCTCTTCGCCGGAAATCTCATACAGCTCAATCTTGTCGATGGTCACGGTGAAATCTTCGGGAGTGGTATCGGCAGCGTTGTCCGGGTTGGGAGTGATTTTGCCCAGGTTAAAGAGCAGTTCCGCGCTGCCTTCCCCGGCGGAGGTGAAGTTCAGCTCGATGGGGGCGATATTCTCTTCGATCCGCGCGTTCCACACAGCGCCGAAGGTTTCCCAGCCCTCCGCATTTTCATCACGGGCGATGAAATGGGCGTAGGTGGGCTTGGTGGATTTGGCCCAAATCTTGATCTTATAATCAGCGGCCTTCAGGGCGTAGCCGGCCTTGGCCAGCTGCACGTCCCCATCCCCATTGCCGGGGTTGGCGATCTCGATCACGTACGCGCCGGATTTGAGGGACGCCGCAGCGGAAGCGGCTTCGCCGATCCTGGCTTCCCAGCCGTGATTATCGGTCACCGCGACGGTGCTGAAATCAAAGGCTTTATACACCGTTTCTTCGCTCTTTTTCTTGGTGACGGTCAGGGTGGCATAGGCTTCGGCCACGTTGCCGTCCTTGTCGGTCACTGAATAGATGAGTTCATATTCACCCGCGGTTTCCGGGGTGGCTTTGCCGTTGCGGAAGGAAAGCTCCGGCATGGCTTCCACGGTGATCATGTCGGTCAGGTCGCCGTCCTCCGGGTCGGAGGCGGTGAGGCCCGCCAGGGCGTCAAATTCGGTGCCCGCTTCCACGGTCTGGTCCGCTTCGCCAGTAATGGCGGGGCCATTATCGGCAAGAGCAGCGGGGGCAAAGCAGCTAAGCGTCAGAATCAGCGCCAGCATGAGCGCGATGATAGATTTCTTCATGTTCGTTTCCTCCCCTTATTGCGCGATATAGCGGTCATAGGCGTCCTGATAGACCTTCTGGATGCCCGCCAGGTTCACTTTGCCGTTCAGATCGTTCTGGAAGCTCTGCCAGGCCGCGTCGGATACGCCGCCCTTCATGAGCCAGGTGATCAGGTTGGTGCGGATAT
>JAFUXH010000100.1 GCA_017470945.1 Clostridia bacterium | reverse complement strand
AGGAAATCACCATCTACGCCGAGCCCAAGGCTGCCAACCTGCCCTGGAAAGAACTGGACGTGGACGTGGTGCTGGAGTGCACCGGCTTCTACACCAGCAAGGCCAAGGCCCAGGCGCATATCGACGCCGGCGCCAAGAAGGTTGTTATCTCCGCTCCCGCGGGCAACGACCTGCCCACCATCGTGTACAACGTGAACCATAACAAGCTGACCAAGGAAGACACCATCATCAGCGCCGCCAGCTGCACCACCAACTGCCTGGCTCCCATGACCAAGGCCCTGAACGACGCCTTCCCCATCGTGAGCGGCATCATGACCACTGTGCACGCCTACACCGGCGACCAGATGATCCTGGATGGCCCCCATCGGAAGGGCGATCTGCAGCGCGCCCGTGCCGGCGCCGCCAACATCGTGCCCAACAGCACCGGCGCTGCCAAGGCCATCGGCCTGGTCATTCCCGAGCTGAACGGCAAGCTGATCGGCTCCGCCCAGCGCGTGCCCGTGCCCACCGGCTCCACCACCATCCTGGTGGCCGTCGTGAAGGGCAAGGACATCACCAAGGAAGCCATCAATGCCGCCATGAAGGCTCAGTCCTCTGAATCCTTCGGCTACACCACCGAAAAGCTGGTGTCCAGCGACATCATTGGCATGACCTACGGCTCCCTGTTCGATGCCAACCAGACCATGGTCACCAAGATCGACGACGACACCGCCCAGGTGCAGGTCGTGTCCTGGTACGACAACGAGAACAGCTATACTTCGCAGATGGTTCGGACGATCAAATATTTCGCCGAGCTGAAATAATCAGGAAAATCAAGGGTTTTCGGGCCTTTGAGAAGCCGCGAAGGATAAGCGGAAGTATGAAAAAAGCTGCTGAATGCGCGTAGGCAAGGAAGGCTTCTTACTTGTCAACTACGATAGGCATCTTACCCTCTTTCCAACTGGTAAAACAGGACGGAAAGAGGGTTTTTTCTATGACAATGGCGGATGGGATTCAAGAGTTCGGGTTTGATTGCAAGATTCGGAAGCTGTCACCAAAAACGATCTCCAATTATCAAAAGCAGTTGAAATATCTGCAACGGTATTTGGAAAACGAATTTGGGATCACGGAAGTTGAAGCGGTCAAGAGCATTCACATCAAGCACTTCCTTGCCATGAAGGACGATCAGGGCCGCAAGGCGCGGTACATCAATGACTTGCTCAAAGCGTTCAAAACCTTTTTCAACTATTGCAAGAAAGAGGGCTATGTGAAAGAACGCCCCACGGCGAACATCAAGAACATGAAACAGCCGAAAGTGAAAATCCTGACTTTCAACAATTCCGAAGTTCGGAAAATGCTAACGTATTTTAACGGCAGGGATTTTCTTGATATTCGCAATCGGACGATGATTGCCCTGTTCTTTGATACGGGGATGCGGTTGAGCGAAGTACTGACATTGAAGCCGGAACAAATACACGATGATTTCATCCTTGTGCATGGCAAAGGGGCAAAGGAAAGGCTTGTGCCCGTTTCGCCGTATCTGGCAAAAGCCATGATGCAGTACAATGCCGCGCGGGAATACTTCTTTGAAGGGATCAAGTTTCCCGAAAGCTATTATTTCGTTTCGCGGACAGGCAAAAAGCTGACGCCCGAAGCGGTAACGAAATTTCTGAAAAAGGCCGCAAAGGATGTAGGCGTGAATGAACAAATCCGCGTTTCTCCCCATACCCTGCGGCACACCTTTGCGCAGATGCAATTAAAAAACGGGCTGGATTTATACAGCCTGTCAAGAGTGATGGGACATGAAAGTGTTGCGATCACACAGCGATATTTAGAGGGCTTGGAAGATAAGGAAGTGCTGGATGCAGCCATGAAAACGGGTGTGCTGGCGAATTTGTAAAACGATGCGCCCGCCGTTCTGCGGACAATGGGACGGCGGGCGACATTTTTATTTTTCCACCAGATTCAAGTATTTGTAGATGCTGGGCCGGGACAGATCACACAGCCGCGCAAATTCCGACACGTTCAGTTGGCCCGAAGCAAAAGCGGGATAGTGCTTGTAAAAGGCGGCGGGAATATCGTCCTTTGTGGTGGGCTTGCGGCCTATGCGCTTTCCTTTTGCGCGGGCATTGGCAAGGCCGCTGCGCACTCTGGCCCTGGTCATTTGCAATTCGACCTCTGCGAATACGCCCGCCATTTGCAGGAAAGCAACAGACATGCAGTCCATTTCGCCCGCCCTGCAATCCACGGTGATGCTGCCCAGGATCACAAGCCGCAAATGCTTTTCCTTGATAATGCTGATAATATCGCACAGCATTTTTGTGGATCGGGCAAGGCGCGACACTTCGCATACATACAGGGTCGATTTTTCTTCCATGCTGTTCAAGAGCAGATTCAGATTTTGCTTGTCCGCGTCGCCGTGTTCGCGCTCCGTAATGATTTCCTCTGCGCCTGCCGCTTTCAGTTCGCGGATTTGGCGGTTGAGGTCTTGCCCTTTTTCTTCGCCCAGGGAACAGCGGGCGTAACCGTAATTCTTTGCCATTGCGTTTTTCCTCCTGTCAACGAAAACCCGCCGCGCGGAATTTCGTTTCGTTTACCGGTTTCTTTTACACATTTTCGGGTTTTTTCGGTGTTCCCGCGCCGTCTGACGGCTGAAAACGATAACGGATGGTTTTGCTACACAGATTCCATGAATTTTTCTTCCCCGCCGATCCAAACATACAATTCTGCATGGTTGGTCATGGTCTGCATATAATCCCGCGCTTCATCCAGCGTATCAAATTCCTGTTCGAGGATGCGGCCAGCTTCAAAAGTGCGCACAATGTAAAACATGCGCTTTCCTCCCTACCCTTGCGGGGCTTAGCGCCCCGCAAGGATCAAGTTCACAGCTTTTTCTGCCTTGCCGCTGGCCGAAACGATAAAGCGTTTGTCACTTTTCAGCACTTGCAGCCAGTTTTGAATATACGCTGTGCTGTTGGTGAAGCTGGCGGGCGTTTCCAGCTTGCAGAAGTTTACAAGGGCCGCCGCCCCGATCTCCGCAATCAGTTCTTCCTTGCTGTATTCCTCTCCGCCAAAGTTCGCCGTTGTGTCCAGACGGGCCAGCCGCTTCATATGGCCTGTGCTGTGTACCATTTCGTGAAACGCTGTGCCGTAGTATTCGGCGGTTTCGGTAAATTGCTTCAAGAGTGGAAGCACAATGCGGTCTGCGGCGGGCTGATAATATGCGGCATCCCCTTCGTGGTGTTCCAGCTTCACCCCTTCGCGCTGAACATAGTCTGCAATGATGCTTTCGGCGGTTTCGTCTGCTGTTGCGGGATTCACGGGGAGGTCTGCCGTGTGCTGTGCGGAAATCCCTTCGCATTGATCGACGTGAAAAACATTGTAATACCGAAGGAAGGGGATTTGCTGGATTTCGCCGGTTTCTTCATCCTCTTTGTCGATCCATTTCCAGAAAACCACGATCTGTGATTTTTCGCCCTTGCGGACATAGCCGCCCGCCTTGTGGCATTCGGAAAACGTGACATATTCGCCGGGTTTCGCTAACAGCATTTGATTCAAGAGGGAATAAGGCTTGCCCGTTGCCCTGCTGATTGCTTTTCCTGTTGCGGCCCACGGTTTGCGCCACGGAATGACGCCCTGCTCCATCTGTGAAATAATGCGCTGTGTAACTTCTTCATAGATATTCATTTTCTTTGCTCCCATCGTCTTGCGCGGGGAGCATGGTATCTGTTATAATATCCATGCTCCCCGGTTTCGTCGTGGTTACTTGGTGGGGCGTGGGCTGGACGCTCTGCAAAGCGTTCGGCCCTTTTAGTTGATGGAGAAGCGGCGGGCGGTCATGGTCTTGGTGTACTGTGCGGCCAATTCCGCATGATCCTTCTTGAATCTGGCGCTGTCGAATCGTGCGCTTTCGTAAACCGTCCACTTGATCTTGTAAGCGCCTGCCGTGATGCTGTCCGTTTCGCGGGCGGTCATTTCGGCTTTAATTTCATCTTCCAGCGAAGTGATTTCCGCTTCCAGTTCTTCCTTCATCCGCTTCAATTCTTGGAGTTCGTGGGCCCTGCTCTCAATGTCTTTGCTGCTCATGGTGTTTGCTCCCTTCGCTTTTTTGATGAAGTCGCGGGGCCTTGCGTGACTATTGCCGCCGCCTTTAAGTTGGCTCACAGGGACGGCCCCGGCGATTTGGTGAAGCATTGTCTTGCTTCCCTCATCCTTACAGTAGTTATTATAACACGCCTTGCGTAATTTGTCAATAGTTTTACGTAAACTCTTTCTTGTTTCACGGTATTATTTTATTGCTTGCGATACGAATTTCCGCAAAGCGTATTGAAAAATCAGTCTTGTGGTGGTATAATTGCAACAGAAAGAAGGTGACAGCGTGATTAAATTCCGCTTGAAGGTGTTATTAGCAATGAATG
The DNA here is from genome assembly GCA_017470945.1 of Clostridia bacterium. GTDB lineage: Bacteria > Bacillota > Clostridia > Christensenellales > Aristaeellaceae > RUG563. The sequence continues at coordinate 61,364 of JAFUXH010000100.1, read as the reverse complement.
ACATGAATCAAAAAGATTTATCAGAAAAGACGGGGATCAGGCCGCCGACAATTTCCGCAATCTGCACGAATACAATTAAGGAATTGCCCGTTGGTGTCTTGGATAAGATTTGCACGGCGCTGAATTGCCAGCCGGGTGATTTCATCCAGCACATACCAGACCAGAAGCAAGACGAATGAGCATAGCCAGAAGGGGTTTGCGTGGCGGGGTCGCATGGCGGCCCCGTGTTCTGCTTTTGGGCGGCGGGGCTATGCACTTACGGGATTATGTATGCGAAAATGTATATTTATGCAGCGATGCAGAAAATTCCCATGCAAATTTTACTTGACAAATACGGGCCGCCGCGATCCTCGGCGGCCCGGCGAACATCTGCTGATAAATCCCCATCCCCCGGGGCCGCTTTCGGGAGAAAAACTTTTTTGTAGGCCGCTTTTCCTTTTGCGTGGCCTGCAAAATTTTGAAATGCTGTGCGGTTTTCGGCAAACGGGAGACGGATGCAAAAAATTTCGGACAAGAGCAAACAATGTATTTTCCTGCATTTTCATCAATAGTGAATGAATAAAGAGAAAGCTGGTGTCTTATGGATCGACAGTTTATTACCGTGTCTGTGCGGCTTTCGCGGGCCGAATACGAGGCTTTGCAAAGCATGGCGCAGGAAACCTACAACACAATGTCAGGCGTTATCAGACGGCTTATAGGCCGCGAAACGGAAGGGGGATCTGAACATGGGGAAAGCAATGGACAAGCTGAACAATCTGCGCAATAAACAAAGCGTTCTTCGCCGCATGGAGTATCGGGAAAGCAAATTATACGGTAAGCAGGCGCAATAGAACGATCTATCAAGAAAACAGTATGAGGATCGGCGCAGATCATTATTGGAGCAGTTGGACGGCGAAATTGAGCAGGCGGAAAAGGAAGCGTTTGCTGAACAAATGCAGGAAGCGCGTCAAGCCATAGCAAAAGGCATGACGGATGAAGGATCAAAGGTAGGCAAAGAGATAGCGGCGGCTATCGCAAAGGGTTTGAACGGCGGCAAATGAGGATCGGGGCGTTTTGTGCTGGATTTGGCATGAAACGCCCCGTTTTTCTTGTTTGTGGGCGAATGTCCGGCACAAGTGATTTTCCTTTGCTCTTGCTCTCACGGCGCTACCATAGCAAGAGCAAAGAAACAGCGCGGGAGCAAGAGAAAAGAAGCTGTGCGCCGTTCGCAAGACGGCTTGCGCCGTCAGAAAACGTATTCCCCGGTTGCTGGATCAGTTCTGTTGATGAAATCATCATCCATGAACGCAAAGGGCTTTGGCTTTTCAATCGGCTTACGCCGTTCTGGCAGCAAAGGGTTGGGGATGCGGATTTCAACAACTTTTCCTCTTGATGCGCCTGCCGCGTCAGCGGCGGGCGGCGGGACGCGCAGCGTTCCGCTATCTGTATGATCTATTTCTCCGTTATCTATCCCGTATCTATTATCTATTTCTCTATTGCAGGGCGGCAGGGTTTTGCCGCTTTGCGGGAAATCATGTTCGCGGGGCGGCAGTTCATTTCGCGCGGCGGGAACATCCTGTTTTTCCGCGAAACAATCATCGTCAAAGTTCAATGCTTCATCATCAGCGGCTTTATCCTTGTAATGCTGGGTGCGTTCATTCGCCGGGCGGGGCGTTGTGTAAAAATCATACACATTGCCATGCCGCCACACGATGTAGCCCATATCCTCTAACCGTTTCAGATACTTGTCGTAGCTGGTGCGTCCGATCCCCACGGCGTTTTCTACCGCCTGCTGTGACAGGGCGAATTGATAGCCGTTTGCGTTGGCGGCCAGATACAAATACAGTTGCAGCGCCGTGCGGCCCAGATTCTTCTTATCGGTGCTGACCGCCTGCCATTCTTCATTGCCGATCTGCAAGAAATTGCCCGTGTAGGTGGGCTTGTGAACGTGGATCACCTTTTGATTGGAAACTGTTTCAGGCATAAGCAAATAAACCTTTCTACGCGCCGTACAGCGCGATTCATTTTTTTATGAAGTATGGGATTTTCCTTTTCCCTCATCTTCTGTATTTATCATATCATTTATTTTTATGTTTTTCAAATGAATACGCATTGCGCCGCGCCGCAAATGCGCATGATTGCCGTGCAACAACATGCAATCGCTGGAAAATTCTTAAATTTACATGACGATTACAGACGATAAGGAAAAGAACGAGCTGGTTTTTGCTCAATTCCCCGCTTTTTCCTCTGAAATTGCTTGCTATTGCTATGTAAATGCAGCGCAAATACATGCAATTACACGACAATGCAGCGCATTTACATGCAAATGCACGCAAATGCGGGAAACCCTTGAAAAAGCTGGCTTTTTCGACATTTTTTCTTGAAAAAACGCCCTGTTTCCAGTATAATATTCCTGTTTTCTACGACAAGGAGGAAGATCACAGCATGGCGACATTTGCCGAACAACTATCCGCCGCCCGGAAGGCCGCAAACATGACCCAGGAAGAATTATCCGCCGCCGTTCACGTTGCGAGGAACACGATCTCAAATTGGGAGCATGGCCGCACGGAGCCCGATCTTGATACGATGCGCCTCTTGGGCCAGGTGCTGCATGTTGATTTTCTGATCGGCAAAGCCGATCCCCAGGAAACGCCCGCCGATCCCGACCCTTCCACCCAGGAAACCGCACCGTCACGCAAGCCGCAGAAAAAGAAGATCATCGGCCTGTGCGCCGCCCTGCTGGCGATTATCGCCGTAGCTGTTGTTTTGCTTGTTTCCCATAACGCGAAAATGAGCAAAACAGCCGAGGTCACTTTAACCGCATTGTATGATCCCGCGCCCATGATTGCCGATCCTGATTTTGAGGATGAGGGCCTGGGCTGGGAGTTTTCGTTTGTCATTACGAACACAAGCGACATTCCCTTTAAGCCGGAAAAGGCAACGATGCTGTACTATAAGGATGATAGCGTAGCAGGCAACATGGATTTGGATTATGCATTCCTACGCGGCTGCATGTATGGCGATACCATTACCAGCGCCGATCCTGCGCCCGTTTATATCAACTGGGGCGCAAGCTATCCCCTGTTTACCAGCGTGAAATTGCAGCTGCAAGGCACGGATGCAAACGGACATGAAATAAAAGAAACGACGACGGTCACATTATCCCAGGAAAAGCCGCAGGAATAACTCCTTCGCTTTCAAGCCCCGCCAGGGGCTTTTTTATATGTCCTTTTCACGAAAAAACAGGAAAAAACATGCAATGTCGCATTTCTTGACGCGATTGTCGCGTTTTGCGACGTGACTTTTGGCCTGATCTCCCTTACGATATTTCCAGGCAAAGCGCACGGGCGCAAGGAATGTCAATCGAAAGCGGGGAGGTGTAATGCTGATTTACTTGGGCTGGATTGCCGCCGCGTTTCTGGCGGGGATTCTGTTTGCGGAGTGGATGAAGCGCCGCAAGCCGTCCCTGCAAGCACGGGCGAAAAAAGCCGCCGTATTTCGTGGAAAAACCTATCGGGAGATCGTGGATGAAATGGGTGCGGCACACAAGATCATCCAGCGGACAGACGGGCGCACGCTGCGCACCTGGCAAGAGGACGGGTACAGCATTTCCCTCCTGTTCGATGCGCAGGATTTGTGCCTGGGTGTGGAAAGCGAAAGCTACTGACCGACAAAATGAAGGGAGAAAAACACATGAAGATCGTTCTGGACACCGACAAGAAAACCATCACCGTTCCTTACAACTACACCGACAAGCTGGCCGAGATCAACCGCATGATTAAGGAATGCGGCGGTGAAAATGCTAAAGAGAAAACCTTTAGCGGCTATCTGAAAGAATGCTGGGATTATGCTATGGCCCATTCTGACACGCAGCTGAAAACCGGCGTGAAGCCCAATCGAAACGCGGCAAAGGTGCCGCCCGTGCCGCCGACAAATAACAATCAGCCTCAGAATAACGGCCAGAACGGCCAACCCCAGGGCAAATAACCATGGCAAGGCGTGTGACAGCCGAAGAAATCATTTGGATGAATCAGCTTTACAATCAATACGGCACTTACGCCGCTGTGGCCCGTATCGTGGGGCGTTCCGCGCAGACCGTCGCCCGGTACATCAAGCTGCAAGGCACGCCGCCCATTGTAAAGCATACGTTCAAAGAGGTTGTGCGGCAAGTATGACGAAAAGCGGCGGTTGCGGGAAACCGTGACCGCCTCAAATCTGCGAAGGGGTGATAGCATGGAAATGAAAACACAAGGAGCACTTCAAAAAAAGAATAAAACCGTGCTGGTTTTATTTATAGCGACTATTATTTTTGAATTGGCTTGTTTTGTATGGTCGATAATTGAATACAGCAGGGCACAAATATCAATAACCGTTCAAATGCTCTTTGGCAACATCGTCGGTTTAACAGGGCTTTGGTGGTTGTTGTCGTATTTGTTTGATAAGGCTGGCAAGAAAGTGATTGCTTGCTGCTTGGCAATTATTCCTTTTGCTGGATCAATTATTTCACGTTTGAATTATGTTATTGATGTATTTAGTCTTGTATTTAGTTTAATATCGATTATATCATCGATATTGCCATTTCTCTTTATTATCTTGAATAAGACTCATAATAGTGTGATATGGTCTGTTGTGGCAATTATCTACGCTATATACACGGTAATTTTTTCTCTTTTATCCATCATCACCATCTCCAGGGTAGGCTCTAGTGTAGGCTCTTATTATGTCATAAATACTATTGGCACAATTCTTCTCTATATCGCATGTGCGATATGGTTTGCACCTGCAAATCGAGAGAAAAAATTGAAACAAGAAAACAGCAGCGACTTTTCGTATTTGGATGAGTACAAGAGGAAAATGAAGGAGGGTAAGTAAATGTTTGATAATATTGGTGGAAAATGTAAGACTTTGGCAAAGGTGCTCTGCTGGCTGGGGATTATCGCTTCTATCATTGGCGGTATTGCGATGATTGTGAGTGGAGCTAATATGTATCGTGACGGCGAGATATATATTGTTTCGGGGATTTTAATTGCAATCATCGGTCCTTTGCTCTCATGGCTTGGTTCACTTGTATTATATGCCATTGGCGAAGCTGCTGAAAATAGCGTCATTGCTGCCAATCTGGCCGCAAAAGCATATGTGGAGCGCGAACAAGAAAAGAAGAACGCATAATCACACAATAAATGATCCCCGCTGCCCTTCATCGGGCGGCGGGGATCGTATCATCGTTCAAAACAAAATATGCGTTGAATTTTCAGCAGGAATCGGCTATAATAAAAACGGGAAAGGGGGAAGAAAAATGCCTACGGTTGACATCATCCGCGATACGTTGTACGGAATGAAAAATGCCTATGCGCTGCGCAAGGTCAGCATTTTCGGATCGTTTGCCGATGGCCGGGCTACCAGCGAAAGCGATTTGGATTTGCTGGTGGAATTTGATTCTCCCGCCGTTTCGCTGGTGAAGCTGAACGCCTTGAAATACGATCTGGAAGATGCGCTGGGCCTGCCTGTGGATGTGATTCACGCTCCCTTGCCCGAGGGCAGCATGATCACGGTTGGAAAGGTCGTGCGGGTGCTATGAATGGAAGAGACACGCAAGTCTGCAACAAAATCCTGTCGGAAATCGCTTTGGCTCGGGAACTCTTGGACGGCGTTTCTCTGGAACAGTTTTTGACGGATGAACGCACGGCCCGGGCGGTCAGCATGACGCTGATCAATATTGGCGAGTTAGTGAAGAATATCACACAGGATTTGAAGGACGCACACAAAGAAATCCCCTGGCGGGCCATCGCCGGTATGCGGGACGTGACCGCGCACAAATATCAAACGCTGCGCAAAGAGGACGTTTACAGCACCTGCACACAGGATTTGCCCGCTTTTGAAAAGCAGATTATGAAGCTGCTTTCGGAATGAACCCGCTAAACATGATCCCCGCCGCCCTTCATCGGACGGCGGGGATTTTGCTTGTCATCGGAACAACGCTCTTTCCTTTTCAACTTTTACGGGCCTTTCGTTTACGATCTTTCTTTTTCGCTTGACGGGCCGAAAATGGTATGATACACTTCCAACGTAGTCCAATAGGCCAGTTGGCCGAAGGTACGATAGGCAATATCGTGATTTGACAAGTAAACAAGCCTACGCAAAGACGGGCAGCGGCACCCCTAAAACCGTTGCGCAGCAACGGTTTATCGACGACGACACCGCCCAGGTGCAGGTCGTGAGCTGGTACGACAACGAAAATTCCTACACCTCTCAGATGGTTCGCACCATCAAGTACTTCGCGGAGCTGAAGTAATCCTATGGAAAACGGCCCGTTTTGTGCGCTCACAAAACGGGCTTGTTTTTCATTCGCACGTATGAAAAAAAGAGATCAACTGATAGGAGCGTATCCATGAAACGATTGTTGGCTTTGTTCCTTATTTTGGTTTTATCGGCCGTCGCTTCGCAGGCCCTGGCCGCGGAAATCACGGAAGAGCATTTCCCCGGGTACTACGTGGCGCTGAATACTACCTTGAAAAAAGTGCAAAAAATGGCCAAGGACGCTGGGTGGCACAAAAACGGCCCCATTTGGCCGCGGGCGCCAATTAATGGCTTTACGTTTTATACCAACAAAGTAGATTTTACGTATGAGGGCGATGAAAGCGCGAGCTTCTATATCATTTATCGCGACGACGACCCCCAGCCGATCTGCGGCAGCCACTATAGGACCTATTATGCTTCCGGCAAAGAAGCAAAAGCGGCCTTCGAGCCCATCGCCCAATGGTTGGAAGAACACTTCGGCAGCGCGCCGATTCCGCCGTCAAAGGATTATAGGGACGCGCGAGATTACCTGGTAACGCTGGATGATCAGCTGATGAAGGTGACCGTAGGGTATCGTAATTATAACGGAAAGCCCTGCATTGTTTTCGAGATGCTGCTTGCGGATAACCCGGAGGACGCCCTGGCCGAATACGGCTACCAGAGCAAGGAGGACGTGCCCGTGGTCACGTGGGTGCCCATGGGAATTGAGAAAAAAGGGAAATGAAATCCTTTGTCTCCTCAAGGCTGGAAATGCCGCGGCTGAAAAGCAATCGTCCCCTTCCTGATCGAAAACGATCGAGAAGGGGGCTTTTTTTCGGGCAGGAAAATGGGAGGGGCTTGTCGAAAAATGATTGCACAGAGGGGATACCAAAGGAGGACAGGCACGTGAACATCAACTCGATCTTGAATATCGTCGCGGTCATGGCCCTGGTTTACCTGGTCTATTTCGTGGTTTACTGGTTCCGCGTGTTCTTTCACTGGGCGTACGATCCGCCGCACACAGGCAAAGTGGTGGAGGATGCAAAGAGCATCCAAAAGCGCCTGGAGCAGAAGGGCCTGGATTATTATTTGCGGTATGATTTCGGCTTCAAGAACATCCTGACTGGCGACGATTTGAAGACCCAGCAAAAGCTGGAGCAGAAAATGACGGCCATGATGAATGATATCCTGCGCTGGCTGAAGCTGACGCCCGACATGAAGCTGCGGGTGGTTTGCGTGCAGCAAAGGAAGGTCGGGGACGCCGGGGGCACCTACGATCACAACAACAAGCTGATCACCATCAATTTTTATAAAAAAGATACGCCGGATACGCTGACATCCGTGCTGTGCCACGAATGCACCCATTGCTTCCTGTACCGGAACGGCCTGTTCTTCCCCGATTCCTATCAAACCGAGCGCTTCACCGATATCACGTCCTGCCTGCTGGGCTTCAGCTATTACCGCATCCACGGCTCAGGCAGGCTGGGAAAAACCAAAATCGCCTCCCAGCGGGGATATTTGAAGAAGGATGAGTTTGCCGCGATCAACCGCTATCTGCGCCGATTCAGGAAGCAGGCGGGGCCGACGACACGCGCACCGGAACAAAAAACCGCGCAAACACCCCCGCCCGAGAAAAAAGCCACCCCAACGCCGCCCCCCGAGCAGCACAAACAAACGGCCGCGCAAACCCAGCAGCCGGACCCCACCCCCGAATTGCGGGAGCAGCTGAACCACCATCTGGCCGGCGCCGATGCCATGCTGCAGCAGGCCAAGGATGTGCTGACCTTGCATAAGGTGCCCACCCGCACCGATCTGACGCCCCAGGATTACGACGCCCTGAAGCGCACCGTGGATCAATTGACCACCGGGGCAATGAGCGCCGAGCTGCAGGCCTGCCGTGCCGCCCTGGGCCAGGACGCCCAGCACCTGCGCCAGGCCGATCAGACCGTCATGCGGATCTGCGAGGATCTGAGCCGCGTCATGAACGCCTTCCGCTGACAGGCCGCCGCTTTTTGACTTCGTTTATATGGGATGCGGCATCCGTCAAAGGGATCCTTCGTCCGTTTCAAAGGCGGCTCGATGCCGCCGGAAAAAATCATAATACGCCCGCACGCTGCTCAGCTCCGTCCATTTCCGGACGCGGGCGGGGTCGGCGTCCAGGTCGTACACCCGAGCATCCTTCATCGCCAGCAGGAAGGGCGAATGGGTGGCGATCAGGAATTGACAGCCGAAAAACCGCACCGATTCCTCGATGAATTGGGCCAATTCCATTTGCCGCTGGGGCGACAGGCTGTTTTCCGGCTCGTCCAGCAGATACAGCTGGTTTTCGCCGATATTCTGGGTGAAATAATCGTAGGCGCTTTCGCCGTTGGAATGCTCCCGGGCGTTGGGCGGCATGCGGCGGCGCACGTAGCGGGACTGGGTGGTTTTTCGGGCCAGGTTGACCTGCTTGAGCTGCTCGTAATCCGCCATGGAGCGCAAATGGAATTCGCCGCTTTTATTGTCGATATACTCCTGAAACAGCTCCTCCCGGTGCAGGTCGATGCCCTCGTTCAGCGCCCGCAGATTCAGCATGAAGTCAAACACGTCGTCCGATGTGATGATCCGGCTGCCCCGGGGAATGGGCCGGCGGATCTCATAGCTGCACAGGGCGGTGTAATCCTCAAAAAAGTTGGATCGGTTGTACGGCGCGTCCCGCTTCAGCCCCAGCTTCTCCCCCACCACGTTCAGCGCCGTGGTTTTGCCGCTGCCGTTGCCGCCGTACAGGATGGTGATGTAGTCGGGCTCGATCTCCCCCAATCCCCGGGCCGACAGCACGTGGAACGGATAATAAGTATCGTAGCACCGCCTTTTTTCCGCCAAACGGAAATCAAATTCCCGATCCGCGTCGGGAAAAACAAACCGGCTGAGATAAATCACGCCATCACCTTCTTTGCCCCATCATACCATAGATCCGCCCGCCGCACAACTGGCATATCCGTTCCCGCCGCCACATACGATAGGGCCGAGGACATTGCGAAGGAGTGTGTGCGTGCATGATAAAGGAAAAAACCGCGAAGGAAAGCGCCGCCAAGCGGCATATCACCCGGGTAGACGTGGAACGGATGCTGATCCTGTGCGCATCGGCGCTGGTGGTGGCGCTGGCGCTGAAGCAGGATGAGATCGTGAAAAGCAGCTATGAAAGCCCGCCGGTCAACATCCCCGTCACCGTCGCCGAGGCCCCGGCCCTCACCCCGGCGGAAACGCAGGCTACCGTGGTGTATTATCAGGACGGGGAGGGCTATCTGGTGCCGGTGACCCGGCAAGTGGATAAAACCGACGGCATCGCCAAGGCCACCCTGGCGCTGATGGTGTCATCCAGCGCCAACGACCTGGCCGCCGCCCGCCTGGGATTAAAAACCACCGTGCCGGAGGGCACCGCCATCGACCTGGATATTGCCGGCCAGAAGGCGCGGGTGGATCTATCCAAGGAAGCGCTGAACTGCTCAAACGCCGAGCAGGAGTATTTGATGGTGGCCTCCGTGGCCCAAACCCTGTGCGAATTCGATTCGGTGGACGAGGTATCCTTCCTGTTTGACGGCCAGAAGCGCAGCAAATTGACCTACGGCACCGACGTCAGCGGCGTGTTCACCGGGGCCAACCTGAACCTGGAAAGCGTGGAAACCATGGCGGACGCCGGCAGCGCCACGGTGCAATTGTATTTCCCCTCCGCCAGCGGCCGGATGCTGGTGCCCGTCACCCGCACCGTGTTTTCCGATGCCGACGTGACCACCGCCATCCTGGAGCTGGTGAAAGGCCCCAAGGCGGACAGCGGCCTGACCGCCCCTTTGCCCAACGACTGCGGCCTCATCGGCGTGAACATGAAGGACGGGGTGGTGACCATCAATTTCACCAAGGAATTCATGGACGCCGCCCAGGGGGAAAACGGGGTGCAGTCCCTGCGGGCCATCCTGTTCACCGCCGCTCAGTTCCCGGGAGTGAAGCAGGTCAAAATCGCCGTGGAGGGCCAGGAATACCAGCCGCCCCAGGAAGCACAATCCACCTTCCTGAATATGGATACCGACATCATGACCTATTACCCCGGTGTGATCGAAATCGATTGACAGGCGCCTCCCGCAAAGTGGGAAGAACGCCCCTATGCAGCAAAATGCAGCACTCGCCCTCGAATGCTGCATTTTTTGTTGTCCCGAGTGATCGTCGTCTTCGTTCACAGGAACAGGTACGGCAGGATGTTATACAGGTATTGATAAACGTGCTCGTAGCAGTGCACCTTACCCTCCGCCACGAAATAGTGGGCGTTGCCCTGGGTGAGATCCTCCTGGAAGCGGAAGGTATCGGGCAGCTGCTTCATAGCGTCGATCTGGGCACTCAGCGGCGCGCAGGCGATATCCTGGGCCCCGGTGGCGCAGAAGATGCGGAAGTCGTCGGGGGTATAGCCAAATTGCGCCACGGCGTCCCGCAGGGCCGCGGCGGTTTCCCGGGGACGGGCGCCGCCGCCCTTGGCCTCCACCTCCCAGCAGTCGCCGCTGAGCGGGGCAAAGCGGGCAAACAAATCCAGGTGGTGCGTGAACGCGAACCAGGTGGTGGCCCCGCCCATGGAGAAGCCGCCGATGGCCCGGTGCTGCCGGGAGGCGCGCAGCGCCTCCTGCGATCCGTTCCGGGCATAGGTATGATACCGGCCCTCTATGGCGGGCAGCAGTTCCTCCGCCAGCTCTTTCTGGAAGAAAAGCACGTGGCTCCTTTCCTCCTCCGCCACCGGCGGGCCCAGCCGGGCGATCCGCTCCTTGTAGAAGGTGGGGAACACCACGATCAGCGGCTCAATCTCCCCGGCGTCGATGCAGAAGTCCAGCATGTTTTTCACCTGACAGCAATCCAGCCAGGCGTCGGGGCTGCCGCCGCCGCCATGGATCAGATACAGGATGTTGTATTTCTTTTCGCAGTCCTTTTCGTCATACCCTTTGGGCAGGTACACCAGGCAGTATTTGTTCCGCTCCTCCCCCTGCCGGTTGGTGGTGCGGTAGGTCACCCGTTCAATAGTGCCCCGCAAATTGACGTCGTGATAGCTGTATTCTTTCATGGGGATCCTCCTTTGCTTGTCGCTCAATCACAGCCCGAAGAAGCGCAGCGCCTCCTGAATGCCCAGATCCCAGAAGCGCCATTCGTGCTTGTATCCCGGCAGGGAATACCAATGGGCCTCCAGGCCGATTTCCCGGCAATGCCGCTGGAAGGCCAGATAGAAGGGATACAGCAATTGATCCTGCTCCCCGCAGGCGAACATGAGCCGGGGCAATTTGCCGGTGGGGGCCAGGCGGTCGATAATGGCCCACACGTTTTCATTGGACGCCTTGAATGCCTCCACGCCCCCGGCGTTGCGCAGCGTGGCGCGCATCCGGGGATCCTCGGTGTTCAGCAGGGGGCAGGGATGGCCGGGCTTCAATTCGTCAAAATCCATCGGCGCGGCCGACAGCACCGCCGCCGCGGCGAACCGATCCGGGTGGTTGACGGCGTATTTGATGGTTCCCCTTCCGCCCATCGACAAACCGGCGATGAAATTATTCTCCCGTCTGTCGGATACCGGCAGCCAGCCGTAGATGAAGGGCATCAATTCCTCCGTCAGGTAATCGAACATTTTGAAGCCCAGCATGGTATCGTTCCAATTGGAGTAATTGGAATTCAATGCCGGGGGCATCACCACCACCAGGTCCTTTTCCTCGGCGTACAATTCGATGTTGGTTTTCCGCACCCAATCGCTTTGATCCCCGTAGGTGCCATGGAGCAGCCACAGCACCTTGTATTTTTTTCCGGAGCGGTAAAACTGCGCCGGGGTCTGATCCCGGGGCTTATCGGGCAGGATCACGTACACCTCGTGATTATTGGCCAGGTATTGGCTTTCAAAATTGATTCTCAGCAGCGACATGCGCTTTCCTCCTTTTTATGCCCGGTATTGATTGACCAGCCAATCGATGATGCCGTACTCGCCGTGGTATACCAACGTCCAGGAATTATGGTTGTCCAGCAGCTTCTGCTCCAGGGGCATATCGGGATCGGCATAGCCGTATTTTTCCATTTCCTCGGGGGAAAACAGCGTCAAATGGGCGTTGGGATGGCCCGCATCCTTCAGTGCCAGGATGCCATCCACGATGTATTTGTGCCGGTACAGGGTGAAATCGGCGTAAGCGGCGGCCACCCAAATGCCGGTTTGAGGCGGGATGGTTTTCAGGATGGCGAAGGTTTCGGGCATCATGGTGGGGCAAATGGCCACCGCCGCCGCGAACAGCCCCGCGCCGACCGACAGGGCCCGCAGCGCGCCGCCGCCGCCCATCGACAGGCCGGTGACATACACCCGCTTTTCATCCACCAGGCCCTCGGCGATCATACGCCGGATCACCCCGCACACCCCGGCCAGGTATTCCCTGTGCCAGCCGGTGCCCTCCATCTGCCGGAAGGAATGGAACGTATTTTTGAACACCGTTTTTTCCGGGTCGGGCAGCATTTTGGTAATATCCCCCGGGGCCTGGGGCGCCATCACGTACAGATCGGGGTACTTCCGGGCCAGCAGCACCGCCCCGGGGGTGCCCACCAATTGCTTTTCATTGTCCCAGCCGCATTCACCGCCGCCGTGCAGGAACAAAAGCAGCGGCCGCTTGCCCCCGGCCTTCGGGCTGTGCAGGCGGTAGATCACGTCGCCCTCCCGCTTCCGGTCGAACAATTCGTCGCCATCCACGCGCACCCGGCTGATATCCGCCTTCGTGAAATGGCAATCGCCGCCGCGCACGGAAAAATCCTGCCCGAAGGGGAAATTTTCCGGGATCAGCCGCACGCCGCCGGGGATCTGCTCCGTTCGCAGCACCCGTTTCTTTTCATCCCCCTTGGGCGTATGCACGGTGATTTCCCATTGCTCCGGGGAAAGCGCCGCGCATTCGCCCAGCACGTCGAAGGAAAAGGCGCACCAGCCGTGAAAGCCCGCGCCGGTCAAAGCATGTACCGTCATCATTTTGATCCTCCTATTCTTCCGTTACAGTTACTTCAAAGGGCAACACGGGCAGCCCGGCCCGGTTGTATACGTTGTCATCGCAGAAGGGCCGCCAGGCGAAGCGCACCGTGACGCTGCCGGCGCCGGCGAACAGATCCGAAGTGAGGAGCAGCTGATCGTCCTTCACGCAGGCGGTGAATTCCGCCGTATCCTGCCCGTCAACGGTCAGGTCGATCCGCCCAGGGGCGTCCCCCTTCACCCACAGGCCGTCGCCGTCCCGGAAGGTGATCGCAATGGTGTTCCCCTTCCGACGCGCCGCATAGAGGGACGGCGAATCCGACATCAGGGCCAGGCCGTACACGTGGTGCAGGGCCTGCAGGGCCAGCCGATCCCCCACCGGCCGCTTTTCCTTGGGATGGATGTCGTAGCGCAGGCCCACATCCATGGCGCAAATCAAATGCACGTGGGGCGTATCCCCGGCGATCTTATGCTGCATGCGGCGCATGGGCACGAAATCCAGCGGCTCCACCATGTATTCAAAGGCGGCCAGCTGCACCATCAGGAAGGGCAGCTCCTCCTGCCACAAGGCGCGCCAATTTTGGATCAGCGCCCGGGTGAGGGGCTCAAACCGCGAGCCAAAATATTCATCCGATTCCCCCTGGTACCAAATGACCCCCCGCAGGGTGTAGGGCACGATGGTTTGCAGCATGGCGTGATACAGCCCGCTGGGCCGGAAGGGAGAATAAGCGCACAGGTTGTAGCGATCCATGTGGGCCATGGTGGCTTTCATGCCCTCGTCCGGGAAAATGGGCTGATCGTTGATCACGCCCATCATGGGGGGCATGGCGTCGACGGACTGCTGGATCTTCCGGTATTCCTCCCGCTCCGTTTGGGGGTCGATTTGCGCCCGGGCTTCCTTCGCCCGGTCCAGAAAGAACGCAAGCTCGCCGGTCAGGCAGCTTTCATCCACCCAGGCGGAGGCCGACGTGCCGCCCCAGGTGCAGTTGATGACGCCCACCGGCACGCGGAGCGTATCCCACAGCCGGCAGGCGAAATAGAAGCCCACCGCCGTGAAATATTCCGAATCCCCCGGCCCGGCCTTCCGCCAGATGCCGGCATAGTGCAGGTCCCTTTCCTTCTCCTGGCCCGCAAAGGCGCGCTTGGGCACCTCGAAGCAGCGGATATCGGGGTTCCGGACCCGGCAGGCCGTTTCGTGCTCCGCGTCGAAGCGCAGCTGGAATTCCATGTTGCTTTGCCCGCCGGCCAGCCACACCTCGCCCACCGCCACGTCGTTCAGCGTCACCGCTTCCCCCTGGGCGCAAACGGTCATCGTCAGGCCCGTGGCCGCCTGCATGGGGGGCAGGTACGCCCGCCAGCGTCCGTCGATCACCTCCGCCACGGCGCTGCTTTGCGCCAGGGAAACGCGAACCGTATCCGCCCCCTCGGCCTCCCCCCAAACGCAGATGGGCTTTTGCCGCTGCAATACCATGCCATCCCGGAAAATGCCCGGCAGTGTGACGCAGGCCATGATGCATCCCTCCTTAAAATATGTGGGCTTCTCCCGTCGCGGGATCGGTATACCGAACCGTAAAAGCTTTCGCTTTAAAATCAGCGGTCAATTCCGCCCATTGCTCCCTGTTCTTACGCAGGATCGTCAACCGGCCGTCCCCCCGGTCGGGCTCGATCGTAATGTCGCCGTCAAAGGCCGGGTGCGTATTGCGCAGGCGCATGAGCTGATACATCCTTTGCAGCATGGGCTTTTTCACCGCCTCGGCGATCTCCGCCTCGGTGTAGGTGTGGCGGTTGATGGAGCGAGGCTCCTCCCCCCGCTTCAGCGCGTCGATATCATTTTCCCCCGCCAGCAGCCCCACGTAATACACCTGCGGGATACCGGGGGCGAAAAACTGCACCGCCCGGGCCAGCAGGTACGCGTCGTCGTCGGCCCCCAGGGCGGAATAATAGGTGCAGTTCAATTGATACCGGGTGGCCTTTTTGCCGGTTTGCTTGATCATGCCGGGCAGGCGGATGTAGGGCTTCGCCGGCAGGGTGATCTCATCCACCCGCTCCCGCACCAGGTCGATCTCCTCGTCGGTGAGCAGGTCGGCCACGTCCACCATGCCGATGCCGTCATGAGTATCCAGGGTGGTGAATTGCTTCCGGGGGCAGATCTGCAGCCAGTGGTTCAGCCGGTCCGCGCGGCCCGTCATCAGGGCGTGCAGCAGCAGCATGGGCAGGGCGAAATCATAAACCCAGTAGCCCTTCTCCGCCATCTTCATCTGAATGTGGTAATTTTCGTGGATCTCCGGCAGCATCTCCGTGCCCCGGGCCCGCAGGGGACGCATGCCGATATCCAGCACGTTCCAGATATCCGGCTCCACGAAGAAGCAGGAGGTGCCGGGCCGCTTGGAGGCGTAGGCGAAGGCGTCGAACCGGATCAGCGGCACGTGATCCGCCAGGCGGCCCAGGTTGCGCTCGTAATACGCCTGGGTGGGCGCCGCGTAGGGATCGATGTCGATTTGCTCCTCAAAAAAGGTGTTCCACAGCTTCACCTGCTTCCCGTCCGCCCGGGTGAAGGTCAAATAGGGGCCGTTGGCCTTGCGGCGGTACATTTTCTCCATATCCGCCTCGGTGGGTTCGCCATTGGGCCAGAAGGCGTCCCAGTGGATGAACATATTCCGGTAGGGGGAGGCGTCGCCGCGGGCCATGTAATCCTGGAATTCTTTGGCCCGGATGGAAATGTGATTCAGCATGAAATCGGCCATCAGGTAATATTTCTCCGCCAAGCGGTCGATATCATGCCAATCGCCAAAGGCGGGATCGACGGTATCGTAGTGGATCACCGCAAAGCCCCGATCCCCAGATGAGGGGAAAAAGGGCAGGATGTGCACGCCGCCGAACACCCCGGGGAAGTATCGGTCCAGCACCTCGTCCAGCCCCTTCAGGTTCTTCCCCATAGCGTTGGCATAGGTGATCAGCATGATCTTGTTTTCCACTTTTTTCACAGGCAACCCCTCCGTTTTACAGAATGTAAACGTTTTAATTCATTTTTCAAAATTAATATATCACAAGTCCTTTTTTATGTCAAGAAAATTAATGTAAACGATTGACATTCTTTTTTCTTTGTGATAGCATAAGCACAAGGAAAGGAGTGATTCGATGGCATTGTGCAAACTGGATTACTTTTCACCGGCCATGAAAATGCGCATGGGGGTGAATGTGATCATCCCGGAAAACAAATGGGGGTATTCCCTGGCGGACCGGCCCAAGGATTACCGCTACCCCGCCCTGTGGCTGCTGTGCGGCGGCGGCTTTGACCATTCGGACTGGAGCCGTTACACCGCCGTGGAGCTGTTCGCCGCCCAGAAAGGGGTAGCCGTGGTGATGCCCGGCATTTCCTACGCCGGCTACATGGATACGGCGGAGGGCGATTACAAGTACTGGACCCAGATTTCCCAGGAGCTGCCGGCATACCTGCGCCGGGTGTTCCCCCTTTCGGAAAAGCGGGAAGAAAACTTCGTGGCCGGCTTTTCCATGGGCGGCTACGGCGCCTTCAAATTCGCCATGCAGCGGCCGGATATGTTCGCCGCCTGCGGCACCTTCGCCGGGCCCATCGGCCTGATCCCCCGCCAGCCCATCCCGCCCACGGAGCACCTGGGCGCGCCCTGCCTGCGGGATGATTTCTGCGAGGAGCAGTTCGGCACCCTGTGGGCCGCCTTCGGCTCCGCCGCCAAGCTGCGCAACACCCCGGCGGACAACCTGTATATGCTGGAAAAGCACTTGAAGGCCGGCACTGAGCTGCCGAAATTCTACATCGCCGTCGGCGCGCAGGACCCTACCGCCCCGGAAAATTACCCCGTCATGGACAAAATGCACGAAATGGGCCTGGAATTTGAGGATATCCGGGATCAGGGCATGCATGACTGGGAGTACTGCAACCGGCACGTCGAGCGGTTCCTTCACTGGATCCCCCTGAGCGGTACATTTGAAATGGAGGCGCAGTAACATGGCGATCATGCAATGGAACGCTTTATCCACCTGCCTGTTCGGCAGCTTTGAGGCCGTCACCCTGCTGCCCGACGCCGCCCTGCTGACGGGAGAAGCCGGGCAGCGCTATCCCGTGCTGTACCTGCTGCACGACAACGGGGAAAACCCAATGCAGTTTCTGCGCATGCCGGAACTGGAAAAGCTGTGCAACGCGCGGCAGCTCATCATCTGCTGCCCCTGGATTTCCCATTCCCTGGGGCACGACCTGCGCTGGGGCGGGAAATTCGGCCGCTTCGCCGGGGAAGAATTCCCGGGCATCTGCCAGCATATGTTCCCGGTGGACAACGACCGGGCCATGATCGGCGGGATCGGCTGGGGCGCTTACGCCGCCTGCGCGGTGGCCCTGCGCAGCCCGGGCAGATTCCGCAAAATCATCGCCTTCAACGGCTGCTTCGACCTGGCGGCGCTGGGAAGAAAGCTCGCTGCGGGAGAGGAAGATCCCTTCCTGTCCGCGCCCATGCTGCAGGCAGTCGCGGGCGAATTGACCAGCCTGGCCGGCAGCGAAAAGGACCTGTTCGCCCACGATCGGCCCCAGGACGAAATCTGGCTGGGCTGCGGCGATGAAGCACATGCCCAGGACAGCCGCCGCCTGGCGGAAGCCTGGGGCGCCTCCCTATACACCGGATCGTTGGCGCAGATCATCGCGGAAGCGATGGCGGGCTGACCGATGGGATCCTGAACGCAGCGAGCAGAAGTTCGCTGCGTCAGGTTGTCGAAAAAGTGTTTTCGACAACCTGCGAATCAAATCGGAATCAGGATTCCGCTTTGATTCGGAGCATCCATTTCCTGCAAAAATGGGTTTTCGGCTTCCAAGGAAGCAAAAACCCTATTTTCGCGGTCAGAAATGGATAGCAGAAGCAACCTCCGGTTGCTCCTCGCCGCCGCGCATGTCGCCGGCTGCGGATTTCAATCGAAGGGGCTGTGACCCCTTCGATGCATCCCGGGTTTTTCGATAGTCTGGCGCAGTGAACAGCGGTTCGCTGCGTTCTTGTTTTCTTCGGGAATCTGTGCTATGCCGAAGAAAAAGAAGCGCAACGAGCGGAGGGGCGGCATGCAAGCGCTTGTGATCATCCAGCAGGAGCGTCTGGCCGCCGGGGAATACATCGATTTTCTGAAAAGAACGGACCTGGGCACGCAATATCCCCGGGAACGATTTGAGGAGCGGATCGAAAAGCTGGACATGAAGCGGGCGAAGAACGTAATGCAGAACAACCACATCGAATAGACGCCCTTCACCGTGGAATAAGCGGTCCCTCGGCGCCGCCATAAAAAAGAGGCAGAGAAAATCAACGGCGGTTTTCTCTGTCTTTCGTGGGATCAGCCCTTCACGGAGCCCAGGGTAATGCCCTTGACGAAGGACTTCTGGAAGAAGGGATACATCATCAGCACCGGCACCACGGCGATCACGGCGATGGCCATGCGCACGCTGACGTTGGGGATCTTGAAATTCACCGCGCCCATGCTGTGGGTTTGCAGGAAGGTGGCGTTGTTCATTACGCTGGTCAGGTAATTCTGAATGCCGTACAGATCGGTGCGGGTGGTGAGGAAGTAAATGCCGTTGGTCCAGTTGTTCCAGTAAGCGATCAGGGACATGAGGGCGATGGTGGCGATGATGGGCTTGCTCATGGGCAGCACGATGCGCAGCAGGCACTGCACCTCGGTGGCGCCGTCGATCTTGGCGGCCTCGTTGACCTCGTTGGGCACGTTGGTGGAAATGTAGGTGCGCATCATCATCACGTAAAAGGCGTTCATCAGCAGGTAAGGCACGATCATGCCCGCCAGGCTGTCCTTGAAGTGGAAAATCTGGGTATACACCATGTAGGTGGGCACGAAGCCGCCGTTAAAAAGCATGGTGAAGAACAGGAAGAAGGAAATCACCCGCCGCCCCGGCAGATCCCGGCGGCTGAGGGGATAGGCAAACAGCACGGTGAGCACCACGTTGCAGCTGACGCCGATGGCAGTAATCAGGATGCTCATGCCGTAGGCCCGCAGGATGGAATTCCTTACGCCCCACAGGTATTCGTAGGCGGCGGTGCTCACTTCGGTAAACACGAAGTTGTACCCGTTCTGGGCCAGCGCCGTTTCGCTGGTGAGGGAGGAAACGAACAGCAGCCAGAAGGGCATCACGCAGGCAATGACCAGGAAGGCAAGCAGGGCGTACATGACGGCCTTGAACGCTTTATTGTTGACGATCATACGATTCTCTCCTTTCTTTTGCCCGCGTCAGAACAAGGCGCTTTCGTTATCGATCTTGCTGACCACCATGTTGGCGGTAAACACGCAGATAAAGCCCAGGATGGATTGCAGGAAGCCGGCGGCGGAGGAGCGGCCGATATCGTTCAATTCCAGCAGCGCCCGGTACACATAGGTATCAATGGTCTGGGTGGTGGAATACAGCATGCCGGAATGATTGGGCACCTGATAGAACAGGCCGAAATCGGAATAGCAGATGCGGCCCACCGCCAGCAGCACCAGGGTGATGATGGTGGTTTTCAGCGACGGCAGCGTCACATGGATGATCTGCTTCCAGATGCCTGCGCCATCCACCACGGCAGCCTCGTAGAGGCTCTTGTCGATGCCGATCAGGGTGGAATAATACAGGATGGAGGAATAGCCGAAGCTCATCCACAGATACACGATGGTCAGGATGTAGGGCCAGTATTTGGGCTGGTTGTACCAGCTGATGGCCTTGCCCCCCATGGGGATGATGATGGATTTGTTGATGAAGCCGTTGGAGGGGCTCAGGAACGCCAGCACGATGTAGCTGATGATGATGGTGGACAGCAGATACGGGATCAGGATGACCACCTGGCTGGTTTTCTTAAAGAATTTGCTGGTAATCGTATCCAGGGCGATGGCCACGATGATGGCCAGCAGGTTGCCCAATATAATGAAGGCAATATTATACAGGATGGTATTGCGGAAGATCAGGGCGGCGTCCTTCGTTTTGGTGACGAAGGAGAAATTTTGCAGCCCCACCCAGGGGCTTTGCAGCAGCCCCACGGAGTAATTCACCTTTTTAAACGCCAGCACCAGCCCGGCCATGGGCAGGTAATTGTTGATGATCAGGTAAATGAAGCCGGGCAGCAGCATCAGATACAGCGGAATGAACTGACGCAGGCGGCGGCTTTTCCGGCTGCGCTGGGAAAGCGTGGGGGCAGCCACTTGAGATGAAGCGTTGCGGGCCATGCAGGACCATCCTCCTTTTTTCCTGGGGTCTTTGACGTATCTGTATGATACCAAAAGAAAAGTGAAAAAAACTATCATATTTCTGTGGAAAACTATCAATTTTCTGTTCGGAATGGCGCAAAAACGGGGCTGCCCATGGCGCAGGAGTGCCAAAACCGGCCGGATCCCACATGCTTTTCCCGCAAAAATGACAGAAAATTGATAGTTCTCACCAGAAAGTTGATAGCGGCCCCCGGGGTCGATTTGCTATGATGATACCATCAAAAGCCGGTAATCGCCGGCCGCATCAAGAAGGAGGAACCCCCATGAAGGTCAGCAAACTGCTTTCCCTGGTATTGGCCCTGGCGCTGGTGCTCAGCTGCATGAGCATTCCCGTTTTCGCCAGCGCGGAAGAAAACGTGCCTGTGATCCGCATGAATATGGTGAATTTCTACGGCAACAAGGATGAAAAAGAGGTGGAGGACGCCATCAACGCCATCCTGGTGCCCAAGGTCGGCGCGAAGCTGGATATCGTCGGCATCGAATTCGGCGCCTGGCAGACCCAGCTGAACCTGATGCTCACCGGCGGCCCCGACGCCCTGGATGTGTTCACGTCCTTCTGGTATGCCCCCCTGAGCCAGCTGCACGCCAACGGCCAGGTGGCTCCCCTGGACGACCTGATCGCCTCCCAGTGCCCCGAGCTGCTGAACCTGTTTGACAGCACCGTGCTGGACGCCTGCCGCATCGACGGCAAGCTGTACGGCCTGCCCATCGTGGGCTGCTACTCCGCCCCCAACATCTACGCCGCCGTGCTGGAGGATTCCCAGTCCGCCAACATCGACTGGTCCCAGGTGCATTCCCTGGACGACGTGACCCAGGCCATGCTGGCCATGAAGGCCGCCAACCCCACCCACTACTACATCCCCGGCTCCACCGAAACCTACTGGATCCCCAAGGGCATCGACGATCTGGGCGATTCCAGCAACTTCCTGGGCGTGCTGACCGACCCCCTCAACAGCACCACCGTGGAAAACTACTATGAATCCGATTATTTCAAGAACCTGCTGGACAACGTGAAGATCTGGAAGGAAAACGACCTGATCTCCCCCGATCCCCTTTCGAATTCCAACCCCACCCTGGTGAACATCCAGTACGGCATCGCCCAGGGCACCCCCGGCTACACCACCAACAGCATGGAAATCTGGCTGTATGAAAACAACCTGTCCGAAATGTACGGCTGCAAATTCGACGGCGCGGAAATTTCCGACCGCATCATGACCACCAGCACCGTGACCACCTATCTGTTCCACGTGACCCCCTTCTGCAAGGATCAGGAAGCCGCCATCCGCGTGCTGAATGAGCTGTACACCAACCCCGAAGTGGCCATGCTGCTGGCCAACGGCATCGAAGGCAAGCACTACGTGCTGAATGAAAACGGCCAGATCACCCTGCCCGAAGGCGAAACCGCCACCACCGTCGGCTGGTACACCCTGGGCGGCGGCACCCTGCCCAACACCCTGCTGTGCCCCGCGCAGGATTATCAGATGCCCGATCTGAGCGAACGCATCGCCCAGCTGAACGCGGAATCCAAGCCTTCCCTGGCCCTGGGCTTCGTGTTTGATTCCTCCAGCGTGACCGACCAGGTCACCGCCTGCGCCAACGTGATCGCCCAGTATTACCTGCCCCTCATGTACGGCGAAGTGGACATTGACGACGTGCTGCCCATGTTCCAGCAGGCCCTGAAGGACGCCGGCATCGACGATATCATTTCCGCCAAGCAGGCCCAGCTGGATGCCTGGCTGGCCGCGAAATAAATCAGGCGTGATCCCATCAGGCGAGAGCATCCCGGTGCTCTCGCCTCTTTTCAAAAAAGCCTCGGAAAGGAGCGTTTGCCCCATGCCGTTTGCCCTGCCCCGCTGCGCCCCGGAGGAGGTGGGCGTATCCTCCGCTCAAGTGGAACGATGGATCCGCGCGCTGTCGCACCGCCACACCCAAATGAACGGCTTCATGGCCGCCCGGCACGGCCGGGTGTTCGCCGAGGGCTGGTGGGCCCCCTACGGGCCGCGGCTGGTTCACTCCAACCACTCCTTCGGCAAAAGCTACGCCGCCACCGCCGTGGGCATCGCCGCCGGGGAAGGCTTGCTTTCCCTGGATGAAAAAATGGTGGATATCTTTGCCGACGAAATCGCGAAGCGGCAGATCGCCGTTACGGATCCCCGTATGCGGCGCATCACGGTGCGCCACGTGCTTTCGATGTCCGGCGGGATGAAGCAAATGTCGGACCTGAGCGGCGATTGGATCGGCCACTATTTCCGATCCGAAATGGCGTATGAGCCGGGCGAGCGCTTCCTGTACAATTCCGCCGGCAGCTGCATGCTGGGGGCGCTGGTGGTGAAGCGCACCGGGATGCGGGTGAAGGATTACCTGAACGAAAAGCTGTTCCGCAAAATCGGTATCGACGGGGACCGCTTCGTGTGGCTGCCCTTTGCCAACGGCATCGACGCGGAGCCGGGCACCTTCGCCACCACGGAGGATAACCTGCGCCTGGCCATGCTCTATTGCCAGGGCGGGCGGTGGCAGGGCGAGCAGATCGTGCCGGAGCGCTTCGTGCGGGAGGCCCTCAGCGTGCAGATCGAAAACCCCTACGCCCCGGAACTGAAGGACGGCCGCTGCGGCTATGGCTACCAGCTGTGGGCCTGTTCCCTGCCGGGGGTCTACCGCTTCGACGGCGGCCAGGGGCAATACGGCATCATCTGGCCGGAAAAGGACGTGGTGGTCTCCATTCACGAAGGCGCCTGGGCGCCGGATGGGCCCCAGGCCACGCTGGACGCGGTGTACGACCACCTGCTGCGGCATCTTTCCGACACGCCGCTGCCCCAGGATGAAACGGCCCACCGCCGCCTGCTGACCCTCGAAGCCGGCCTGGCCCTGCCCGACGACGCCCCCAACGCGCTGCCCCTTCAACGGGATTTTTCCGGCAGCTACGCCGCGACCGACGGCGACGCCGTTCCCTGGTTCGCCGTGGCCCCGCCCGGCAAGGGGGATTTCTTCGTGGAATTTCGGGATCCCGCCGTTCCGGGCGACGTAAAATCCCTGACCCTTGCGATCGGGGATGCGGCGTGCGAGCTGACCGTCAATGAAAACGTGCGCTTCCTGGCGCGGTGGGACGGCAAGCTGACAGAAAATTTTGCGGAAAACACCGTATTCCCTGCCCTGGGCGCTTACGCCGCCACGGCCCGTTTCCTGGCTCGGGACGCGCTGGAGGTGACCATCCATTGGCTCAACGGCTGGTTCGTCACCACCCTGCGCTTTGACCGAGAAGCGAACGGCCGCCTGCGCATCGCAAGCGATCAACTGCGCCTGTGCTATGGCGAAGCGGGCCTGAAGGGCCTTTCCCATGCCAGGCGGACATCCTAAAATAGAAACGAGGCGGATCATCATGGCCCTGCAAACTATTTCCATTTCCGATCTGATGCCCAAAATCGTCACCTACGGCCGCACGGTGATGGACGAGGAAAACGGCTATCTGCGCTGCGACTGGACGGCCTCCGGCATTGAGCTGGACTTCGAGGGGGATTACCTCAGCGCCATCCTGGCGGCGGAGCCGGGCGAGGAGATCGAAGGCCTGCCAACCGACCCCAACGCGCCCCGGCGGGCTACCTGGCCCTGGGTGGGCGTGTTTCTGGATGATATGGATCAGCCCATCCGCCGCTTTCCGGTCTGCGGCAAGATGGAAACCTGGCTGCTGATCCGATCCGACGCCGCCCAGCGCCACCACTTCCGCATCATGAAGCTGACGGAGAACGTGAAAACCTTCTTTAGCATCCGCGCCATGCATTACAGCGGGGAATTCCATCCCTGCGCGCGCAGGCCCCGGCGGCGCATCGAATTCGTGGGCGACAGCATCACCTGCGGCTACGGCAATTTGTGCCCGGACCGGGATCGGGGCTTCTGGAGCGACGAGGAGGACGGCTGGAACGCCCACGGCCCCATCGCCGCGCGGCTGCTGGGCATGGAGGCCTCCTGCGTCAGCGTGTCCGGCATCACGGTGGCGCCCCACGCCCATTTCCCGCAGCCCTACGCCATGAACCAATTGTATGCCTACGCCGACCGCCCGGGCCGGGATCGCCATGGGAAAGCCCCCGAACAGTGGGATTTTGCCGCCCTGCCCAACGATTACGTAGTGGTGAACCTGGGCACCAACGACGCCTGCGCCGCCTCGTTTGCGCCGGATTTTGAGGCCGAGCGGGAGCGGTTTTGCCGGGATTACACCGCCTTTTTGGGCGAGATCCGCCGCCTGAACGGGCCCGCCACCCGCATCATCTGCGCCTTGGGCAGCATGCAGTATTACCTGTATCCCGAAATCGCCCAGGCGGTGGAGGAGCATAAGCGCCTCACCGGGGATCAGCTGGTGCATCTGTTCCGTTACCATCCCATGGCGCCGCTGGACGGCTTCGGGGCGGCGGGGCACCCCTCCCTAACGACCCAGAAAAAAATGGCGGAGGAGCTGGCTGCCTTCATCGCCGCCCTGGCGTAACGCGGGCAGGAGGAAGCAGCATGGCCGTATTACGCATGAATTTCCTCAGCAAAGCCCTGGGGATGCAAACCAACCTGACCGTGATCCTGCCCACCAGCAGCTTTTCCGACGCTTATAACGGCGTGGAGGAAGCCTATGTGCCGGGCATGAAATACCAAACGCTGTACCTGCTGCACGGCGGCAGCGGGGACGACAGCGATTTCATCCACTTCACCAACATCGTCCGCTACGCCGATGAAAACAAGGTGGCGGTCGTTATGCCCTGCGCCTACAATTCCTGCTATACGGACACGGAGGACGCCGCCCGATATTTCACCTATATCGCGCAGGAGCTGCCCCGGGTGTGCGCAGCGCTGTTTCCCTTCTCCACCCGGCGGGAGGATACCTTCGTGGCCGGCCTGTCGATGGGCAGCCACGGGGCCATGAAGCTGGCGATCAATTACCCCGAGCGGTTCGCCGCGGCGCTGATGATGTCCGGCGCAGCCACCCGGCCCGGGGTGCCCACCATGGTGCCCACCCGCGACGGCGTTTTTGATTTCGACGCGCCGCCCATCCGGGTGCCCCTGGGCAGGATCGCCCGGCAGCTGGAGGACCCCGCCTTCATCCGGGGCACGGTGAACGATGTGTATGCCATCGCCCGGGAAAACGTGGAAAAGGGCCGCCCCCTGCCGCTGATGCTGTTCCGGGTCGGGGATTGCGATCACGCCCTGTACCGGGCCCAGCGGGCAGAAGCCGATCTGCGCGCCTGGGGCTATGAAACCAGGATCGAAGTGGTGAAGGGCAAGGGGCACGAATGGGACCTGTGGGAC
Organism: Clostridia bacterium; assembly: GCA_017470945.1. GTDB lineage: Bacteria > Bacillota > Clostridia > Christensenellales > Aristaeellaceae > RUG563. Next base: position 35,578 of record JAFUXH010000100.1, on the reverse strand, counting down.
GACAGCCTGCGCCTGGCCCTCGCCTCCTGGCTGCCCCTTCGCCGCAGCGTCATTTTTCCCGAATCATCCCCGCCGGGGCAGGAAGGAATGAAAGGCTCATGAATAAATACGACGTATTCGAATCCGTGCCCGTCAAAAAGGCGGTGATTTCCCTGGCGATTCCCACGGTGATCAGCCAATTGATCACCGTGGCCTACAACATGGCCGACACCTTTTTCGTGGGCCAGTTGAATGACCCCACCCAGGTGGCCGCCGCCACGCTGGCCATGCCCCCGTTCATTTTCCTGACCGGCATCGCCAACCTGTTCGGCATCGGCGGGGCCAGCCTGATTTCCCGGAAAATGGGCGACGGTCACCCGGAAAAGGCCAAGGGCTGCGCCGCCTTCAGCATCTGGGCCGGCGCGTGCACGGCGCTGATCTACGGCCTCATGATCGCCCTGTTCCGGGGCCGGCTGCTGCCCCTGATCGGCACCAACGAAACCACCTTCCCCCTGGTGTACCAGTATCTGTTCTGGACCACCACCCTGGGGGCGGTGCCCACGGTGATGAACACCCTGTTTTCCCATCTGGTGCGCACGGAGGGCAAGGCCAAAAGCGCCAGCTTCGGGGTGATGCTGGGATGCGTGCTCAACATCATCCTGGACCCGATATTCATCTTCGTTTTCCATCTGGAAATCATGGGCGCCGCCGTGGCCACCCTGGTATCCAACTGCATCGCCTCGCTGTATTTCATCGTGCTCATCCGCCGCAGCAAGGACACCGTGATTTCCCTGAACCCCAAGCACTTCACCCTGGGGGAGCGCATCCCCGCCGAGATCCTGACCACCGGCTTCCCCAGCTTCCTGATGGTGCTGATGTCCTTCTTCTCCAATACGTTCCTCAACCACCTGGTGTCGGGCTATTCCAACGAGGCCATCGCCGGCATGGGCATCGCCAAGAAGGTGGATATGGTGGGCTTCGCCATCGCCCAGGGCATGACCCAGGGTGTGCTGGCCCTGATCGGCTATAATTACGCCGCTCACAACACCAAGCGGATGAAGGACGCCGTGCGCATCACCCTGTGCTACAGCGTGGGCATCGCCGCGGCGTTCTCGCTGATCCTGTTCATCTTCGCCTCCCCCATCGCCCGGCTGTTCATCCAGAACGAGGAAACGGTAGCTTACGGCCAGCGCTTCCTGCGCATCATGTGCGTCACCTGCCCGGCGGCTTCCGTCACAATGATGGTGATCACCGTGTTCCAGGCCACGGGAGAAAAGGTGCGGCCCCTGATCCTGTCGATGCTGCGCAAGGGCGGCTTGGATATCCCCTTCATGCTGCTGTACAACGCCCTGCTGGGGGTGTTCGGCATCGCCTGGGCCACCCCCACCGCCGATATCCTGACCATGACCATCGGCATCCTGCTGATCCTGCCCTACTGGAAAAAGCTGATGGCCCGGGAAGCTTGACGATCCAATAGAAAACGAGCGCCGATTCGTACTGAACCGACGCTCGTTTTTTGCGTTCATCCGACCTCAAGCTGATCGTATTTCAGCATCACAAGAAATACCAGTCAACAAGCACTGTCATCCCGACCGAAATGGAGCCAAAGGCGGAATGGAGTGGAGGGATCTGGCGTGCCTTGTTCAGCCAACTTTCAGATCCCTCGATTCCGCTTCGCTCGCGCTCCGCTTCACTCGGGATGACGGAAACCATCAAAGGGATCGTGAATCGTTTTCCACGAAAAAAGATGAATGCAGGGTGACATCACGGCGCGAATCGCGCGCAGCATCATTGGGACTAAAATTTCGATCAGCCGCTCCGTTTGAAGCAGACGTTCACATCAAACCGCGCTGCGCTTCAGCGGCAGCAATTCATCCAGCGCCTTGCGGATGTACAGATCCCAGAAATCGAAATCGTGATCCTGGCCCGCCACCACCTCGTAGGCCACCTGATAGCCCAGCGCCCGCAGGGCGGCCACGTCGCCCTCCACCCGCGGGCGGATGAATTCCTTGCTGCCGCAGGCGATGAACAATTGGCTTTGCCTTTCCCCCGCGTCCTTCAGGCGCTTGGCCGCGGCGTACAGGTCAAACCGGGAGCCCGCAATGCCCTCCGCCTCCCCAAAGGTGGCGTTGTACAGCGGGAAAAACCGCCGGAAATGATCGCCCCGCAATTCCTGCCGAAGGGTGTCTGTCTGCAGCGTCAGGCCGATGCCCCCGGATAGATCCACGCAGGCGGCGTACAGATCGGGCCGCAGCAGCGCCGCGCCCAGGGCCGCGTTGCCGCCCATAGCGTAGCCCATGATGAAATTATCCTCCCGCCGGGGCGAGGAGGCGAACAGCGTTTGGATCACCACGGGCAATTCCTGGGTCAGGAAGGTAAAATACTGCACGTGGTACTGGGTATCCACCCCGAAGGAATTGGGGATGTTGGGGGTCACCAGCATCACGTGATTCCGCTGGGCGTACCGCTCCGCGTTGGAGTAGCGGTAGGTCAGCGAGTGGTCGTCGCCGCCGCCGTGCAGCAGATACACCGTTTGAAATTTCATGCCGGGCCGGTAAACCGGCCGCACCCGCAGCCCCGGCATCATCTGGCGGGAGCCGTCCCGGCTTTCATCATACCAGGAATATTCATCCGTGGGGTACGCCACGGTCACATCCACATAATACCCCAATGCCTGGCTGCGGAAATTGAATTGGATCGCGCCCATTTACAGCTTCCTCTCCTTCCATTCCTTCCGGTACTCGCTGGGGGTCAGGCCGCAGGCCTTTTTGAAGATCTGGGTGAAGTGGGAAAAATTGTCGTAGCCCATTTCCAGCGCCACCAGGCTGACGGGGATATCGGAATGCTCCAGCAGGTCCCTGGCGGCGTTGATTTTGGCCTGGGTGATGAAATCCTTGATGTTTTGGCCCGTTTCCTTTTTGAACAGCTTGGTGAAATATTCGCTGCTCAGGTTCACGTGAGCCGCCACGTCGGTCACGTACATAGGCTGGTTCAGGTGGGCGTAAATATACGCCTTCGCCCGGTCCACGTCGCTTTGCTCCAGGCTGACGTGGCGCTGGCCGGCGGCGGCCTCCAACAGGAAATTCACCCCTTCCCGCAGGGCGTGCACGGTTTTGAAGCTGTCCATATACATGGCGTAGGTGTAATCCTGGGTGAACAGCCGCATGATATCGATCTGCCGGCTGTGCAGATGCTCGAAAATCAGCTGGGTCAGCCGCTGGTGCAGGTCGGACAGGCTGTGCAGCCCCAGCTTATCCCGCTGGGACCGATCCAGATACGCCTGGACCTCCCGGCCTAAAATTTCGTATTTTTCATTTTCCAGCAGGCTTTGCCACCGGAGGAACATATCGGCCCCGCCGGCGGAAGCGTCGGACGCCACCGCCCGCTCATCGGCCATGATCACGCCCGTTTTTTCCAGCACGTTGTTATCGATGTGCCGGTGCAGGGCGGGCAGCACGCCGCGGGCGCCCAGCAGCGTGGTATCGGGCCCCACGTACAGGGTGGGCTCCCGGCCCAGCCGGCGGGTCATTTCTTCCAGGGCGGAGGCGAAGGTTTCCGCCGTGCAGGCGGGGGGCTGCGCGCCGTCGGCGTGGCACAGCATCACCACGAACTGCCGGTAGGGATTCCTGGTGATCAGCGGCACGGGGTGGCCGGGGGCCAGGGCGAAGCTTTCGCGGATGATCTTGATCACGGCGTCCTCGCTCAATCGCTCCGGCAGCCGCTTCAAATAGGCGTAATCCACCGCCACGCACAGCCTGACCGGCGTATCCCGCTCCACCACATAGCCGCAGGCGATCAGATACTGCATGCCCTCGGCCACATCCCGGGGATCGGCGGAATACAGCTTCATCACCATGTGGCTGGTCATGCCCGGTTCGCTGGTCTGCACGATGCGGCCCAGGCTTTGCATGTATTTTTGCTGGGCCGAACGCACCTGTTGATCGAACGCCCGGCGCAGGCAGGCGGCGATATCCTGATACGGGGCGGGCTGCACCAGGTAATCGAAGCAGCCCAGGCGCACGCTTTCCTTGGCAAAGGCAAAATCGGCATGGGAGGTGAGCAGGATGCACAATAGATCGGGAAACCGATCCCGCGCCTTTTTCACCAGCTCCATGCCGCTTTCCCCCGGCATTTCAATGTCGGTCAGCAGCACGTCCACCGGCTGTTCCGCCAATTGCGCCCAGGCCTCCCCCGCGTCGTTGGCGGTGAGCACCGTGTCAAAGCCGATCTCGTCGAAGGGCACGCCGCTGAGCAGGCCCTCGATGATGGAGCGCTGATCATCCACCAGCAAAACGGTCATGGCGCGTCCTCTCCTTCCTCCCGGGCAGGGATGCTGATCAGGATGCTGGCGCCGCCGGAGGCGCCATTGAAAAAGGCCAGTTCAAAATCGCCGGAATACAGGATGGCCATGCGCCGGCGCAGGTTGTTGATGCCAATGTGGTATTGATCGAAGGCGCCCGGGGCGCTTTGCCCGTTCAGCCAGGCCAGCATATCGGCCGGGTAGCCCACCCCGTCGTCGCAAACACGGATGCGCAGCCGGGGCTTCCCTTCGTATTCCAGCCGGTCGATCCGAACGGTAAAATGCAGCACCTCCCGGCCCCGGCCGTTGTATTTATAGGCGTTTTCCAGGAAGGTCTGCACGATCAGGGGCGGCACCAGGCAGCGCTCGGCGTCCGGCGCTACCTCCTTCGTCAGGATCAGGGGCTGGCGGCTGTCCATGGAAATGATGCGGTGATAGTCGGCCACCTCGTCCATTTCCGCCCGCACGGGCACCAGGGTCAGGTTGTCATGGAAAATGAAGCGCAAATGATTGCTGAAGGCGATGATCATGGTTTGCATCCGGGAAAAATCCCGGGTTTCCAGCATGCCATATAGGCTTTTCAGGCAGTTGAGGAAGAAGTGGGAGCGGGTTTGCAATTGATAGTATTGCAGCTGGGCGTGCTCCTTTTCCATTTCAAAATCGTCGCTCCGCTTCTGCAATTCCACCTTCTGGGCGGCCAGGTGGTTCAAAGAATCCCGCAGGGTGTTCAATTCCTCCACCTGATCCCGCTCCAGGATGCGGGGGCTGTCCTCCCCCTCCACCTGGGACAATTGGTGGGACAGGGCCGATACCTGCTTCAGCGGGTAGATCACGATGTGATCCATCAGCCGATAGGTGTGCACATACCCCGCCACGCAGATCGCCGCCATCACCGCCAGCACCAGCAGCGAAATGCGGGAGTACTGCCAGATGCCCTGCACCGGGATCAGGCAGCACAGGCCGATCCTCAGGGCGGGGATCGCCTCGTAATCCAGCACGTAATCAAAGAACAGGCCCCGGCTGCCGGGCAGCTGCCCCGCGCGCAATTGCTTTTCCGCCGCCAATTCCCGGCCGGTCAGGAAAGCGCCGTCCTGCTCGAAGAGCAATTGGATATTTTCCGTGGAGGAGGCCGCGCTTTCCCGGGCAAAGGTATGCAGCTCGATGGCGGAGCAGATGCGCAGCTGCTTGTAGGAATATACGTTGTACAGGAATGTAAACGAACCGCATTCCGCCACCAGCCACATCGTTTGCTGCTCCTCCGGCACGCGCAGGCAGGCGTCCCGCAGGGCATGGGCGGCGTTTTGATGCTCCACGCCCATCAGCCCGCCCGCGTTCAGCACCCTGCGGCCGTAGGTATACTGCAGCCAGTCCCCGTCCGCGTCGCACAGCAGGATCAGCCCCGTATCCGGCACCGCGATTTCGATGGCCGATTTCAGCCGGTAGCGCAGCACGCTTCTTTGCCCCTGATCCAGCGACGCGGCGGTCAGCAGGCGGAAATCCATCCAATCGGCGCTGACCTGCTGATTCAGGGCCACCAGCCGCTGGGTTTCCCCCAGCAGGGCTTCCCGGTACAGCTCCAGGGCGGCGTCGGCGCAATAGCGCAATTGCTGATCATAGGTCCACATGGAATACCCGCCGAACGCCAACAGCACCAGCAGCGTCAGCGCCAGCAGCAGGGAAAAATAATGGATCAGCCTGCGCCGGGCAGAATACACTTTCTTCATGCGTCCATCCTTTATGCCGTTGAAAATCCATTCCTGTCTATTGTAAGAAAAACCGCCTGCCTTGTCAACAAAAATAGAAAATATGGTCGAATCCGGGTAATGTAAACGATTGACATTTTCATATCATTCCAGTATAATAGGATCAGCTCAAATCAGAAAGGATCGATGCGCCATGCCTACCCCCGCCTTTCCCCTGCTGCCCGGCACGCCCGACGATGATAACCGGGATTACCTGCCGGAAAAGATTTACCATTCCGATATCGTGGTCAATGAAAACGGCAACAATTCCCAGCCCTATCCCCCGCGGCTGAAGGAATTCCACGGCGTGGTGACGGAGGACGGCGAAGCGGACACCTGGTTCGTGTACGTGCCTGCCTCCTACGACCCGGCGAAAAAAACGCCCCTGGTGGTTTCCCTGCACGGGGGATTGATGACCGGCTGGGGCCAGGCCATCTATACCTCCTGGACGATGATGGCGGAACGGGACGGCTTCATCGTGCTGTTCCCCAACGCCCACGCGGGCCGGGTCTGGTGCGTGGAATGGGCCAAGTGGGATTCCATGGAAGGGGCCCCGGACCCCGACGACCTGGATATCAACCAATCCACCGATATCCGCAAGAACCACGACGCCCAGATGATCCTGGCCCTGATCGAAAAAATGCAGCGGGATTATAACATCGACCCCGGGCGCATCTTCATGCAGGGCATGAGCATGGGCAACATGATGACGTCGCTGTTCGCCCGGCACTACGGGCATCTGCTGGCCGGGGCGGCGGGCTCCGCCTGCGCCACCTTTCCCTCCCTGCTGTTTGACGAAAAGGGAAAAATCAAGAATCAGGGTGGGCCCACCGCCATCTGGCAAAGCCGGCCGGAATTGAACGACGTGCCGCCGGACCCCCGGGAGCAAAAGGACGTGAACCGGAAAAACCGGCTGTACTGGATGCGGATCAACGAATGCGCCCCCACCCCGCAAATCAAAATCGAAGGGGAAAACAATTTCGCGTTCTACACCGGCAAAAAGGCCGATCTGGTGTACCTGGATATCAAAAACAGGGATCACGGCCAATCGCTGGACGACGCGGCCCTGGTGTGGGATTACCTGTTCTCCGGCCTGCGCCGGGAAGCGGACGGCGCCATCGTGTCCTCCCCCTCCGTGTGCCCGCGTCAGGGGGATCAACGGGCCTTCGCCCTGATCCCCGGCGAAGCAAACGCCTGGCTGGGCAACCGGGTACAGGCGATGCGCACCGCCCCCGTCGTGTGGCAGAAGCTGAAATACCACGGGCTGAACGGCGGCGAGAAGGTGCGGGGCGAATATATCTGCGCGCCGCTGTCCTTCCTGGCGGAAGCGTTCGGCGCCGCCTGCGACCCATCCCAGGACGGGGCCGCCTGCGTGATGACGCTGCCGGACGGCCGCACGCTGCAATTTGCCCGGGGCAGCATCGCCTGCGTGATCGACGGCCACGTGCGGGCCATGTACTGCGAGGCGCTGCGCAGGAACGGGGAATTGCTGGTCAGCGTGGAATGGTTCTGCCGCTATCTGTTCAACTGGACGGTGTCCGCCTGCGACGGCGTTTGGTACGCCGCGGATCACTTCAGCCAATTGTCCCTGTACATGGCCGATCTGATCCGGGATCTGCTGACCGGGCATCCCGTGCCGGACGATTTCGACGCGCTGCTGCCCTGAGGGCGGCGCGGCAAGGAGGAGCAACATGGCGACCATCAAGGACGTGGCCGAACGGGCGGGCGTATCGGTGGCAACGGTATCCCGCATGATGAACAAGCCGGACGTGGTCAAGCCCCAAACGGTGAAAAAAATCCAAAAGGCCATGAAGGAGCTGAATTATTACCCCGACGTGATGGCCCGGGCGCTGCAAACCAAGCGCAGCGGCATCATCGGCCTGATCGTGCCGCGGATCAGCTACGGCCTGTTTGCCCGCATCGCCGACGCGGTGGAGGATGCCTGCTGCCAGCACGGCTTCCGGCTGATGATCTGCCACTCGGAATACGAGGAGCAGCGGGAAATGGATATGGTGGCCTTGCTGAAGGCCAACAAGGTGGACGGCATGCTGATTTGCAGCTACGTGGGCGACCCGGAAAAATACAACGCCCTCGATTTGCCCATCGTGGCCATCGACCGGGAAATGGAGCGCATCCCCTCCGTCACCTGCGATAACGTGACGGGCGGCGCTTTGGCGGCGCAGGAGCTGATTGCCGCCGGATGCCGCCATCCGCTGATCGTCACCTACCCCGTGCCGGCGTACATGCCCCTGCACGGGCGATTGGCCGGCTTTCAGAAAACCATCGCAGAGGCCCAATTGACCTGTTCCCAGGTGGAGATCGATACTTTCCGGCCCCAGGCGGCCCGGGAATTGGCCGATTTCCTGCGGGCCCACCCGGAGGTCGACGGCTTTTTCATGAACGGCGATCACATGGCCGCCCAGCTGACGCAGCAGACGCGGGCCGAGGGCCTTCCGCTTCTGGATCAATTGCCGGTGGTGAGCTTTGACGGGCTGGATCTTTCCGGCTTTTTGGATATGACCACCATCGCCCAGCCCATCGAGGATATGGGCCGGTACGCCGTCGAAATCCTGCTGCAAAAAATTGAGGGCAAGGCGGTGCCCATCCGCTCCACGCTGGAGGTCAAGTGCATCCGCCGGGGCTCCACAAGCAATAGAAGCAACCATTGATTCATCAAGGAAAGGACGATGCGCAATGCCCGGAAAAATGGTGATCCTGCCCGGCGAACCCAACGATCAGAACCGGGATTATCTGCCCGAAGCCATCAAGGGCAGCAAAATGGTGGTGAATGAAAACGGCAACAATTCCCAGGTGTACCCAGAAAGGCTGCAGGAATTCCACGGCGACGTGGTGGGCGACGGGCTGGAGGACACCTGGTACGAATACGTGCCGGCCAGCTACGACCCCGCGAAAAAAACGCCGCTGGTGTTTTCCATGCACGGCGGCTTGATGACCGGCTGGGGCCAGTGCATTTACACCGGCTGGACGCTGGTGGCCGACCGGGAGGGCTTCATCCTGGTGTTTCCCAGCGCCCACGCCCGCCGCTTCTGGCAGGTGGAGTGCGAGCCGGAGCGCAAAGAGGAGTTGACCACCCCCAACGCCTCGGGCTTCTGGATGAACCCCTTCCCCGATGATATCAGGGAAAACCACGACGCCAACCTGGTGCTGGCGCTGATTCAGCGGATGAAGGATCGCTATCACATCGACGAAAGCCGGATATACATGCAGGGCATGTCCATGGGCAACGCCATGACCGCCATGATGGCCAAGCACTACGCCCACCTGTTCGCCGGCATGGCGGGCAGCGGCGGCACATCCCGCAAAGCCCAGTTTTTCCACCCCGACGGCACGGTGACCCACCGCTCCCTGCCCGTCGCCGCCTGGCAGACCCGCCTGGAACTGGATGGCCCCCCGCCTTTCTCCGATGAATCCTTCGAGGACGCCGTGGTGCACAACCGGCGGTACTGGCTCACCGTGAACGGCTGCGAGGAGCTGCCGCGCATCAAGATCGTGGGCGAAAAAAACCTGGCCTATTACCGGGGACGGCAGGCGGATTACGTGTTCTGCGACGTGAAAAACCGGGATCACGGCCAAACGCTGGACGACGCCGAATTCGTGTGGGATTACCTGTTCTCCGGCGCAAAGCGGCTGCCCGACGGCCGCATCGAAATGACCGAGCCCGCCGAGCCCTTTACCCCCAACGCCTTTTCCGCCGCCCTGGCGGACAAGCACGCAAACGCCTGGCTGAACGGCGAAATCGAGCCGCTGGCCGGCCCCGCCTTTTATTGGCAGAAGCTGAAATACCATGGCCTGAACGGCGGCGAGATCGTGCGGGGCCGCTACCTGATGGCCCCCGTTTCCTTCCTGGCAAAGGCCGCCGGCGCTTCCCTGAATGAATGGGATCAAGGCGCGTCGGCGGAAATGGCCCTGCCGGGCGGCGTTACGGCGCAGTTCGCCCGGGGCAGCATCGGCGCGGTCGTCAGCAACCATCTGTTCGCCATGGACTGCGAAGCGGTGGAGCGGGATGGGGCATTGTATCTGCCCGCCGCCTGGTTCTTCCGCATGGTGCTGGGCCGGCAGGTCAGCGAATGCGGCGGCGTGCTGTACGCGGCGGATTGCTACGGGGAGCTGTCGATGCATATGGCCCGGCTGCTCCGGGATCTGCTGGCCTGATAACAAGGGGGGGAGCATCATGGATTTCAGCAAATTGACAGCGTACCTGGACAGCCTGAACGCCCGCTACGGCGTGCCGGGCTTCGATATCAAAATCACCAAGGATCACGAAACCATTTACCGCCATTCAGGCGGCTGCCGGGATTATGAAAAAACCCAGCCCGTCACCGATCAGGACCTGTATTACATCTACTCCGCCACCAAAGTGATCACCATGACGGCGGCCATGCAGCTGATCGAGCAGGGAAAAATGAAGCTGGACGACCCGGTGTCGAATTATCTGCCGGAATTCCGCGCCATGCGCGTGGCGGATCACTATGTGATCGGCCAGTGGCCGCCGGTGCTTCCCAAGCAAGACGACCCCTGCCACGACGCGTCAACGCCCATCACCCTGCGGATGCTCATGAGCATGACGTCGGGCCTGAGCTACGATATCGGCAGCGAGCCCATCCGCGCCTTACGGGATAAGACGGATGGCCGGGCCACCACCCGGGAAATGATGGGGGCCATCGCACAGATGCCCCTGCTGTTTGAGCCCGGCAGCCATTACACCTACAGCCTGGGCCACGACGTCATCGCCGGGGTGATCGAGGTGGTCAGCGGGAAAACCTACGGGCAGTACCTGAAGGACAGCCTGTTCGACCCCCTGGGGATCCGGGATATGTATTTCCAGGTGGACGACGCCCTGCGCCCCCGGCTGACCGCCCAATACACCGGCGTCATGGGCTCCGATGAGATCCGCCCCGTGGAGCAGAAAAACGCCTACCGCCTGACCGACCGGTACGAAAGCGGCGGCGCGGGCATCGCCTGCACGGTGGACGCCTACAGCGCCGTGATCGACGCCCTGGCCAACGGCGGCGTGGGGAAAACCGGGCGGCGCATCCTGACGCCCGACGGTATCGCCGCCCTGGCGGTGAACCAGCTGCGGACGGAGATCCTGCCGGAATACCAGGCCCCCTGGCGGATGGAATACGGCTACGGCCTGGGCGTGCGCACCCTGATCCACCCGGAGGATTCCCCCACCCCGCAGGGCGAATTCGGCTGGGACGGGGCCGCCGGGGCCTACGCCCTGATCGACCCGGTGAACCACGTCAGCATTTTTTACACCCAGGAAATCCTGGGCATGATCAAGGTGTACAGCGAAATCCATCCCATGCTGCGCAATCTGGCCTACGAAGCCCTTCCATAAAAAAACCGGGGCCGCCCCGGATGAGACGGCCCCGCATCGTCAATCAGCCCCTGTTTTCAAATGAAAACAGGGGTTTTGACGTGTTCCGCGCGAAAACGAAAAAGCGCTTCATTATTTCAATCCCAGCCGCTTCCTGACTTGCTCCGAGCAGATCACCTTTCCCTTGACGTGGATTTCTTCTATGGTATTCAGGGCCAGCTCGTCCAGCGCTTGATCAATGACCACCAGGCCATACCCCTTGAGCTTTATTTTTTCGCCGGCTTCCTGAGCGTGGCGCAATTGCTCCTCTGTAAAGCCGTAGATGCCCATGAACCATTCTTCCTGATAGGCCCTGTGCCGGTTCATCTCATGCTCAACGATATCGTGCTTTTGCTCCAGCGTTTGGCGCACGGATTGATTGATGAAATCGCTTCGATTGGAATAATAGCCCAAGTCCACCAACAGGTCGATCTGGGAAAGCGTCGCGATATTCATATTGACCGATACTTTTTCTGTGGAATCCATTTTTCTCCCTCCTTATATGCTCCGATTGGAGCATATAAAGAATATCACAATTCATTTTCCTTGTCAAGCATTCTATCCTTTCCATGAAAAAAAGCATAGCTGCGAACGGATCTTCGTCAGCTATGCTTTGATCATTTTGAGGAAAGAGCGATCAGCCCAGCGCCACATCCAGCACCATCATCAGCACAAAGCCCAGGGAAAAGGCGATGGTGCCCCAGTTGGAGTGCTTCCCCTCGGACATTTCAGGGATCAATTCCTCCACCACCACATACATCATAGCGCCGGCGGCGAAGGCCAGCAGATAGGGCATGATGGGCACCACCGTCCCGGCCGCCAGGATGGTGACCACGGCGGCGATGGGCTCCACCACGCCGGACAGGACGCCGAACAGGAAGGTCTTGCCCTTGTTCATGCCCTCCGCCCGCAGCGGCATGGACACGATGGCCCCTTCCGGGAAATTCTGGATGGCGATGCCCAGGGCCAGGGCCAACGCGCCCGCGGAGGTGATGCCGGCGTTGCCGGACAGGAAGCCCGCGTACACCACGCCCACGGCCATGCCCTCGGGGATGTTGTGCAGCGTCACGGCCAGGATCAGCTTGGTGGTGCGCTTCAGGCCGGATTTCGGGCCTTCATCCTGATTGTCAAAGTGCATATGCGGTGTGATTTCATCCAGCAGCAGCAAGAAGCCCACGCCCACCAGGAAGCCCACGGCGGCGGGCAGGAAGGAAAGGGCGCCCATGTGCGCGCTGCTGTCCAGGGCGGGCTCCAGCAGGCTCCAGAAGGAGGCCGCCACCATCACTCCGGCGGCAAAGCCGGTCAACATCTTTTGCAGGCTGCCCGAAATGCTCTTTTTCAGCACGAACACCATGGCCGCGCCCAAGCTGGTGCCGATAAAGGGGATCAGGATCCCCCCGATGATCTCTGCATTCATTGGTATACGTCTCGCTTTCTGATGATGCCGCTTTCCACGCGCCGCTGTTCCGCCTGATCGAAAAAAGGATCATCCGTTGAACGCGGAAAACAGCAACGCCGTGGCCGGGAACGCGCCTGGCTGTCACCCGGCTTTCTGATTCTTATCCCGGTCCGTCCGGCGGATCAGCACCAGCTCCCGCACATCATATTTCCCCATGGCGTAATCCGACATATCCTCCAAATTCAGCAGGTCGTACCGGACGGCCCGGTTCATCTGCTTCGGATAGCCCGCCACCACCCGGCGGCCCTCGCCCTCAAATTCCGGGTCCTCCTCGTAGGGATCGAACAAGCCCACCTCGTCGCCCGGCAGCACAGCGGTCAGCAGCACGTAATGGGGGATCTTATCGGCGTAGCAGCGCATGATCACGCAGCCGCCCTGCTGAAGGAAATCCCAGGCTTTGGTGCCGGGGGCCACCACCGCGTCCCCATCGCACAGAAATTCGGCGTACACCGGGAAGCAGCAGCCCCGGCCATATTCCCGCAGCCAATCGGCCATATAGCGCATGGACGCCCGGGAAGTGCCGTGGCAGCCCAGGCAGCCCTTATCGCAGTAAGTATCGTTGCCCATGACCCAAATGTGCTTGAGCACTCCAGGCTGGATCTCCTCCCGCTCAAACAGATACCGGATGGCGTTGACCATGCAGGTGGGCCCGCAGTCGTATTCCGAGGATTGATGGATCAAAGCGTTCTTCAAGGCGCATCCCCCTCTTTCGTTTTATCGATACAGAATTGGATCATTCATTGCGCGGGTCAAAAGCGTCCCGCAGGGCGTCGCCCACAAAATTGATGCACACCACCAGCAGGATGATCACCAGCCCGGCGGGCACCCACAGCCAGGGCTTGCCCGTGAGCACCGACAGGGATTCGGCCCCGTTGAGCAGATTGCCCAGGGACGGGGTGGGCGGCTGCACGCCCAGCCCCAGGAAGGAGAGGGCCGCCTCATCCAGGATGGAGATGGCGAACACGCTGGTAGCGTACACCAGCACCGGGGCGATGGTGTTGGGCAGGATCTCGGAAAACAGGATGTAGCGCCGGGGCATGCCCGCCGTCACGTCGCTTTTGACGAAATTGGTTTCCCGCAGGCTCAGCACGTTGCCCCGCACCAGCCGCGTCACCCCCGGCCAATCCACGAAGCCCAGGATCAGGATGATGCTCCACATGCCGGGCTGGAAAATGGCGGCCGCCACCAACACCAGCAGGATATAGGGGAAGGACATCACCATGTCGGTAAAGCTCATGATGGCCTTATCCACCGCCCCGCCGAAATAGCCGCTGACCAGGCCCAGGATCACCCCGATGGCGGTGGAAATCAGCGTGGCCAGGAAGCCCACCTCCAAGCTGACCTGCATGGCATACAGGATGCGGCTGTACATATCCCGGCCGATCTTATCCGTTCCCAGGATATGATCGGCGGAGGGGGGCTGTGAAAACGCGCCGGTGGGCTTGGTGGGCGAATAGGGGGCGATCACCGGGGCCAGCGCCGCCAGAAGGATCAGCGCCGCCAGGAGGATCAGGCAGATCACCGCCATTTTGTGCTTCACAAAACGCCGGGCGATCGTGCGGAATTTCGTATGCTTCTTCACCGCGGCGCCTCCTCAGTATTTGATGGTGGGGTCCACCAGGGCGTACAGGATATCGGTGAGCAGATTGGCGGCCAGCACCACCACCGCCGACAGGAGGCACACCCCCATGATCACCGGGTAATCCCGCCCGGTGACGGCGCTCATGGTCACCAGCCCCAGGCCGGGCCAGGAGAACAGCTGCTCCACGATCACCGCGCCCCCGAACAGGCCGGGGATCTGCATGCCGATCACCGTCACGATGGGCAGCAGGGCGTTGCGCAGGGCGTGCTTGCGGATGACGATCCTGCGCCCCATGCCCTTGGCCTTGGCGGTGCGCAGGTAATCCATTTCCAATATTTCCAGCACGGCGGATCGGATGTAGCGGATGTTGCCCCCCGCCACGCCGATGGCCAGCACCAGGGCCGGCATGATCATATGCCGGGCCACATCGCCAAAATCGCCCCCGGTGCCGGGGGTATACATGCCGGAGGAGGGCAGCCAGCCCAGCCGCACCGTGAAAAAGTAAATCAGGATCAGGGACAGGAAAAAGCCCGGGATGCTGGAAAACAGGAACGAGGCCGACACCACCGCGTAATCCCGCTTCTGATAGCGGTGCACGGCGCTGTAAATGCCCGCCGGCACGGCGATGAGCAGGCCCAGCACCATCGAAACCCCCATCAGCAGCAGGGTGGGGCCCACGTGGCTGCCGATCAGATCAGCCACCGGCTGGTAGCTTTTATAGGAATAGCCCAGATTGCCGTGAAACACCTCCACCAGCCAGTTCCAATACTGCACATAGATGGGCTGATCCAGGCCCCATTGGGCGGCGCGGGAAGCCAACGCCGCTTCGCTGACCCGGGGGCCCACCATCATATCCAGGGGGCTGCCCGCCAGGCTCATGATGGCGTAATCGATGATGGTGATGCCCAGCAGCACGGGAATGGCCAGCAGCAGCTTTTTCAACACATACTTCCACATGCCTTTATTCCTCCCATGCCCTGGCGCATACGGTGAAATGCCCGGGGGCGATTTCCCCCATCTCCCCGGAAAAAGCCAGGCAATCCTTCCCGGCCAGGGGGCAGCGGTGATACAGGGGGCACGCCCCCTGGGGGGGATGCTCGTCAATTTCGCCCTTCAGGGCCGTGCGCGGCCGGAATCTTGCGTCGGCCCGGGCCACGGGGGCGGCGTCCAGCAGGGCCTTCGTGTAGGGGTGGGCGGGGCGGTCGAACAATTCATCCGACGTGCCGATCTCCACCACCCTGCCCATATACATCACGGCGATGCGGTGGCTGATGTAGTGCACCGCCCCCAGGCCGTGGCCGATGAACACATAGGTCAGGCCCATACGCTCCTGCAATTCCCGCAGCAGATTCAGGATCTGCGCCTGCACCGACACATCCAGCGCCGATACCGGCTCATCCAGCACGATCACGTCGGGGTTCAGCGACAGCGCCCGGGCGATGCAGATGCGCTGGCGCTGGCCGCCGGAAAATTCGTGGGGATAGCGATCCTTCATTTCCACCGGCAGCCCCACCATCGAAAGCAATTCCTCCACCCGCCGGTTGACCCAGGCGGGATCGCCGATCCTGTGATGCAGCATGGGCTCCCGCAGGATATCCTGCACCCGCTTGCGGGGGTTCAGGGAGGACCCGCTGTCCTGAAACACCATTTGGAACCGGGGGCGGATCAGGCGGCGTTCCCGCTCCGGCAGGCTGTCGACGCGCCGACCCTGAAAATAAATTTCCCCCGCCGTGGGCTTTTCCAGGCACATGAGCAGCCGCGCCACGGTGGATTTCCCGCAGCCCGATTCCCCCACGATGCCGAAGGTTTCGCCCGTCTGAACGGCCAGGGTCACATCCTCCACCGCGGGAAAGGTGCGGGAAAACAGGCTGTTTTCCCCGCTGATCTTATACTCCTTGCTGACGCACCGGCATTCCAGCACGGGGGCGGCCCGATCAGGCATCCTTCTCCCCTCCTTCATACAGGCAGCGGGAGAAATGCCCGGGGGCGATTTCCCGCATCTCCTCGTTGTCCCGGTAAGGGCAATCCGCCCCGTGGGGACAGCGGGGGGCGAAGCGGCAGCCGGTCATTTCGCCGTACTGCTGGGGCACGTAGCCGGGGATGGAATACAGGGTGTGGCTGCGGTCGTCGTGCAGCCCGGGCACGGCCTGCATCAGCGCCCGGGTATAGGCGTGGGCGGGGCGGCTCAGCAAATCGGCCAGGAGCGCTTCCTCCACGCACTGGCCGGCGTACATCACCACCACCCGGTCGGCCATTTCGGCCACCACCCCGATATCGTGGGTGATCAGCAGGATGGACATGCCCGTTTCATCCCGCAGGGACCGCAGCAATTCCATGATCTGGTATTGGATGGTCACATCCAGGGCGGTGGTGGGCTCGTCGGCGATCAGCAATTTGGGCCGGCAGGACAGCGCCATGGCGATCATCACCCGCTGCCGCATGCCGCCGGACAGCATGTGCGGGTATTTCTTCATCACCTGCCCGGCGTCCCGGATTCCGGTGCGTTCCAGCAGGGCGACGGCCTCCCGCCGGGCGTCCTCCTTGCTCAGGTTCAGGTGCCGGCGCATGCCCTCCACCATCTGGCTGCCAATGGTGAACACCGGGTTCAGGCTGTACATGATATCCTGAAAGATCATGGCGATGCCGGCGCCCCGGATCTGATCCATTTCCTGTTCGCCCAGGGCCAGCAAGTTTTTGCCCTCAAACAGGATCTCCCCGCCGGTGACCTTTCCCTGCCGGCTCAGCAGCCCCAGCACCGACAGGGCGGTGATGCTTTTGCCGCTGCCGCTTTCCCCCACCACGCACAGGATTTCCCCCGGACGCACGGAAAAGGATACCCCCGACGCGGCGGGAGACAGGCCCTTCCCCTGGCGGAAGGCGATATTCAAATCCCGGATGGACAGCAGGGGTTCTTGCATAATCAGCCTCCGATGCTTGCTGAAAAACGGCTTGCCATACCGGGGCGGGCCGGTATGGCAAGCCATCGATGAACGTTATTGCAGATCCCAATCCTGCACGTTGATGAAGGTGCCGAATACGTCGGGATGGGCGTTGACCAGGCGGTTGCTCGCCACGCCCAGCTTGGCGATCACCCAGCCGGAAATGACGGGGGCATCCTGCTGCATGGCCTGATTCACGATCAGGTACTGCGCGGTGATTTCCTTTTCGTCGGTCAGGCTCTGGCTCAGGGCCAGGGCTTCGTCGGTGGCGGGGCTGGTGTAGCCGGTCCACAGGCTCTGGCCGCCGATGAGCCAGGCGATATCGGTGTACGGATCGGCGGGCATCAGGGTGTATTCCACGCTCAGGATGTCGTGCTCACCGTCGCTGACCACGGTCATCAGGTTGGCCAGATCGACCGTGCGGATGGTGATATTCAGGCCGATTTCTTCAAACATGGCGGCGAAATACTGCACCGCGTTGCCCCACACGCTTTCCTCGGCGCTGACGTACCAGGTCAAATCGGTATTGGCGCCGTCGGCCTTGGCTTCGGCGATCAGCTGGGCGGCCTTGTCCCGATCATAGGCGGTCACGCCCAATTCCTCGCTGAAATAGGGGGAGGCGGGCACCAGGAAGCCGTCCACCAGCGCGCCGCTGTCGCCCAGCAGCGCTTCCAGCATAGCGGCGCGGTCCATGCCGTACAGCAGGGCCTGGCGGATGCGCACATCCGTCACCTTGGCCACGTTGACGAAGATCAATTCATTGGTGATGGGGGTGCTGTCCACGGCGGTCACGTTGGTCAGGGCGCGGATGGCGGCATAATCCTCCACGGGGATAGCGCCCATGGTCTGCTGCACCAGGTCGATCTCGCCGCTCTGCAATCCGGCCAGCATCTGGCTGGGGGCCACCACGTTGATGTTCAGATATTTGATCTTGGGCGCGCCCAGGAAGTAATTTTCATTGGCCACATAGTGCACATAGTGCTGCAGATCAAAATCATGGATGAAATAGGGGCCGGAAATGACGTCGGGATTGTTGAACCATTCGTTGGTCAGCAGGCCGTCCCGGGGCAAATCCTTCAAAACGTGCTTGGGCAGGATCAGGGCGTAGCGGCCGAAATTGTTCTGGAAGGTGGACAGGGCGGTGGGATACTTGGTTTCCACCGTCAGGGTCTTATTATCCACCACCTTGATACCTTCGATGGCTTCGGCGTTGGGCTCGATCACGCCGTCATCGCTGACGCCCACCACGGAATACATGGCCAGGCTGATGTTGGCGCACTGGGGATCGGCGGCCACCACCAGGGTGAATTCCACGTCCTCGGCGGTGATGGGGGTGCCGTCGCTCCACACGGCGTCCTCCTTCACCTTGATGGTGAAGTGGATATTATCCTCGGTGGTGATGGATTCGGCGATCACCGGCACAAAATTCAGCTTGCTGTCGGCCTCCACCAGGGATTGGAACACCAGAGACGTTGCGTACTTCACGATCTCCGTCGCGTCCATCGCCAGGGGGTTCAGGGAAGCGATGGTGCTGGTGACGCCGATGTTCACCGATTTTTCCTCCTCGGCGGAGGCAAAGGCGAACATGCTCAGCGCCAGGGCGAAAGCCAGAACCAGGGAAAGCAGCTTTTTCATGGTCATTCTCCTTCAAAAATAATTTATGATCTTGCCCTGTTCAGGGCCAGCTCAGCAAAGAAGCGGGCGGCGGGGGCCAGCGCGGCGGGGTCGACGGTGAATTGGGGGTGGTGGTTGGGGATCCCCCCGCCGGTGCCCACCCGGATGAACACCCCGGGGGCCAGATTCAGGTACTCGCTGAAATCCTCGCCCCCCATGGTGTCGGCCTGACGGTCCACCTGAAAGCCCATCGACAGCGCCACCTGCCGGGCGGCCTGGCACAGGGCGGCGTCGTTGATCACGGGCGGCGGGCCGATCTGCCATTCCGTTTCCGCCGTGCAGCCGTGGGCCTGGGCCACGGCGTCGGCCATAGCGGTCAGCCGGGCGTGGATCTGGCCGCGCAAATCCTCATGCAGGGTGCGCACCGTGCCCTCCAGCAGCGCCTCCTCCGGCACCACGTTCCAGGTGTTGCCCGCCTGCAGGTGGGTGATGGACAGCACCGCGGGCTCAAAGGCGTTTTTCGTGCGGGAAATAATGCTTTGGGCCGACAGCACCAGGGCCGCCGCCGCGGGGATGGGATCGACCCCCAGGTGGGGGTTGCCCGCGTGGGCCCCCCGGCCGCGGATGCGGATGGTGAAGGCGTCCGGCGCGGCCATCACCGGGCCCTCCTTGATGCCCAGAGTGCCCGCCGGAAAAGCGGGATAGGTGTGGCCTGCGTAAAATTCCTGCACGTCGTTCAGCAGGCCGGAATGGGCCATCTGATAGCCGCCGTTGGAAATTTCCTCCGCCGGCTGGAACACGATCTTCACCGTGCCGGACAGCTCATTTTCCCGCTCCTTGATCGCCAGCGCCGCCCCCAGCATGCAGGCGGTGTGGAAATCGTGGCCGCAGGCGTGCATTTTGCCCGGCACGCAGGATTCGTAGGCCAGGCCCGTTTCCTCCTGCACCGGCAGGGCGTCCATATCCGCCCTGAGGCCGATCACCCGGCCGGGGCCGCCCCGGATCACGGCGATGAGCCCCGTAGCCGTGCCAGGGTCCAGGATCTCGATGCCGGCCTCCGTCAGCGCCTCGCGCACCTTTTTAGTGGTGCGCACCTCCTCATTCCCCAATTCGGGGTGACGGTGCAGGTCCTGGAAAAAGGCGATCAATTGCTGCTCGGTCAACGGCGGTTTCCCCCTTTTTTGCCGTAAAAAGCGCCGGTAATCAAAAAAGGGCACCCGTGCGGATGCCCCGATGATCTTCGGCGGATGGGCCCTGTTATTAGGCCCGGCAGACGCACCGTAAACAAGGCTGCATCCAGCAGCCGCGCATACACATGCAAACCATATTGTAATTGCCGTGCAGCGACATAGTGCGTCCTCCTTCATCAAAATCGATTGCATGATACCATGATTTCCCCATCAAGTCAATAGTTTGATTGTATTTTGGGTGTTTTTGACAATTTCTGCCGACGCCTGGTCATGAAAGTAGGAAGAATTCTTGCCCGCTTTCTTGCGTTCAGCCCACGGCGGGTATATAATGCTGGTGCAAGGAGGCGGAACCATGCGGAAAACATGCATCGCGCTGCTGTGCCTGCTGCTGTGGGGCGGCTGCGGCGCCGCGCTGGGGGAACGCCCATCGGACCGGACG
Source organism: Clostridia bacterium (assembly GCA_017470945.1). Taxonomy (GTDB): domain Bacteria; phylum Bacillota; class Clostridia; order Christensenellales; family Aristaeellaceae; genus RUG563. Next base: position 14,954 of record JAFUXH010000100.1, on the reverse strand, counting down.
ATCGTGCTGGCCACCGACCTGCATTACCTGTCCCCCACCCTGACCGATTACGGCCCCCGATTCATGCGCATCATCGAAGGGGCCGACGGCAAAATCACCCACTATACGCCCCAGCTGGCGCGGGCCTTCGTGCGGGACATGCTTTCCCTTCAGCCCGACGCGGTGATTTTAAGCGGCGATCTGACGCTGAACGGCGCGCCGGCGAGCCACCGGGAGCTGACTGAAATCCTGCGGCCCCTGGTGAACGCCGGCATCAAGGTGCTTTCCCTGCCGGGCAACCACGACACCGAAAGCAGCGCCTTCCAATTCACCCCCGACGGGCCGGTGGCCATCGCCGGCACGCCCAACGCGGATTTCGCGGCCCTCTACGCCGATTTTGGCTACGCCTCCGCCCTGGACAGGGATTCGCACTCCCTATCCTACGTGGCGGAATTATTCCCCGACGTGTGGGCCCTGATGCTGGATGTGAACGGCAACAGCGCCCCCGGCGTGGTGACGGGGAATACCCTGCGCTGGCTGGAAGAAAAGCTGCGCCAGGCCCAGCAGGATCAGATCACCGTCATCGGCGTCAGCCATCAAAACGTGATGCCCCACAACCCCCTGTTCGTGACCGGCTTCGCCATCGCCAATTATGAAAAGGTGCTGGCGCTGTACCGGCAGTATGGGGTTCGGCTGAACCTGAGCGGCCACATGCACATTCAGCACATCGCCCAGGCGGAGGGCATCGTGGAAATCGCCACCGAATCCATGGCGGTGGCCCCCTGCCCCTACGGCGTTTTGCGCCTGCAGGGACAGGAAGCGCTTTCCTACGACACCAAGCCCGTGGACGTGGCCGGCTGGGCCCTGGAAAATGGGGAAACCAACCCCGACCTATTGAATTTCCCCGCCTATGCCGCCGACTTTTTCGAACGGACCACCCGGCAAAAATCCACCTTTACCAGCGATGTGATCCCCGCTGAGGATCTGCAGCGCATGATCGACCTGGTGACCCAACTGAACGTGCAGTATTTCAGCGGGACCCGGAAGCCCTTCGATGGGGAGCGGGATATCGCCCTGTGGCAAACATACCTGCCACGCAATTTTACGACTTATTACTTGCAGACCATCCTGGACGAACCCGCCCGGGATATGAATCATTTTTCCTTTCAGGAGGAGTAACCCTATATGGATCAATTTGCGCGAACGGAACTGCTGATCGGCCATGACGCCATCGAAACACTGCACGCCGCCCGGGTGGCCGTTTTCGGTATCGGCGGGGTGGGAGGCAACGCGGCGGAAGCCCTGGTGCGCTGCGGCGTGGGCAGCATCGATCTGTTTGATGACGACAAGGTGTGCCTGACCAACCTGAACCGCCAGGTGATCGCCGTTCATTCCACCATCGGGCAAAACAAGGTGGACGTGATGGAGGCCCGATTGAAGGATATCAACCCCAAGGTCCAGGTGACCAAGCACGCCCTCTTTTACCTGCCGGACGTGGCCGACACCATTGATCTTTCCTGTTTTGATTACATTATCGACGCGGTGGATACCGTGACCGCCAAATTGGAATTGATCACCCGGGCGGACAGGCTGGGCGTGCCCATCATCAGCGCCATGGGGGCGGGCAACCGGCTGGATCCGACCCAATTGAAGATCGGCGATCTGTACGAAACCAGCACCTGCCGCCTGGCCCGGGTGATGCGCCGGGAAGCGCGCCGCCGGGGCATCCGGCGCCTGACGGTGGCCTATTCCACCGAGGAACCCATCAAGGTGCAGGAGGACGCCTCCATTTCCTGCCGGTATCACTGTGTGTGTCCCCCCGGCACCACCCGGAAATGCACCGCCCGGCGGGATATCCCCGGCAGCATCGCCTTCGTGCCACCCGCCATGGGGCTGCTGATCGCCTCCAAGGTGGCGCGGGATCTGATCGAAAATCCGCCAGCTCGAATGCCAATGAAAAAGGAAGGATCGCTATGACGCCGCTGTTTCCCATCACCGCCGATACCCGCCTGCAGGATATTATCGACGCCTACCCCTGGCTGAAGGGGGAGGCCATCCAGCTGGACGAGCGCTTCAAGCTGCTGGACAGCCCGCTGGCCAAAATGCTGATCCGGAAGGCCACCGTGGCCGACGCCAGCAAACGCACCGGCTTCCCCACCGATCAGATCATCGCCGAGATCAACAAAATGATCGACCGGCATGCAGGCGCATGAAAACAGGGATCGATCACTTTCGATACCCTGCAAACAAAAATCAGCGGGCGAATCCGGTTCGTCCGCTGATTTTCATGAATACGGCCGGATTATCCGGCCTTTTTTGTGCGCCGCTTTTTCGGGCGGATGATATCCGCCCCTACAGAGACGGTCGCCCAAAACGGTGCTTCCCCATTCTCCCCGCTCGGGCCGAAGGCACGAGAAAGGGGCCGCCAAGATGCTTTCTTAACAAGCACGGATGCGTCATTTTGACGCAGACGTGCAAAGCCAGGCAGACGTGCAAAGCCAGGCAGACGTGCAAAGCCAGGCAGACCGTGCGAAGCCAGGCAGAACGTTCGAAACGGGCGGATAATATCCGCCCCTACGAAGACAGTCACCCAAAACGGTGCTTCCCCATCCTCCCCGCTCGGGCCGAAGGCACGAGAAAGGGGCTGCCAATAAGATTACTTAAGAAGCACGGATGCGTCATTTTGACGCAGACGTGCAAAGCCGGGCAGACGTGCGAACCTACTCCATCTTGAACATCATCCGCAATTTGGGCTGCGCGCCGGTTTCGGGGTCCATGACCAGGTCCAGCACGTCCTGCATGTAATCGTTCCATTTGTCCACAATAGGGCTTTGGGCCTGGGTTTTCTCGGCGAATTCGATGCCCTTTTCACATTCGTAATAGCCGAATACATCCCGTCCGTCGCTCCAGATGGTGTAGTTGCGGATGCCGGCTTCCTTCAGCAGCGCCAGCATTTCGGGCCAGATTTCGTCGTGACGGCGCTTGTATTCCTCCTGCATACCGGGTTTGATGCGTCCTTTCCAGGCAAAACGTTCCATATCGCTTCCTCCTATCGCTTGATCGGCGCGCAGGACGCGCGCTCCATGAGCTCCCAATCCACAATTTCGTGCTTCTTTTCCCCGCTGAGGAGCAATTGCACGGCCCGGGCCCCGTTGCGCTGCTGGTGCGTGTTGATGCTGGTCAGGGGCGGGGTCAGGTATGGCGCGCAGAACAGATCGTCGCAGCCGATGACCGACAATTGCTCCGGCACGCGAAGGCCCATCTCCCAGGCGGCGTCCATGCAGCCCATGGCCACCAGGTCGTTCAGGGCAATGACGGCCGTGGGCCAATAGTCAGCCTTCAATTCGTCCAGCATGCTCAGCAGCGCCTGCCTGCCCGCCTCCGGCGTGCCCTTGCCGTAGGCCCGGTAAGAGGCGATGTAGGGCAGCCGCGCGTCCCGCAGCCCTTCCTCGTAGCCCACATCCCGGCGCAGGGGATCCTTATCCTCCTGCATGCCGCCGATGAAGGCGATCCGTTCGTGGCCCATACCGGTCAGATAGGCCACCACCCGGCGCATCATGGCGGCGTTATCATTGGCCACGGCGGGAAAATCATACCAGGGCGGCACGCACCCGATGAGCACCACCGGCATGAAGCGCCGCAGGGCCTGCAGGGCGGCGTGCACCAATTCGTCGTGATCAGGGGGCAAATATTCCACGCACACGATCACCCCGTCCAGCCTCCGCTCCGTCAGCATGGCCGCCGGGTTGTAGGCGTCGGTATCCAGGCTGGACCAGGGAAACAGGCTCATGGAATAGCCCAGCTTGCGGGCCTCCTCCTGCGCGCCGGTAAAAATCATGGCGTAATGGGGGTTCAGCAATTTGGGCAGGATGATGCCCAGGGAATGGGTGGTTTTGCTGGTCAGCCCCCGGGCGATGGAGCTGGGGCGGTAATGGCGGCGCGCAATGGCCTGCTGCACCTTTTCCCGGGTGGCCGGCGACACGTTGGCCTCCCCCCGCAGCACGCGGGATACCGTGGCAATGGACACCCCGGCGTCCATGGCGACGTCGTAAATCGTGGCGTTATCGCGGCCCATCGGCTTCCTCCCTCCCCCGCCTCAACGGCCTTTCATTCGATTCGATATGTAAGCGCTATCATTATACCCCATCCGCCGGCCACACGCAAGAGAAACAGAAATGATAAAATTATATTGACAGACGGAATGGAAAAATATTATAATGTAAGCGCTAACATTCACATGATAAAAACAATAGGCGGGTGAGCATTCATGCGGGAAGACTATCGCCAAACGGCAAATCGGGTGCTGGGCATGCTCCAGCGGGCCGACGGCAACGACCCCTCCCGGGGGCATTTGACCATGAACAACTGGGAATGGCCCACCGGCGTGGCGCTGTATGGCATCTATAAAACCTACCAGCAAAGCGGCGACAGGAGCATCCTGGATTACCTGACGGGCTGGTACGACGATATGCTGCACAGGGAGGCCCAGCCCCACCGCAACGTGAACACCGTGGCCCCCGTGCTGACGCTGACCTGCCTGTACGACGAAACGAAGAACCCGGACTATCTGCCGGTGATCGACAGCTGGATCGACTGGGTAATGAAGGAAATGCCCCGCACGGAATACGAGGGCCTGCAGCACTGCACGGTGTGGAACAAGCACTACCAGCAATTGTGGTGCGACACGCTGTTTATGGTGTGCCTGTTCCTGGCCAAGGCCGGCGTGGTGCTGGACCGGCCGGAGCTGATCGAGGAAGCGGAATACCAATTCCTGATGCACATCCGCTATCTGCAGAACAAGGTCAGCGGCCTGTTCTACCACGGCTGGACGTTTGACCGGCGGCACAACTTCGCCGAGGCCTACTGGGCCCGGGGCAACGCCTGGTTCACCGCCGCCGCGGTGGAGCTTTACGATATCACCAAGCGCCAGAACGCCGCCATGCGCATGATCCACGCCGCCTGGCTGGACCAGGTGCTGGCGCTGTGGAAATATCAGCGGGTCAACGGACTCTACACCACCCTGATCAACGTGGAGGAAACCTACTGCGAAACCAGCGCCACCGCCGCCATCGCGTACGGCGTTTTGAAGGGCGTGCGCCTTGGCTGGCTGCCCCAGGAGCCCTACCAGCAGATGGGCATGCTGTCGGCCGAAGCGGTGCTGGATCAAATCGACGAAACCGGCGCGGTGCAGGGCGTCAGCGGCGGCACCGGCATGGGCCACACTTTGCAGCACTATAAGGATATCATCGTCACCCCCACGGCTTACGGCCAGGGGCTGACCTTCCTGATGCTGACGGAACTGATGATCCGGGCGTAACGGGCGCGCCGGCGGGGAACGGGCAAAGAAAGACGGATGGCGCATAGGCACCCAGCGGCGGAAAGAAAAGCGCTGCGCGGCACAGGCCGCAGGTGCTGGCGAAGGCTGGGTTCCAATCGAAGCATACAGCGCCGCTTATCACGCCGCGCCCGGCCAATAAACGCACCCCTCAAGATCAACCGGGGCTGCCGCGCAAAATCGGCAGGCTCTCCTTCTGCGGAGGCACCGATGAACAAAGTGTATTGCTGCTTTCCCGGCGGAAAGCATAAGGCGCTGACCATGAGCTACGACGACGGCCGCACCCAGGACCGGCGGCTGATCGATATCTTCAACCGATACGGCATCAAGGGCACCTTTCACCTGAACAGCGGCCTGTTTGACCGGGCCGATCGGGTGACGCCGAAAGAAATCCCCACCCTGTACGCGGGCCACGAGGTGGCCTGCCACACCGTGACCCACCCCACCATCGCCCGCTGCCCCCTGCCGGAGGTGGCCCACGAGGTGCTGGCCGACAGGATCTTCCTGGAGGCACACACCGGCTACCCCGTGCGGGGCCTCAGCTATCCCAACGGCTCCTTGAGCCCGGAGATCGAGGCGTTGCTGCCGGGCCTGGGCATCCGCTATTCCCGGGTGGTGGGCTCGTCGGACGGCTTTGCCCTGCCCGAAAACCCCTACCGCTGGCAGGCCACCTGCCATCATAACCACCGGCTGCTGGAGCTGGGGGAGCAATTCCTGGCCCTTTACAAAAAACAATACTTATATTTGATGTACGTGTGGGGCCACAGCTATGAATTCGACGATAAAGGCAACTGGGATCTGATCGAAGATTTCTGCCGCATGATGGGCGGCAAGGAGGATATCTGGTACTGCACCAACATTCAGCTTCTGGATTGTTTGGATGATTATAAACGCCTGCAGTTCGCGGCGGACAACAGCTTTGTTTTCAACCCCAACGCCCGGGATTGCTGGATTTCCGTCAACGATCAGCCCGCCCGCCGCATCCCCGCCGGGCAATGCGTTGGGCTGTAAAAAAAGAAGAATTCCGCCAAGGAAATTGACCGCGACGCCATCACGGCCCACGCGGTGCACCGCTGCGCCCAGGGGCCGGAACGCAACGCCAAGCTGCATGTCGCCTGTGAAAACTTTTCCACCGACGGCCGGTATTTCTTTTTTTGAAGCGGCAATTGGAGGGGGCGGACCGACGGCGGCTGCTGCCGGGCCAACGCGGAAGCGGGCGCAATCGAGCGGAGCACCGATGATTCCTTCCGGGGCTTCGCCGCCGACTGGGAAAAGCCTATCGGCGATAAACCGAAGGCGGCGCTTTCCAGCGCGCCTGGATGTTCGGCGTGAAGGCGCGCTATGCGCGGCCCTTCTGCGTAGAGCGCCCCAGCGAGTGGATCCCCCATGAGGTTCGGGCGTCCAACGGCGTCAAAATGGCCATGATAAAGCCGGGTCCCTGCTTCAGCCGGGATCACAAACGGCAATGCGCCGATCGGGTCCTGTTTTCCAACCCCGATAAAAACGGCGTGGGCCAGGTATGCATAATCGACCTGCATCAGGTCTGGAAGGAGTGGTGACATATGCCTGTAATTTGGATCATTGGCGATTCCACGGTGGAGGATAACAAGCCCCCCTTCCGGGGGTGGGGCTGGGCCCTGCCGCAGTATGTAAGGGAGGGCGTGACGGTTCGCAACATCGCCCTGAGCGGGCGCAGCAGCTTAAGCTTCCGGGCGGAAGGGCTGTTCGCCCCGGCGGAACGGGAAATGGCGGCGGGGGATCTGCTGCTGATCCAGTTCGGCCACAACGACGAAAAAGACGACGAGCGCCACACCGACCCGGGCAGCACCTTCAAGCAGTCATTGTGGTTTTACTGCCAGGCAGCCCTTGACCGAGGCGCTCAGCCGGTGCTGCTGACCCCGGTTTCCCGCCGGTTCTTCGTGGGCGGCGGCAGCATGCTGTACACCCACGGCGAATATCCCTTGGCCATCCGACAGCTGGCCGGGGAAAAGAAGGTGCCCCTGTGCGACCTGAAAAAGGACAGCCGGGCGCTGTACCTGGCCCTGGGGGAGGAAAAAACGGCGGAATTGTTCGTGCGCCTGGCCCCCGGCGAGAACCCTGATTTTCCCGACGGGCATGACGACAAAACCCATTTCAACGCCTACGGGGCCAACGAGATCTGCAAGCTGGTGGTGCGCGAAATGCGGCAGTACCCGGTTTGCGCGGCCTATTTGAAGGAGGAAGGCGCGTAACGGCGTTTCGCGCGTCCCATAAAAAAGGAGATCGGCACATGAATATCGGCATTCGGCTGCACGACACGGCCCCCGGCACCCTGCGGGAACGGCTGGGCTTCGCCCGGGCCCAGGGCTTCACCTGCGCCCACATCGCGTTGGGCATGACGCTGGAGGGCTTCTCCATGCCCGACGCGCCCCGGCAGCTCACGCCCGAGGTGGCCGCCCAGGTCAGGCAGGCGCTGACGGACACCGGCATGGAATGCGCCGTGCTGGGCTGCTACCTCAATTTGGCGGATCCCAACGCCGAGCGGCGGGCCCATACCCAGGCGATTTACCAGGCCCACCTGCGCGCCGCCCCGTGGATCGGCGCACGGGTGGTGGGCACCGAAACCTACGCCAACCCGGAATCGCGCTTTTCCCAGCCGCCCGCCCGCAGCGAGGAGGCATTCCAGCTGTTTGTGGACAGCTTGCGCCCCGTGGTGCGCTGCGCCGAGGAAACGGACGCCATCCTGGCCGTGGAAATGGTGTATCACCACATCATCTCCACCCCGGAGCGGGCGGAACGGATGCTGGAAGCCATACCCTCCGATCATTTGCAGATCATCCTGGACGCCGTCAACCTGATCGGCCCGGGCTGCGACGGCCAGGCCGACGCCCTGACGGAGGATGCCATCCGCCGCCTGGGCGACCGGGTGCGCGTGCTGCACATGAAGGATTTCACGGTGCTGCCGGATGGCGGCATCCATTCCCAGGCCTGCGGCACGGGAAGCATGCGCTTTGAAAAGCTGCTCGCCCTGGCGAAAAAGAACGATTTGCCCATGACGCTGGAGGATACCCTGCCCGAAAACGCCGAAAGCGCCCGGCTGCACCTGGAAAAGATCGCCCAAACCCTGCCCGCGTGAAAGGAAAGCCGCCTGTAAATATCTTTCTCCGCGGCGATTCTACCGCCGCCGCGTACGACCCCGCGCAAACGCGGTGGCCCAGGGCCTCAGGCAGGCGGGGCTGATCGACGCCAAATAGCGCCGATGCAAGCCCGAAAAAGGCCGTGCCTCGTTTCTTGGCGCGCACCCACCGGCTGCTTCCGCATACCATGATAGCAGGAAAGAAATCTTGCTTCTTTTCCTGCCATCAGCGGCGGCGGCCGCCCGTTGGCTGTCGCCGACGGAGCGTGAACACACGTGAAACGTGGTGACATATATTTTGCGAATCTGGATCCCGTGGTCGGCTCGGAGCAGGGGGGCGTGCGCCCGGTGCTGATCATTCAGAACGACCTGGGCAACCGCTTCAGCCCCACCGTGATCATCCTGCCCCTGACCAGCAAAACCGGCAAAGCGCCCCTGCGCACCCACGTGCCCCTGTTGCCGCCCCAAGGCGGCATCCGCAGGCCGTCGGTGATCCTGTGCGAGCAGGTGCGCACCCTGGAAAAATCCCGGCTGACCCGGCGGCTGGGCCGCTTGACAAACGAAAAAATGGCCCTGGTGGAAAAGGCCCTGGCCGCGGCGGTAGGGGTGGAGGATCCGCCGGAGGAAACGGAAGAGCCTATATGAAGCTATGATAAAAGGTGTGGGGGAACCTCTCTTTGACATTGCACCGCACGGCCTGCGCTGCGCTTGCCCGCGCTTTTACGCACATATTGCTTGAGCGTTTCCGCGTCGCAAGCCCACAAGGGTTTGCTCCTTCAAGCGGTTCGCCCCACACCCCCTTCCGAGAAAGCCACTGTTGATTCCTGATCAACATGTGGTTTTTCTGAATTTATTGAATCGCAGCAAACTGCCGGACAACAAACGCTGTCATCCCGACCGAAATGGAGCCGGAGGCGAAATGAAGTGGAGGGATCTGGCGCGGCTGATCCAGCCGGCTTTCAGATCCCTCGATTCCGCTTCGCCTCTGGCTCCGCTTCACTCGGGATGACGGAAGTGTTCTTTTTTGTGATTCACTTTTCTTAAAACAGGATGAAGCAATGTGATCACCCAACGCACGCCTTACGCCAGCACCAGCTTTTTCAGCACCTCCACCATCGTTTCCATTTCCTGCACCACGGCGTACTCAAAAATGCCGTGGCAGTTGCGGCCGCCGGTGCCCAGGTTGGGGCAGGTCAGCCCCATGAAGGACAGGCGCGCCCCATCGGTGCCGCCCCGGATGGGCACGGATTTGGGCTCCATCCCGCAGGCGCGGATGGCCGCCTGGGCCCGCGCCACCACCTCGGGCTTTTCCTGCACCTTTTCTTTCATGTTGTAGTAGCTGTCCCGCAGGGTCAGGTCGATGGTGCCGTCGCCGTATTTTTCGTTCATGTACGCGGCGATTTTTTCCATCCGTGCCTTCTTCTGCTGGAATTTTTCCCTGTCGTGATCCCGGATGATGTATTGCAATTGGGCCCGCTGCTCAACACCCTCCATGTGGTTCAAATGGTAAAAGCCCTCGTAGCCTTCGGTGCATTCGGGAATTTCGTGAGCGGGCAGCATGGCGTGGAATTCCATGGCCAGGCGGGAAGCGTTGATCATTTTGTTCTTGGCGCTGCCGGGATGAATGGAAAAGCCGTTGATCACCACCCGGGCCGAGGCGGCATTGAAATTTTCATATTCGATCTCGTCCGCCGCGCCGCCGTCCACGGTGTAGGCAAAATCCGCCCCGAAGCCCGGCACGTCGAACAGGTCGGCCCCCCGGCCGATTTCCTCGTCGGGGGTGAACCCGATGCAGATTTTCCCGTGCTTTTCCTCCGGGTGGGCCATCACGTATTCGCACAGCGTCATGATTTCCGCCACGCCGGCCTTATCATCCGCCCCCAGCAGGGTGGTGCCGTCGGTGACGATCAAATCGTTCCCCCGATCCTTTTGCAGGCACTCAAAATCCTTTTCCCGCATCACGATGCCTTTTTCCTGGTTCAGCGTGATATCGCCGCCGGTATAGCGGATCACCCGGGGATGGATGGGCGATCCGGGCACCGCGTCCACCGTATCCATGTGGGCGATCAGGCCGATGGCGGGCAGGGAATCGTCGGTGGCGGGAATGAAGCCGTACACGTAGGCGTGCTCGTCCAGCCGCACCCCGGCCATGCCCAGGCCCTTCATTTCCTGCTCCAGGCGGCGGGCCAGGGCCCACTGCCGTTGGGTGGAGGGGCAGGTTTCGCTGGTTTCGTCGCTGGTGGTATCCATGGCCACATACGTTAAAAATCGATCCTGTACTTGCATATCAGCCGCTTCCTTTCTGATCAAAAGCTGCGTTCATTATACAGGATCAGGGCCCCGATTGCAAGCCGGACGGTTGCCAAAGGGCCGGGATTCGATTATAATACAAGCGCGAAACATAGGAAAGAAACGGGGTGCGCCGGATGCGGCTGATGGAGCTGACCGATCTTCAGGGCCCGGGGCCGGGGCTATTTTATCATTTGACCGACGCGCAGCTGCGCAGCAAGCAGGAGCCGGAAAAAGGCATCTTTATCGCCGAGGGGCCCAAGGTGGTTTTATCCGCCCTGCAGGCGGGGTATGAGCCGGTATCGGTGCTGATCCGCCGGAAAATGATCGACGGGCCGGGGGCGGAGATCCTGCGCCGCTGCGGCGACGTGCCGGTATACACGGCGGCGGACGAGGTGCTTTCCGCCCTGACGGGATTCAAATTGCAGCGCTCCTGGGTGCTGTGCGCCATGCGCCGGCCCCGGCCGCTGACGGCGGAGGAAGCGCTGCGGGGCGTTCGCCGGACGGCGGTGCTGGAAGGGATCACCGAGCCTTCCAACGTGGGGGCCATTTTCCGCTCCGCCGCGGCGCTGGGGGCCGGGGCCGTTCTGCTCTCCCCCACCTGCTGCGATCCCTTGCACCGGCGCTCCGTGCGGGTGTGCATGGGCTCCGTTTTTCAGGTGCCCTGGGCCCGCCTGGGGCCGGACGAGGCCTTTCCCCTCCTGAAGCGCCTGGACTTTGCCACCGTGGGCCTGGCCCTGATGAAGGATTGCCTTACGATCGATGATCCCCGTTTGGCCGCCGCGGAGCGCCTGGCCATTTTCCTGGGCACTGAGGATACCGGCCTGGCGGAGGAAACCATCCGCCAATGCGATCACATCGCCAAGATCCCCATGGCGGCGGGCATCGATTCGCTGAACGTGGCCGCTGCCGCCGCCATCGCCTTCTGGCAGCTGCGATCCGGCGATACCGCCGCCCCGGAAAGCAGCATTTGACATCGGCGGGCAAATTTGTTATGATGAAATGTACCGAAGAAGCATATCCCCAGCAAAGGAGTTGATTTCATGGCGATCCAATTGATCGAGTACCCCACCGCATCATCCAACCTGCCGCTGCGCGTGGCCCGGGGGCATTTCGCCACCAGCCACAGCCACATCAACTATTATATCGACCTGACGCTGACCAAGCATCGCCTGTCCGAGGCCCGGGAGGCGGCCATTGAGCTTTCAGCCCGCTTCCGCCCCTCCACCATCATCGATTCCATCCTGTGCCTGGACGGCACCGAGGTGATCGGCGCGTGCATGGCCAGCGAACTGACCAAGGCGGGCTTCATGAATATGAACGCCCACCGCACCATTTACGTGGTCACGCCGGAGCATACCTCCGGCAGCCAATTGATCTTCCGGGATAATTCCGCCCCCATGATCGTGGGCAAGCACGTGCTGGTGCTGGCCGCGTCGGTCACCACCGGATACACCGCCCAGGCCGCCGTGGAGGCCGTGCGCTATTACAACGGCATCCCCGTGGGGCTGTGCGCCATTTTCACCTGCGTGGATGAGTGCGAGGGCTTCCCCGTCACCTCCATATTCGACACCAAAAACGTGCTGGCGGATTACATCAGCACCAGCAGCCACGATTGCCCCCTGTGCAAGGCCGGCGTCCGGCTGGACGCCATGGTGAACGCCCACGGCATTTCCAGCTTCTGATTCCCCCCTGCGGTTCAGGCCCCGACGGGTGGCACCCGCGCCATGAGCGCACAGGATGTCGGGACAGAGCGCTCCTTCTGCCGGTATACTGTGAACGCAAGGAGAGGGAGGGAGCGGCATGCAAAGCTGGATCGAGAGCTTTCAGCGGTCCATCGATTTCATCGAGGCCCATCTGAACGATGCGCTGGACATTGATTCCATCGCCGGGATCGCGGCGCTTTCGCCGTTCTACTATCAGCGGATCTTTGGCGTGCTGTGCGGCATGACGGTGGGCGAATACGTTCGCGCCCGGCGCATGACCCTGGCCGCCCAGGAGCTGTGCGGCACCGGAAAAAGGGTCATTGACGTCGCCTTGGAATACGGCTATGATTCGCCGGACAGCTTCGCGAAAGCCTTCCAGCGGTTTCACGGCATTTCTCCATCCAAGGCCCGGGAGGCCGGCGCGCCGCTTCGTTCCTTCGCTCCCTTGCACATCAAAATATCGTTGGAGGGTGGAAAAATGCTGGATTATCGCATCGTGGAAAAAGCGCCGTTCACCATCATGGGCGTGAAGCGCCCGTTCAATTCCGACACGAGCTATCAGGAGATCCCCCTGTTCTGGAAAGAATGGACGGCGGACATGAAGGGCCTGAAAGGCATGTTCGGCGTGTGCATGGATTCGAACGGGAAGGATTTCGACTACTGGATCGCCGACGTGTACCTGCCGTGGCTGGATATCCCGGACGGCATCGAAACCGCCGTGATCCCCGGCGGGCTATGGGCGCAATTCAAATGCAAGGGCCCGCTGCCCGGCAGCCTGCAAAGCGTGAATACGCAAATCTGGTCCGAATGGCTGCCCACGCTGAAGGGCTATTCCCTGGTGGGCAATTACTCCCTGGAGGTGTACGGCCCGCCCACCGAGAACCCCGAGGATTACGAAAGCTACATTTGGATCCCCCTGAAGAAAGAGGAAAGCAAGTAAAAATCAAAGCGCGCAGTTTTTTTGCGCGCTCAGACTGTCGAAAAACCCGGGATGCATCGAAGGGGTCGTAGCCCCTTCGATTTCATTCCGCAGGCGGCGGCGTGTACGTCGCCGAGGGCCGGAATCTGCCGCCGCCTGTGGCGGATACAGGCAGATGAAGGCCCAATGAGGCACAGAGCCCAGGGGGCTGCGCTTGCGCTGATCCCTGGGCGACAATGCCGAATTGCGAGGTTCGGCTGAAAGCCGCTTCCGCTATCCATTTCCGACCGCGAAAATCGGGTTTTTGGCCTCCATAGAGGTCGAAAACCCATTTTTGCAGGAAATGGATGTTCCGAATCAAAGCGGAATCCTGATTCCACTTTGATTCGCAGGTTGTCGAAAATACTTTTTCGACAACCTGAGCGCGCGGTGTGTCCGCGCGCTTTTTGCATGCATGTGCGAAGGGTGTCACTCGACCATCATTGCAAGCTCGATCTCGTCCTCATCCTCCACCCCGGTCGCTTGAAAGCCCTTGCTTTCATACAGCCTTCTGGCAATCGGATTATTTTTGTTGCAGGTCAGGGCCACCCGGCCCGAATCGCCCAACGGCTTCGTTCGGATATAGTCGATCACCCGGTCCAGGGCGGCGCTGCCGTAGCCGCGCCCCTGCATGGATGCGTCGATCATCATGTGCCAGATATCATACTCGGGAACGGCGTCGTCATAGATCACCATGACGTACCCGACCATCCTTCCCTCCGCATAGATCCCAAACGGCTGGCACTGCTCCCTATACACGTACGCCTGCGCCAGGCTGCGGATCGGGTGCGACACAAATTCCTCCTGCCCCGGCGCCAGCTCCAGGTGAAAAGCGTCCAGGAAATTATCCTCCGCGATTGCTTTCAGCTCTACCACGTTTCATCCCCTCGTTCCTGATGGATCGTTCCGGACAAATATAGCATGGATACGCATGCCAGACAACCATCCAAACTTCAAAAAAAGGCCCGCGGCTGCCGCAACGACAATCGCGGGCCTATTTCGCTGATTGATATTATTCGTTCACAAAGGCGTTCTGATCCGCGTCGTAGCGGTAGCCCGCCGCGTTCAGGATCTGGGTGATTTCCTGCGGATCGGCGTCCAGATCGTCGCACAGGGCGGTCAGGGACGGGTAAAAATCCCGCAGCTTCATGTTGATCAGGCTCAGCAGCATGGCTGGGTCCCGGGGCAGATAAGCCATCGCATGTCCCTCCGGTGCTTCACGTCAGGGCTGCTTGCCGATGTAAGCCAGGATGCCGCCATCCACATACAGCACGTGGCCGTTGACGAAATTGGAAGCGTCGGACGCCAGGAACACGGCCGGGCCCTGCAGATCGGTGGCTTCGCCCCAGCGGGCCGCGGGGGTTTTGGCGATGATGAACTGATCGAAGGGGTGGCGGCTTCCGTCGGGCTGACGCTCCCGCAGTGGCGCGGTTTGGGGCGTGGCGATGTAGCCGGGGCCGATGCCGTTGCACTGGATGTTGTATTCGCCGTATTCGGAGCAGATGTTGCGGGTCAGCATCTTCAGCCCGCCCTTGGCGGCGGCGTAGGCGGATACGGTTTCCCGGCCCAGCT
>JAFUXH010000099.1 GCA_017470945.1 Clostridia bacterium | reverse complement strand
TTTCGCAATTCACTTCCACCAGCACGCCGATCTTGCCGCCCATGTGGATGTAGCTTTCCACGGCGCCCTCGGCGGCCACGCGGCCGGCCTTCTTGGCGGGGGCAGCCAGGCCCTTTTCACGCAGATAGGCCACAGCTTCGTCCATATCGCCGTTCTTTTCCACCAGGGCCTTTTTGCAGTCCATCATGCCGGCCTGGGTGCGTTCACGCAGTTCCTTTACCATTGCAGCAGTAATTTCAGCCATGGGAATGACCTCCTCTTATATGCGGTTTGGGATGGGAAAATTATTCGGCGGCAGCGGCGGGGGCTTCAGCTTCCGCTTCGCTCTGCTCGCCCTGCTTGCCTTCCAGCACGGCGTCGGCCAGCTTGCCGGCAATCAGCTTCACGGCGCGGATGGCGTCGTCGTTGCCGGGGATCACATAATCCACTTCGTCGGGATCGCAGTTGGTGTCCACGATGGCCACGATCGGGATGCCCAGGGTGCGGGCTTCAGCCACGGCGATATGCTCTTTCCGGGGGTCGACCACGAACAGGGCGCCGGGCAGGCTCTTCATTTCGCGGATACCGCCCAGGTTGTTTTCCAGCTTTTCGCGCTCATGCTGCAGCTTGATAACTTCCTTCTTGGGCAGCACTTCGAACTGGCCGGCGGCTTCCATCTTATCGATGGCGTTCAGGCGCTCCACGCGGGTCTTGATGGGTTTGAAGTTGGTCAGCATGCCGCCCAGCCAGCGGTTGTTCGCATAGAAAATGTTGCAGCGCTTGGCTTCGCTATCAATGCTTTCCTGGGCCTGCTTCTTGGTGCCCACGAACAGGACGGTCTTGCCTTCCATGGCCAGGTTACGGATGAACATGTAGGCTTCGTCGATCTTGCGAACGGTCTTCTGCAGGTCGATGATGTAGATGCCGTTGCGTTCGGTGAAGATGTAGGGGGCCATTTTGGGGTTCCACCGGCGGGTCTGATGACCGAAGTGCACGCCGTCTTCCAGCAGGTGCTTCATAGAGATGACTGCCATTTGGGGTTCCCCCTCTGTTTTTGTTGTATCCTCTGCGGGGTTCATCTTTGCTTGCCACCGTTTCCGGCACAGGCAAACAAATCCGCCCGCATGCGTGATCCAGCAGATTATAACACAAGGCCCCTTTTCTTGGCAAGTGTTTTTTCTTTGTTTTTCAAAGTTTTTTGCGTTGTTTTATGAAATCAAGGCGGGATCAGTTCCCGCGGCGAACAGGCAAACCGCCGCCTGCTGTTCCGCCTGTTCCTTCCCGTCTGTTTTCAAAAAAACGATGCAGCGCGTTTACACGCCGCATCGTCGCGTAACTTAATTATTGGATAGCTGCTGTTTCAAATATTCCACGTATTCTTCCAGGCAATAATCCAGCTCCCGCATCTTGTGGGCGTGGTCGATGCCCACGTACCGCACGTGCCATTCCTCGCCGATGATGCCGGTAATATCTTCTTTCTCGTCGGTATACCGCATGATGAACCCGTAATCCCAGCAATGCGCATTGAGCCACAGATACTGGGCGGTATCCACAAACGCCTCGGTGTTGGGCACGTTCAGGTCGAAGGCCAGGCCGGTATGGTGCTCGCTGCAGCCTGGATCGGCCACGGTGAGCCGGGTGCGGGAAATAGCCTGGCTGCGGGTCAGTTCGCTGTCGTTCTGCATATAACGGCTGACCCGGTTGTTGAAGATCCGCTGCTGATCCTTGATGGTGCGGTAGGCCCCGCCCACCTTCCAGGGGGTGATGCCGTCGGCCTTGGCGGCCTGGATCATGCGCACCAGCGCGTCCACCGCCTCCCGCACGCCCTGAAAGGTCTTATCATCGTATTGCAGCAGATCCCCCGCCACATCCCGGATGGTCACCAGATCGGCGGGCACGAAATCATCGGGCAATTTGTTCCATTTATTCACCAGCAGGGGGATATCCCCCGCCAGCGTGTCATCCACCTTGGGGGTGGGGGTGGGCTGGTAAGCCGCCGCCTGATCGGAATACAGGACCGCCAGCGTTTTCGCCCCGGCGATGCCGTCGTCATCCAGGCCGTGCTGCTTCTGGAAGGCCCGCACCGCGCTTTTGGTGCCGCTGCCAAACTGACCGTCGACACTGCCCTGATAGAACCCCAATTCCTTCAGCCGCTGCTGCAGTTGGGTCACCCGTTCGCCCGAAGCGCCGCTGCTGAGGGGGCCGGGCGTGGCGGTGGGCGGCGGCGTAAAGGTAACCAGATCGGGGGCCTGGGTCACCGCGATGGGCCGCACGGTGGGCGACGGGGTGGGCGTGACGGCGGCGGCCGCGGTATAGGCGTTCCAGGCGTTCATCGCCCGGCTGCCGATCACCAGCCCCACCACCAGCAAAATCACCGCGAGCGCCATGAACAAATAGGGCGATCTTTGTTTCCGGCGGGTTTTTCGTTGTGGCATGGTATCCTCCCTGCTGAAAAATCAACAGGGAAATTATATCTGTTTTTACCCCGCCTGTCAATGCGCGGCCACCCAGGCGTCGGCCTCGGCCGTGGTGTCAAAGCCCAGGCCCAGGCGCAATGCCTCCTGGGTGTCGGGGTCAAAATCGCTCAGCGTCACGCCGGGATAGGTTTTTTCGATGGCCATGCCGTCGCCGTATACGTTGCGGCTGACCACGATTTCCCCCGCCTCACTGCAGCCCAGCACCCGGTGCATGGGGCAAAACAAATCGATCTCCCGGCTCATCGCGATGCTGTCCGCCCCGAAGGAGGTAATCGTCCACACATCGTAATACATTTGCGCGGCGGCGAAGTCCGCGCCGACCACCCTTTCCGGGGCCTGCACCCGCCGCGTCACGCTGTGGCCGCAGCGGGAAAACTGCATCGTCTGCGTCACAGCGCAGCCCGCCGCCGCCCGAACGGCGGTGCTGTCCGCAGGAGCGTCCGGGGCCAAGGTTTCCGCCCGGGCCAGGCGGGGCGTTTCCTCCGGCGCCTGGGCCCGGGGCATGGTGGTCAGCAGCACGGCGGCGGCCATCAGCGCCGCGGCCAACAAAAAAATCCGCGTCTTTCTCATTGCGCATCCCTCCCGGTGTATCATGCCCATCTTGCATCTTCTGCATTCTTGTGATATAATAGGCGCTAAAGAGGTGAATGACTGCATGAAACAAGGTGTTATTTTTGATTTGGATGGCACGCTGATCAATTCCCTGCCCGATATTTCCGCCGCCATGAATCGGGCGCTGAGCAAATACGGCCTGCCCGGCTTTGAGGAGGATGCTTACAAGTATAAAGTGGGCAACGGCGTGTTCAAGATCGCCGAGCGCTCGGTGGGTGAGCACACAGAATATTTGCAGGATGTGCTGCAAACCTACATGGAGGATTACGCGAAAAACTGCCGGGTGAACAGCTACGCCTACAAGGGTGTGAACGAGATGCTGCTGGGCCTGGCGGAAAAGGGCCTGAAGGTATGCGTGCTTTCCAATAAAGATCAGCTGGATACCGAAAGCGTGCTGGCTTATTATTTCCCCGACGTGCCCTTCGCCGTCATCCGAGGGCGGGTGGAGGGCGTGCCCCTGAAGCCCGATCCCACCGGGGCCAACCTGATCGCCGCCCAATTGGGGCTGACGGCGGACGATCTGTGGTACGTGGGCGATACCAGCATGGATATGAACTGCGGCAACGCCGCCCATATGGAAACGGTGGGCGTGCTGTGGGGCTTCCGTCCCCGGGAGGAATTGGTAGCCAGCGGCGCCAAGCATCTGATCGCCGAGCCCATGGAGCTGTTGAAGCTGGTGGAAACCTGATTCTTTTTACAGAATAAAATATGATGGCCATACCGCATCAATCCGGTATGGCCGTTTCTATTATTGATATTCGAACGCCCGATTGATTTCCTCCTCCCGCAGCGTTTCCTTTTCCATCAGGGCTCGGGCCAGGCGATGCAAAGCGTTTTCGTTTTCCGACAGGCACTGGCGGGTCAGGGCGAAGGCGGTCTGAAAAATCAGCCGCGCGTCTTGATCGGCGTCGCCGGTTTCCCCCATGACGAAATCCCCCGCCATGGCGGCGGCGATTTCTCGCGCTTTCTTTAAATCGCTGGCCGCGCCGGTGGTCACGTCGTTTTTCCCCAGCAGCATTTCCTCCGCCGCCCGGCCGCCCAGGGCGGCGCAGATCATCGCCAGCAGCTGGCTGCGGGTGTGCAGCAATTGATCGGGCCGCACGCTCATGGCATACCCCGCCGCTCCCCGGGAGGAGGGGATCACCGTCAGGCGGGTCAAGCGCGCCTCAGGCTGCATCATGCGGGTCACCACGGCGTGGCCCGCTTCGTGGTACGCCGTGATTTTCTTTTCCGCCTCGGTCATTCGGCCCGGGCGCTCCTCCCCCACCGTCACGGCACAGAAGGCCCCTTCGATATCCTGGCTTTCGATGCGCTGCCCGCCCCGGCGAAAAGCGCGGATGGCCGCTTCGTTGAGCAGCGTTTCCAGCTGCGCGCCGGAAAACAGGGCCGTCTGCCGGGCCAAATCCTCCATCGATATGGCCTGATCGTCGATGGGCTTGTTTCGGGCGTGCACCTGCAGGATCTTCAGCCGCTCGTCGTAATCGGGCAGGCCGATCTCGATGCGCCGGTCAAAGCGCCCCTCCCGCAGCAAGGCGGGGTCCAGGGTGTCGATCCGGTTGGTGGCAGCCAGAACGACGATGCCGTCCTGCCCCGAAAAACCGCTCATTTCCGTCAAAAGGGCGTTCAGGGTCTGCTCCCGCTCGTCGTTGCCGTTGTCCCGTTTTTTACCGATGGCGTCAATTTCGTCAATGAAAATCACGCCGCCGCCCGCCTTCCTGGCTTTGCGGAATAATTCCCGCACCCGGGACGCGCCTACGCCCACGTAAACCTGCACGAAATCCGCCCCGCTCATGGCGAAAAAGGCCGTGTGGGCCTCCCCCGCCAGCGCCTTCGCCAACAGCGTTTTGCCGGTGCCCGGCGGGCCGTAGAGCAGCACACCCCTGGGAAAGCGCGCGCCGTACCGCCGGAACTGATCAGGGGAGCGAAGGTAATCCACCAGGTCCTGCATGCTGCGCAGCGTATCGCCGCTGACCGCCACGTCGCTGAACGTGACGGCGGGCACGCGCTCGTCGGGCTGCACCGCCGCCAATTTTTCCATGCCCAGCGCGCCGCGGCCCCGGCCCCGGGAGAAAAAGGCCAGCAAAAGCACCATGAAGAGCGCCGCGACGGCCAAAGCCGGCATCGCGTTCTCCCGCTCCGCCACGTCGACGCCCAGGCGAAGCAGGCGCTCCTTCCCATCCGCCGCCCGGGGGTTGGGGGTGATCGCCTGCCGGCCATCCTTCATCGTCACTTGCCAGGTAACGCCGCTGCCGATGACCACGGAGGCGATTTCCCCCTGCTGAGCCAATTGCCAAAAATCAGCGTAGGAAAGCGTTTCCTCCGTTTGACGTCCGGCTTTTACGCCGTAGCCAAGCAGCAGGACGCCGATCATGCAGAATACCAGGATCCCCTGCCAGCGCTTTGGTTTCATAGAACTGCCCTCCCCTGCCGCGCGCAGAATATGCGTTTGCGTGCAGGCACAGTATACAGGCCGCATCGTTCCTTCGTCCATGGTACTTTCCGGCAGTTTTCCAGATATTTTCAGGATAAAGCCAGCATCTGCCTGGAAAAAATGAAGCAAAGAAGCGACAGGGGGAGGAAACGCGCCGTGGGCAAGGGAAAAATTGGCCGTCTGGATCGGAAGCTGAACCAGCTGGAGGAAAAGGAAGGGCTGCGTGATCTCAAGCGCCTCGACGGCGTGGGCCGGCACAGGAAGCGTACGATCCTGCTGATGATCACGGGGCTGATCCTGTCGGCGGCCACCGCGTTTTATTTCGTTTTTGACGTGGGCTCCTGGCAGCGGCTGGACATCGATAAAATCATCCACATTCCCCAAACCGGGGCGATTTATGATCAGGACGGGGTTTTCGTGGCCCGCATTCAAAGCAGCCAGAACCGGGTCAGCATCCCCCTGACGGACGTGCCGCCGGACGTGCGCAACGCCTTTTTAGCGGCGGAGGACCTGCGGTTTTACCAGCACATCGGCATTGATCCGGTGCGCATTTTCGGGGCGGTGGCGGCCAACCTGCGGTCGGGGGATTACAGCGAAGGGGCCAGCACCATCACCCAGCAATTGGTGAAGCTGAGCCACCTGAGCAGCCAGAAAACCGTGGCCCGGAAGCTGGAGGAAATCTACCTGGCCCTGCAATTGGAGGCGGCGGCCAGCAAGGACGAGATTCTGGAAATGTATTTGAACTACATTTACTTCGGCCGGGGCGCATACGGCATCGAGGCGGCGGCCCAGGCCTATTTCGGCGTGCACGCCCGGGAATTGACCGTCGCCCAAGGCGCGTCGCTGGCGGCCATCATCAAGGCCCCGTCATCCTACGCGCCTCACCTGCACCCCGACGCCAACCGGCAGCGGCAGCAGTACATCCTGCGTACCATGCGGGAAAACGATCTGCTGACGGAGGAAAACTACCGGGCGGCCCTGGGACAGGATATCACCCCCATCGAGGCGGTCAGCGCCGACATGAAATACGGCTGGTATGTGGACGCGGTGCTGGATGAGGCGGAAAGCCTGCTGTCCCTGCAGGCGGAAACGCTGCTGGGCGGCGGCTACCACGTGTACACCGCCTTTGATCCCCAGCAGCAGGATATCATGGACACCCATTTTCTCACCGCCGGCAATTTCCCCGCCGACGCCGCCGACGGCACCCAGGTCCAGGCGGCCATGGCCAGCGTGGATATCAACACCGGCGGGGTGCGCGCAATCGTGGGCGGCAGGCGCTACCAGGTGCAGCGGGGCCTGAACCGGGCCACCCAACTGCGCCGGCAGCCGGGCTCCTCCCTGAAGCCCCTGGCGGTGTACGCGCCCGCCATCGAATCCTACGGCTATATGACCGCCAGCGTGCTCAGCGATACCCCACGCAAATTCGGCACCTATTCCCCCCGGAACAGCGGCAATCTGTATTACGGCAACGTGACCATCCGCACCGCGCTGAAAAACAGCCTGAACGTGGCGGCGGTATCGCTGCTGGACCAGATCGGCGTGGAGGCGGGGCGCAATTACCTGCAAAAAACCGGCATCGAATTGGACGACCGGGATTCCAACCTGGCCCTGGCCCTGAGCGCCATGACCTACGGCGTATCCCCGGTGCAGCTGGCGGCGGCCTACGCCCCCTTCGGCAATGGCGGCGTCTTTTACGCCCCGTATTTTATCGAGCGCATCGAGGACGCCTCGGGACGCGTGCTGTATCAGCATGAGGTCAGCGGCGAAAGGGTGCTGAGCCCGCAAAGCGCGTATTTGATGACCAGTTTGCTGCAAACCGTCACATCCTCCGGCACCGGGGCCAAATTGAGCGGAGCGGGCACCCCGGTGGCGGGGAAAACCGGCACCGTCAACATGACCGGCGGCGGCAACCGGGATATCTGGATGGCGGCCTACAACAGCCAATTGTCCACCGCCACGTGGATGGGCTTTGACAATCCGGATCGGAACCACCGCCTGCAATCCTGGGTATCGGGCGGCGATTACACCGCCGCCATGGCCACCCGCTTCTTCCGCAGTTATTACGACGGCAAGGAAAAACCGAAATTTTTGCAGGCCGACGGTATCGTGTGGCTGAACATCGATACCAAATCCATCGAATGGGCGGGTGAACCCATGCTGGCCACCGCCACCACGCCCAAGGCCTACACCTATTCCGAGGTATTCCTGGCCGGCAATATCCCCCGCAAGCAATCCAACGTGTGGAGCGCCCCCCGCACGCCCTCCTCCTTTTACGTGACCCATAACGCATCCGGCAATCCCGTCCTGGTGATCACCGCCGCCGACGCCGGCGTGTACCGCATCCAGCGGGACGCCATCGGCGAATGCTTCATCCTGAACGAATTGTACGGCAGCGCCGGCGAAACCCTGTATTATACCGACACCAAGGCGCAATTGGGGGTGGAATACACCTACCGCATCATTCCCATCAACGCGGAATTGCTCAACAACGGCGTGCTGCTGGAGGGCAAGCAGGCGGTGCAGGTGGCCCGGGCGAAAGCGCCTTCCGGGGCCAGCCGGCTTTGGAATGATATCACCGGCCTGCTGTTTGGCAGCGCCGCCCCGGATCAGCCCGACGCCGCCGACACCCTGTCGCTGTTCTGGCAATCGGGGGATTGACTGGATGCGCGAAGCATGTTCGGAACCACGCTCTGGGAACATGAACTGATGCTGAACGCGTAGAAAAAACTAAAAGCCCTCGCTTTTTTTCAGCGAGGGCTTGTGTTTGCTGTGGTATATTTGTGGTAAATTCATCCGTTTTCGTTTCTTGACGCCCGATAACCCTTGATTTTCCTACACTTTTTTACTCGATGGGCTTCGTCGTCGGGACGAGTTTCCCGTAATCACTGTAACTCTTCAAAACCCGCCATGACTGAACAAAACCGACTTTAGTCTTTTCTCAGCATCTCTATATACCCTATAACCTTACGCAACCAGCTGCGTTATGGTGTTCTTTTTGGTGTACTGGTGTATGCAGATGCTTTTCGTCCGTCTTTATAAAGCATAGCACGCGAATGCCCAATTTTCAATAGGTTTGCCTCGTTTCGCTCATAGGGCAAGAAAATGGGAAACTCTCTTACATCGAGAACTTCCCATCTGTGATTACTTTCTCTCGCAACTCCTTCGTCGCATCGGCATAGATATTCATTGTAGCAGATATATCCTGATGACCAAGGATATCTTGCATGAGCTTGATATTCGTACCGGCTTCGCACAACCTGGTTGTAGCATTCGATATCAAGTCTCGTCCAATGCCGCCTGGTAGCCGTTTTCCTTGTCCCCAGTTATAGTTATGTGATAAGTCTCACCAAAATCCACATTGAAAGAAATCGGATCGAGCAGAACCGTATATTCTTCAGGATAGTCATTTTCATAGTTTGGATCGCAGTATTCTGTTATGACTCCGCAGCGAAAAGACAGATTTACGGCGTCTGCCGGATTCTCATATTCCTGTTTGTTGAGTGTCCAGTATAAAACATCATCGTGCTTCAGCATGGATTTATCAGCGTTCGATATACCTCCGCTGCTTTCAACGCCGTCCAAGTTCTGATCGAGGATCAGCAGTCCAATGTCTTCTTTCAAATCCAATTGGATTATCAGCAGAATCTCGTCTTCCGCTGCCTGCGGCGGTGCATCATCTGACCCACTGCAGCCGGACATGCTGACTGCAAGCAACATGGCAAGGAGTGTGAAAAGCAGAGTACTCATCTTTTTTCTCATCTGTCTTTCCTCCTCGTCGCGATGATTCCAACAATTGCCCCAATGAGGACGATCGGTGCAACTCGGACAAATACCCATTCAAAGGAATGGAAAGCAGTCCCAAGAACTGCCGTTTCAGGGTCATTGTAATTCCATCCCAAGTAAGGGCTGTTTAGGTAAAATAATACTGCCGTGATGAGTACGGTCATAACCGCCAGTGAGATGAAGAGCCCATGAGCGATCTTTCTCCATGACTGTCGCTTCTTTGAAAGCTGAAGGTTGATCACCTCCAACTTTTGGGATATTGCTTTCAGATCATCAGCCTCCGGTTCAGTAACTGCCTCTCCCAGCAAAGTGCTGACGGGAGTTTCAAGCGCTTCGGATAGCGCAAGCAGCAACTCAGAATCCGGAACAGACAGGCCTTGCTCCCATTTAGAAATCGTTTGCCGAACCACATTCAGCTTGACTGCGAGTTCTTCTTGGGAAAGACCCTTTACTTTTCTGATTGTCTTAATGTTTTCACTTAACATGGCAAAAGCCTCCTTTTCTGATTGTCTTAATGTTTTCACTTAGCATGGCAAAAGCCTCCTTTCGCAGTCATGATACTCCCGGCAGGTCCGTTGCCGCAAGCAACGTAAATTAACATCGTCGCAATGCAAGGTATAATTTGAGGTGTTGTCTCTGAACCTGCAATGTTCAGAAGTATTTTTCAACTATGCCATGCTCTGAAGAAAGCCTCGTCTTCACTCAGATCTTTATTCAAAGTACGACATAAGAAAAACACTACCATCTGGCAGTGTCTTCTTTTCAGAGTGTTTCTTGGTCAACTGTGGTAAATCTGTGGTAAATTCATCCGTTTTCGCTTCTTGACGCCCGATAACCCTTGATTTTCCTACACTTTTTAATCGACGGGCTTCATCGTAGGGAACAGCAGCACGTCCCGGATGGAGGGGGTGGCGGTCAACAGCATGACCAGGCGATCCACGCCCACGCCCAGGCCGCCGGTGGGCGGCATGCCGATTTCCAGGGCGTTGAGGAAATCCTCGTCCACGCCGTGAGCCTCGTCGTCGCCCTGGGCCTTCAGGGCCGCCTGCGCCTCGAACCGCTGGCGCTGATCGATGGGATCGTTGAGCTCGGAGAAGGCGTTGCCGTGCTCCCGGCCCAGGATGAAGATTTCAAACCGCTCGGTGTACGCGGGATTGCCCGGCATCTTTTTGGCCAGGGGCGAAATCTCGACGGGATGGCCATAGATGAAGGTGGGCTGCACCAAATGCTCCTCCACGTATTCATCGAAGAACAGATTCAGGATATCGCCCTTTTGATGGCGCTTTTCGTAATGGATCTTCCGCTCGTCGGCCGCGGCGCAGGCTTCCTCCAGGGTATGGATCGCGTCAAAATCCACGCCGGAATACTGCTTTACCGCTTCCACCATGGTCATCCGGGCGAAGGGCTTTTCCAAATCGATGGTCACATCGCCGTACTGCACCACGGCGGTGCCGTTGACGGCCCGGGCCACGGAACGGAACATATCCTCGGTGATATCCATCATGCCGTGGAAATCGGTAAATGCCTGATACAATTCCAGCATGGTGAATTCAGGGTTGTGCTTGGTATCCATGCCCTCGTTGCGGAACACCCTTCCGATCTCATACACCCGGTCGAAGCCGCCCACGATCAGGCGCTTCAGGTGCAATTCCAGGGCGATGCGCAGATACATATCGATATCCAGGGTGTTGTGGTGGGTGATGAAGGGCCGGGCCGCCGCGCCGCCCGCCTGGGTGTGCAGCACGGGGGTTTCCACCTCCATGAAGCCGCGGCTTTCCAGGAACGCGCGCAGGGCGGAAATGATCTGGCTGCGCTTACGGAAGGTATCCCGCACCTCAGGGTTCACCACCATATCCAGATACCGCTGGCGATAGCGCAGATCGGTATCGGTAAGGCCATGGAATTTTTCGGGCAGGGGCTTTAAGCACTTGGCCAGCAGCGTCCAGCCGGTGGTGTGCACGGAAATTTCGCCGGTCTTGGTTTTGAACACCGTGCCGGTCACGCTGACCACGTCGCCGATATCCAGCTTTTTAAAGGCGGCGTAGCTTTCCTCGCCTACGTCGTCCCGGCGGATATAGAACTGGATGGTGCCGTCGGCGTCCAGCAGCCGGGCGAAGGATGCCTTGCCCATGATATTCCGGGCCATCATGCGGCCCGCCAGGGTGACCTCCTTGCCCTCGTAAGCGTCGTAATCCGCCTTTACCTGGCTGCTTTTGGCGGTGACGTCGCACCGGGTGATCAAATACGGGTCGCTGCCCTGCTCCCGAAGGGCGGCCAGCTTGTCCCGGCGGATTTGTTCCTGTTCAGAATAGCTGATCTGATCCTGCGCCATGCGTTTATAACCTCATTTCGTTGGTATACTGCCGCTTACACGCGGATTTCCAGCACCTTCAGGGGATACATGCCTTCCGGCGCGTCCACCTGCACGGTTTCCCCCACCTTATGGCCCAGCAGGGCCGCGCCGATGGGCGATTCGTTGGAGATCCGGTTGTTCATGGGATCGGCCTCCCGGGCGCCCACGATGGAGAATTCATCTTCATCCCCATCCTCCACAAACAGCACCTTCACCGTGGTGCCCACGTTCACCGATTCGGTGGATACGTCGCCGTCGATCACGATGGCGGTGCGGATATCGTTTTCCAGGGCGGCGATTTCCGCCTCCAGGCGGCTCTGCTCGTTCTTCGCCTCGTCGTATTCGGCGTTTTCACTCAAATCGCCAAAGCCCCGGGCGATGGAAATCTGCTCGGCCACTTCGGCGCGGCGGGTGGTGGTCAGGTACTGCAATTTTTCTTCCATTTTCCGCATGCCTTCGGCGGAAACGACGGTCTTATTGCTGTGTTCATGCATTTCGCTCATGGTGGTTATCTCCTTTTCTTCCTGGATCACAAAATGGGAAACAAAAAACATTTATGGCTCGAAGGCTTCAAAAATCTGGATCAGGTAACGCTGCTTCAGCTTTTCAAGGTCTTCTTGCGACCGCACCGTCCACGCCGCCAGCACAGGCTCGAACAGGAAGCGGTTCATGCGAAAGGATAGGTTGCCCGCCGTTTCATAGCCGTAGGAAATGAAATCGGGCCGGGAAAGGAAATTCATCAGCAGCCGGGCGCAGCACCAATACCGAAACCCCCGGTGATCATCCCCCGGCAATCTGGCGGGATCGTAGGCCAATTGCCCCCGGATCACATGCCCGGCATACCGCTTGAACCAGCGCAGCATCCGGGGATCGAAGGATTCCACGCACCAGATGCCGGCATAGGCCCGCATCCGGCGGTACAGCTTTTCTGGCAGCCGTTTCCAATCGTCGCCAGCGCTTTTCAATTCGATGATCAGGGGCGTTTTACCCTGCACCGTATCCAGCGCCTCGTCCAGGGTGGGCACGGGAAGATCCGTGCCGATGAAGCGGCAGGCGCGCACCTCCTGAAGCGTCATATCCCCGATTCGCCGGTTGACCCCGCACAAGCGCAGCAGGGAATCGTCGTGATGCACCACCATATGGCCGTCCTTCGTCAGGTGCACGTCCAATTCCATGCCGTAGCCCTTTTCCGCCGCCCGGGTGAAGGCAGGCAGGGAGTTTTCGGGGATATCGCCGCCGTGTAGCCCCCGGTGGGCGTACAGCCAGCCGCCCAGCATCCGGGTCCTGGCCTTGGGATGCAAGATGTTTGGCGCGGTCAAAAACAAGTAGAGCAGGCCCAGCAGGCAAACGCCCATCACGGCCAGATAACCGCCCATGCCTTCCTCACCTCTTCCGGCGCGCCACACCAAAGAAACGCCTATCCGGCGTGCCGGTCTATTATACCCCATAAATGCCGCAAATGCAACGGGATAACCATCATATTTTGTGATGAAATTCCGCAAAAATCCTTCTTTCCCATGGTTTTTTTGCACGGTATATGCTATAATGATCCATGCGCGCGCCGCGCCGGCCCTGAAAGTTTTTGTCACGGAGGATACGAAACCATGAAGCGCATCCCGGTTTTCTTTTGCCTGGCCGCCCTGCTGCTGCTTTTGCCCCTGACGGGGTGGGCGGTGGAAACCACCACCTGCCCGGCCAGTTTCACCTTAAACGCCGTCAACAAAACCCGCCTGGCGGCCTATCTGTACCAGAAAAGCGGCACCCAATATAAAGAGATCGATCGCATCCCCGCCGGGAAAAGCTGCAAGGTGCTGGGAAAAAGCGGGCAGTATTACAAAGTATCCTATGAAAAGCAAACCGGCTACGTGCGGCAGGATACCTTTGCCCTGCAGGCAAAAAGCAGCAGCAAAGCCCTCAGTGAAATGAAGCAAACCGGCCTTTCCCTGGCCGATTATATCCCCCAATTGTCCATGGCCAAGCGCATCAAGCTGCAGGGCACCATCCGCACGGAAAAGCCCATCGACACCCTCTATGTGTTTTTGTGGGATGAAAGGCAAATGAAGGCGGAAAAGGCCTACGTCATTTCTCTGCCGGAGGCGAAAACGTCGGTCAACGCCGAATCCCTGCAATCCCAGCTGAACCTGGAAGGGGTCAGGGCCGGGCGGAAAATGGTGGTGGTGCAGGCCTCATCCGGCGGCAAGCAATACGCCCTGTACCGCACCGTGCTTTCCCTGCGGGGCAACGCCAAGGAGCCGGCCAGCATCACCGCCCAATGCACCTTTTCCAATAACGCGGTGGCCGATACCGATCTGAGCACCATTTGGAGCCCCACCAAAACCAAGCCGGCCCTGACCGTCGATATCCCCGCCGGGGCGAAGCCATCGCTGCTGACGATGGATTGGAAGGTGCGGCCCCAAACCTGGACCATCGAGCTGTTTGGCGACAAGGACGCCCTGATTTCCAAGGAAACGCTGAAAACCAATTTCTATTCCGACCATTACCCCCTGACCAGCGACGTGCGCCGGGTGCGCATCACCGCTACTGGGGAAAAATGCTCCATCAACACCCTGCGGGTATACGGCCCCCAGTACGACACCCTGACAGTGCAGGAATGGCAGCCGCTGCCCAGCAAGGTGGATATCCTGTTTTTCCCCACCCACGCCGATGACGAGCTGCTGTTTTTCGGCGGGGCCATCCCCTACTACAGCGCCAAGGGCTACAAGGTGGCCGTGATTTACGCCACCGACAACGGCCGCACCCGTTATAAGGAGGCCATGGACGGCTTGTGGGCCGCCGGGCTGAAATATCACCCCATCTTCCTGGGCTGGCACAATTTCAAGGCCAGCAGCGTGAAGGCCGCCATGGGCGATTGGAATTACCGCAACGGCGACGTGCAAATGAAGCTGGTGCGTCAGATCCGCAAATACAAGCCCAGCGTGGTGGTGACCCACGGCTTCGACGGGGAATACGGCCATTCCCAGCACATGGCCACCGCCCAAATGATGGCCGACGCCATCACCCTGGCCAATGATCCCACCTACGATCCCGAATCGGTGCAGACCTACGGCACCTGGCAGATCCAGAAAATGTACGCCCACCGCTACAAGGAAAACCAGATCACCATGGATTGGAACCAGCCCCTGGAGCCGGGCAGCGTGATCACCCCCATGTTCCTGGCGAAGGAGGCCTACGATCGGCACCGCTCCCAGCAGAAGGGTTTTTCCATGGAGGTCACCAGCACCCGCTACGACTGCCGCCTGTTCGGCCTGTATTACTCCGCCGTGGGCCCGGACGTGAAGAAAAACGATTTTATGGAAAACATTCCCTGATTTCAACACACAAAAAGGCAGGTGACGGACCGTGCGCCGTTTCCCATTTCGATGGTTTATCCTGATCGTATTGCTGCTGACCCTGCTGCTTTCCTGCCTGCCCGGGCACGCGGAGGAGGAATATCTGTCCACCATCTCCTTCCGCATGACGGCCAGCCTGATCCGGGGGGAAAACAACGTTCGGATCGTGGATCAGCCCGGCGGGAAAACCGCCGTCGCCACCCTCAAGCAGGGCGATACCTGCCGCATCCTGGGCTACAGCGGGAATTATTATCGGGTATCCTTTCAGAATCAAACCGGCTATATCCTGCAAAAAAAGCTGGCCCTGAAGGGGCAGGAGCTTTCCAAGCCCCTGAAGGAAGAGCACCTGAGCGACCTGAAATTGGAGGATTATATCCCCCGCCGCTCGGAAGCCGAAGCGCTGACCCTCACCGGCACCATCCGGTCGGAAAACAAGCTGAACGCCCTGTATTTCTTCGTCTGGAACGCCCGGCTTTTGAAGGTGGAAAGCGCACTGATGATCCCTATCACCGAGCCCGCTGACACCATCCCGGTATCCTCCCTGAAAAAGAAGCTGACCACCCCCGGCGTCACCGCCGGGCGCAAGCTGCTGGTGATCGAGGGCGTCAGCGGCGATACCACCACCGTGCTGTTCCGCACCCTGTATTCCGTGCGGGGCAACACCGCCGATCCCGCCCATGTGACCGGGATGTGCACGGTATCGAACCAGGGCGTGCTGAGCGAAAGCCTGACCACCGGCTGGAAGGTGCCCAACGCCAAAACGGCCCTGACGGTGGAGATCCCCGAAAAAGCCAAGGCCAGCCTGATCACCATGGAATGGCGAAAGCCGCCGGAAGCCTTCACCGTGGAGCTTTACGGCGAAAAGGATAATCTGCTGTCCGCCGAAACCCGGTCCACCGGCTTTTATATCGACGCCCAGGCCCTGACGGAAGACGTGCGGAAGGTCAAAATCTTCGCCAAAGGGGAAAACGTTTTTTTGACCACCCTGCGGGTATACCCCCAGCGCTACGCCCAGCACGCGGTGCAGGAATGGCAGCCGCTGCCCGACAAGGTGGACGTCATGGCCGTTTCCGCCCATCAGGACGACGAACTGCTGTTTCTGGGCGGCACGGTGCCCTATGCCTGCGCCAAGGGCAAGGCCGTGGCCATGGTGTATATGACCAACGGCGGGCGGGAGCGCTACCGGGAGGCGCTGGACGGCATGTGGACGGCGGGGCTGCGCTATCACCCCATCTTCGTGCATTGGCGGGACGCCAAGGTGTCCAGCCTGTCGGCCACGGAAAACATCTGGAAAAACAATTATGGCGCCGATCCCCGGATCTACATCGTGCGCCTGATACGCCGGTACCGGCCGGACGTCGTCGTCACCCAGGATCTGAACGGCGAATACGGCCACAACCAGCACAAGCTCACCGCCATTCTGTGGTCGGAGGCGGTCAAATTGAGCAAGGATGAAAGCTACGATCCTGCCTCGGTCAAGCAGTATGGGGCGTGGGAAGTGAAAAAAATGTACATCCACCTGTACGCCGAAAATCAGATCACCATGGATTGGGATATGCCGCTGAACAACGGCACGCCCTTCACCCCCATCATGCTGGCCAAGGAGGCCTTTGACCGGCACCGCAGCCAGCAGGCCGCCTTCAACATGGATAAGCACGGCGTGTGGTACAACAACCGCTTGTTCGGCCTGTATTACACCGCCGTAGGCCCGGACGTAAAGAAAAACGATTTTTTTGAAAATCTTCCCGCGGATTGAGACGTTTTTTCCCCGCCCGAGCGTTGACCGGTTCGGGCGGTTTATGTTATACTGAAATGTACGCGTTTTAAAAGAACCGTTGGGGCAGGCGCCCCAGGAAAGGAAGCATTCCCCTTGGCAGAAAAAGAAATGAAACTGACCGGCTTTGAAAACCTGGATCTATCCGATGAAATCATGAAGGCGGTGGCTAAAATGGGCTTTACCCAGGCCACCCCCGTGCAGGAAAAAACCATTCCCGTCATGATGGAGGGGCACGACGTGATCGCCATCGCTCCCACCGGCACGGGCAAAACCTGCGCCTTCGGCATCCCCATGCTGGAATACATTTCCCTCACCGATACCCGCATTCAGGAATTGATCCTGGCCCCCACGCGGGAATTGGCCCTGCAAATCGGCGAAGAAATGCAGAAGCTGGCCGCCTTTATCCCCGAGGTTCGCATCGCCGTGCTGTACGGGGGCCAGCCCATTTCCAAGCAATTGAACCAGCTCAAGCGCAAGCCCCAGATCATCGTGGCCACCCCCGGCCGCATGCTGGATCATATGCAGCGGGGCACCGCGCGGCTGAACGCCGTGCACACCCTGGTCATCGACGAAGCGGATGAAATGCTGAAAATGGGCTTTGTGAAGGACGTGTGCAGGATCATTGAGGCGGTGCCCCCCGCGCGGCAATTCGTCATGTTTTCCGCCACCACCAATCAGGACGTGCTGACCATCTCCTGGAAGTACCAGCACGATCCCGTGGAAATCACCATCCCCGCCACCAAGGAAAACAAGCCCCAGATCACCCAGTACGTGATCCCCACCACCCGGGAGGAAAAATACGACCAGCTGCTGTATCTGCTGGATTCCGACGTGTACGGCCGCATCATGATCTTCACCAACACCAAGGATATGTGCCGCCGGCTCAGCGAGCGGCTGAATAAAACCGGGTATCAGACCGAGGCGCTGCACGGGGATATCCCCCAATCCAAGCGCAACCAGGTCATGACCGGCTTCAAGCGGGGCAAATTCCCCATCCTGGTGTGCACCGACGTGGCGGCCCGGGGCATCGACGTGGACGACGTGGAAGCGGTGATCAACTACGACCTGCCCAACGAAAACGAATACTACCTGCACCGCATCGGCCGCACCGGCCGCGCCCGGAAGCACGGCGTGGCCTTCACCCTGCTCAGCTTCACCGAAAGCGTGCGGCTGGACGAGATCCTGAAATACATGGGCAGCCAGCCCACCTACCTGAAATTTGACGAGATGGGCGTGCTGCGCAACGAAAACGGAGAAGCGTTTTTCGAAAATATCTGACCTGACATCCACGAAAACTGGCCTTGCGCCAGTTTTTTATCGAAAGGAAACTATCATGATCATGCTGAACGCCATTGCCGACGCCGCCCGGGAAGCGGGCGCCATCGTTCTGCGGGCGCACGACGCCGCCGTGCATCAGAAGGAAGGGCATTTCAATTTCGTGACCGACGCTGACGTGGCGGTGCAGAATTATCTGAAAACCGCCCTGCTGCAGGCCCTGCCCGAGGCCCGCTTCTTTTCCGAGGAACAGGAAAACGAACCGCTGACCGACGCGCCAACCTTCGTGGTCGATCCCATCGACGGCACGCTGAATTTCATGCGGAACCGCCGGGCCAGCGCGGTTTCCATCGGGCTGCTGAAAAACAAAGCCCCCGTCATGGCCGCGGTATACAATCCCTACGCCGATGAAATGTTCACCGCCGAACAGGGCAAGGGCGCTTTCTGCAACGGGAAACCCATCCACGTATCCGCCTCCCTGCCGGAAAACGCCCTGGTGGCCATGGGCACCTCGCCCTACGACCCGGAACTGGCGGCCAAATCCATGGCTTTTGCCCGGGATTTTCTTTTGCGGGCCGGGGATATCCGCCGGGTTGGCGCGGCGGCCCTCGATCTGGCCGACGTGGCCTGCGGCCGGGCCGATGTGTATTACGAACTGCGCATCCGCCCCTGGGACGCTGCGGCGGGATCTTTGCTTGTAACGGAGGCTGGCGGCCGCTTTTATTCCCTGGGCCACGCCCAGCCCTATTACGACGACGCCAGCGGCGTGCTGGCCGTCACGCCCGCCTGCGACGCCATGGCCCGGGAGATTTTGGCGGAGGTCCTTTGATCCCGATTCCCGTGCCGCTTTCCGCCGCCTTCGATGGCGCTTCCTCTTTCAAAATAACCTGTGGATTCTCTTTCTTTCTATGTGTACGGCCCTGCAAAAAAGCAGGGCTTGTTTTTTATTGGGTGAAGCCCCTCGACAAAAAATTGCCCCCTTTCCCCCGCCCTGTCGAACGATTTTTAACCTTCCTGCATAAACCGTCAAATTTCGAGGCAGGATAGGAAGGGTGATTCCATGAATAATCTACCCACGTATCATCGGGAGGGAGCGCGTATGGAATTTGATCGGCGGCGGGACACCGTGACGGCCTATGTGACCGGAGAATTGGATCAATGCAGCGCCCAGGGCATCCGGCGGGAATTGGATCGCTTGATTGAGGACCCCACCGTGCGGCACCTGGTGCTGGATTTAAGGGACATGCGGTTTATGGATTCATCGGGGATCGGGGTGATCCTGGGGCGTTACCGGGCCCTGGCCCAGCGGGGCGGAACGGTGGCGGTCAAAAATATGAACGCCCACGTGGAACGGATTTTTACCCTGTCTGGCATGAACCAGATCATTCAAATCATCGGACGGAGGGAAGCGCCATGCAAACCATCAACCAAATGAAAATGGAATTTTCCAGCGTGCCGGAAAATGAAGGGTTTGCCCGGGTGGCCGTCAGCGCCTTCGCCGTGCAGTTGAACCCCACCCTGGACGTGCTGGCCGACATCAAAACGGCGGTCAGCGAAGCGGTCACCAACGCCATCGTGCACGGATATGGGGACAGGCCGGGCCTGGTTACCGTTACCGCCATCCTGGGCGCGGACGGGGTGCTGGATATCGCGGTGATCGATCAGGGCAGGGGCATCGCCGATATCGCCCAGGCCATGCAGCCCTTTTTTACCACCCAGCCGGAAAAAGAGCGATCCGGCATGGGCTTTTCGGTGATGCAAACGTTCATGGATGAAGTTACGGTGGAATCCGTCCCCGGCCAGGGCACCACCGTGCGCATGAAAAAACGGCTGGGAAGCGCCTGATGGGCGCGTATGCCCTGGCCCAGGCGGGCAGCCCGGACGCACTGGCCGCCCTGGTGCGCCGGCACATTCCCCTGGTGCAGGCGCTGACGAAGCGTTTTTCCTTCTCCGAGGACGCGTTTCAATGGGGCTGTATCGGCCTGGTGCAGGCCATCCGCCGCTACCGGGAGGACGGGGGCTGCCAGTTTTCCACTTACGCCGTACCCGTCATCCTGGGAGAAATGCGCCGGGCCTTTTCCCACACCCTGGGCTGGCGCGCCCGGGCGGCGCTGAAAAAAGCGAGGCAATTCCAGCAGGAAACGCTGCTGACCGCCGGGCGGGAGCCCACCATGGCCGAAATGGCCCGGCACGCCGGTATCCGGCCGGAGGAATTGCTGCTGCTGATGGAGCGGGATCAGCCGCCGGTATACGACGAAACGGGTGTTTTGCTGTCCAGCCTGCCCGACCCCCGGGGCGACAGCTGGCTGACGGCGCTGCTGATCCGGGATATCCTGGACCGCATGCAGGCAGAAGAAAGCTGGCTGATCCGCCAGCGCTGGGCGGTGGGTCGCAGCCAGCAGGAGATCGCCCGCGCCTTGCGCACCACCCAATCCACCGTTTCCCGCAAAGAAAAAAGCGCCCGGATGCATTTCCGGAGCGCCTGGCTGGACGATCAATCGTAGATCCTCCGGCCTTTTTTGTCGTCGATGCCGCTGAAGCGGTGGAAAAAGGTGTTGATCACATCCCGCCATTCCCGGGCGTTGCGCACCTGCATCTCCATGCGCGTCAGCGCTTCCTGCCGATCCTCCGGGGGCAGAGGCAGGCCGCGCAAGGCTTCCTGCATCTCCTCCGCCGCTTCAGCCCCTTCGAAGTGATCGTCGTATATGCGCTGGATCAGGGTGCGCTCGTCCCGCATGACAAAATCATAGGGCAGCCGGTGGAAAAACAGCAGCAATTCATCGGGGCAGGTTTTTGAATCGGCATACCTGTCCCGGATCTCCGGGGGATACTGATCAGCGTAGCCGGTGCCGCCCGCCGTGCGGTCGACGCCCACGCCCCGGCAGTCCGCCCGGTTGTAGGTGCCCCAGGCCTGGAATTCATAGCCGTAGGGGCTGGGGCCGTAATGCCCGTCGGGCCTTACCATCCAGCACAGGCCCAGGGGCGCCGTATACTTTTCGTAAATTGCCCGGCTGCGCAGCAGGACGCTCACCAGCTTTTCCCGCTCCTCCGCCGGTAAATCGTAGGTATTTTGGCACCACAGCCGGATCACCCGCTCAGGATCCGCGTCCGGATTCCAGGCGAACAGGCCGAAGGCAAACAGATTCAAGGCGGCGAAGGGATGGCCGGTCCAGTTATCATCCCGCCCCAGGTTGCTGACGGCGGCGATGGCCTCCACCCGCTGTTTGCCCGTCTGATCCATGATTTCCCGCCACATGGGCGGCATGGCGTACAGGTCAATTTGATGGCCGGTATATTCCTGGGCCAATTGGAATTCTATGGCCAGGCGGGTTTTCGGCATGGCGTACAGCAGGGGCGAAACAGGCTCCCGCACCTGGAAATCGAAGGGGCCGTATTTGATTTGCAGGATCACGTTGTCGTCAAACTGGCCGTCCATGGGCCGGTACAGGTCATACGCCGCCCGGGGCCGATCGGTTTTCGTATCCCGCCAATCCTGCATGCAGTTATATACAAACGCCCGCCACACCAGCACGCCACCAAAGGGCTTGACGGCCCGGGCCAGCATATTGGCCCCCTGGGCGTGGGTGCGGCCATAGGCGTTGGGGCCGGGGCGATGCTCGCTGTCGGCCTTGACCAGGAAACCCGCCAGATCGGGCACGGCGCGCCAGACCTCCTTGGCCCGCTGCCGCCACCAGGCGGCCACGCGCTCATCCTCCGGGTCGGCGGTGGGCAGCCCCTGCTGCAGGGGCTGGGAAAAATCGATGGACAGCATCAGCCGGACGCCAAAGGGCCGCAGGATGGCGGCGAACCGCTCCACCTCCGGCAGCAAATCGTCGGTCAGGTGCTGGGCGGGCTGATGCACGTTCACATTGTTCAGGCACAGCACGTTGATGCCCACGCTGGCCAGCATGCGCCCCAACTGCCGGATGCGGGCGGGATCGTAATCGAACCTGCCCTGCTCGAACCAGATCGAGCGCCCGGCGTATCCCCGCTCGATGGTGCCGTCCATATTGTCCCAGCAGTTCAGCATCCGCAAAGGATAATAAGGCTTCTGCACGCCGACAGGGATCTCCTCCCCCGCCTGCAGCGCCCGGATCAGGGCGTACGCGCCGTACAGCACCCCCGGCTGGCCGCCCTTGATCTGGAAGTCATTGCCCTGCCGGCAGATTTCGTAGCTTTCCTTCATGGCGGGATAAGGAACAAACCGCACGCTGCGCCCGGTGCGGGCGGCATCCAGATAGGTTTCCGTCTCAAACGCGGCCACCTCCAGCGGGTTATTCACCCCTTCCGGCACAGGGGCGCTCAGGGCCGCCAGCCAGGCTTTTCTGCTTTCCCATGCACGATCCATAATCTCATCCTCAATCCTTGCAATAATAGGCGTAATCGTAGCCGGCATCCGTCTGCCGGGGGGCGGGCAAGATGCGCACGCGCACCACGTCGTTTTCCCGCAGCGTCAGGGCAATTTCCGCCCGGCCGTCCCGCATCGGGGCGTCGAGCGCCTGGGCGTAGGGCTGGGCGGCTTGGCGCAGGAAGGTCAATTGCTCCTGCGTCAGGTCGTAGGGCTGGCCCATCCGATGCCAGGCCCGCAGGGGATTCCCGTGCTCCGAATCCACCCGTTCCAGCAGTGCCACCCCGTCGCTTTCGACGGGCACTGACAGCGTGATTTCCAGCGTTTTTTGATCTTCCTCGCACAGGTTCCACAGTACGCCCTCGTATCCCCCATCCTTTCGCTTCACCAGCACCGCCGCTTCATCCCGGTAAACGGCTTCTCCCTGCAGCCCGGCGAAGAAGGAAAACGCCCACAGCGTCGGTTTGGTGATCAGCCCATTGGCCATCAGGCCGAAGCCCCCGTGGAAGGGCCGGGGCGGGACCCCCGATTCCTCAAACACGTCGCCGAAGGTCCAATAGCTGTAGCCCTCCGCCACGTCCCCCAGCCGGGCCAGCAGCCCCGCGCAGACGGCGGCGTTGTAGTTGGTATCGTGAATGGGGCAGAAGGGATTGTAGCTGGTATTGAATTCGGTGATGTACATGGGCATGCCCTTGTATGTTGGGTAGCTGTCGATGATCTGCCGGGAGGCGCGCATTTCCGCGATCAATCCCTCCACCGTGCCCATGGGGTGATACAGATACCGGCCCCTATGCTCCGGCGTCTGGCCCATGTAGGCGTGGCGGGTCACAAAATCCACCGGCGCGTTCTGATCCCGGCAGAAGGCCAGGAAATCGTCGATCCACTGCTGGGACCCATCCCCGCCACAGATGGCCGGGCCGCCCACCCGCATGCGGGGCAGCACCTCCTTGACCGCCCGGGCGGTGGCCAGGTACAAGGCGAGGTATTTTTCCTTGTCGGCGTTTTCCCAGAAGCCGGGCAGATTGGGCTCATTCCAGATTTCGCAGGGCCAGGCTGATACCTCGTCCTCGCCGTAGCGGTTTTTCAGGTGCCGCAGCGTCGCTTGCACCAGCGCCGTCCAGGCGGCCATCTCCTTGGGCGGGGTGGTGTGGGCCTGCCAATAGAAGAGGGTCTGCTCCCCTGCCGCCAGGGCCTTGGGCATGAAGCCCAGCTCCAGGAAGGGCCGCAATCCGTTCTTTAGGTAACTATCCATCACCCGGTCCAGGTAGGTAAAGCAGTATTCCACGCGCTTGCTGCCGTCGGGATCCGTGCGCTCCTGGTAAATGGACATCTGGTCGCTGAACAGCCCGTGGCCCCGGATGTGCTGAAAATGGCAGGCGTCCTGCACCGCCCGCAGTTCCAATTGATATTCTTCATGCAACGCCAAATCCATCCGCCCCGTGCCTACGCACATGCGGGTGTGGTTGTGAAACGTCGCCCGATCCCCGGGGCGGATTTCGATCCTCTTTTCCATGATCACGCCTCCCCCTTGCCCTCAAATTTATCCCGATCAAATACGAAAATCTGCCCTTCCGGCAGCGCCGCCTGGGCGGTACGCACCCCTTCGCCGTTGCCCGTCGGCACCAGCGGGGCGGCCTGCAGCGCTTCATCGGTCAATCCGTTCAAAAACGCTTCCAGCATGGCGCGGCCGTACAAATGCGGCTGATGGGAGCACAATATCCGCTCAAACGGCAGCGCCAGCAGCCCACGCATGTTGCGCCTGTAATCCTGGGCGCGCAGGGCCTCGTGGAAAAACAGCCAGGTACAGGGGTTCCAATCGTCCCCCGTCAGCAACAATTGCCGCTCCGGCACATACACCACGGCGGAGCCCGGCGTGTGCCCCGGGCACAGGATCACCCGGGCGGTCAGGCCGCCCAAATCGATTTCCTGCTCCATGAGGGGCAGGGCAGGCGGCATCGGGGCGGTCAGGAAAGCATCCTCCTCCACAGCGATCCCTTTGTCCTTCGCGCTGCGCAGCACCGCCCGCCGCCGCCGATTCCCCGTGAATTCGCGATAGCTTTCCTGATCCTGGGGAAACAAATATACCTTTTCGAACCACCGGGCCCCCAGGGCGTGGTCGTGGTGGGCGTGGGTGAGCATCACGGTCAGGGGCAGATCGGTCAGGGTGCGCACGAAGGCCGCCACGTCCTCCAGCCCATAGCCGGTATCCACCAGCAGAGCCCGCTTCTCCCCCGCGAGCAGCGTCATGCACACGCCCATCGCGTCCTGGATGTGGGTCACCCCCGGCAGCACCGGAAAGCATTGAAACGCCATGGCACTCATTCCTCCTTCAGGAAACGGAAACCGTAGAACTCAAATTGGCTGCCCGGCAGGAAGATGAAGGCCACCGTGCACATGCCCGCGGGCACGGACACCCGGAAGCGCTGGCTGCTTTTGCCCTCGCTTTTTTGGAACGCGCACAGGGAGGTGGTTTCTTCGCCGGTTTCCGATGTGATCCGCACCGTGACGGTGTTCACCGGGAGGGGCGTTTCCCCCTCCAGCAGCAGCGTCGCCGGGCCTGCCGCGGGAAACTCCATGTGGGGAAAGGCCAGCGTCACATTGTTGCCGATGCCGCGCACCGCGTCCTGATCCTTCACAAAGCTGTCGCCGTACAATTGATCGGCGTCCAGCGCCCGGATATACCGGTCGGTGCGCCGCTGAGGCGTAAAGAAGAAGCCCTTCAAATGCACCTTCTGATCCGTGGAAAAGCCGATGGTGTGCACCCCGGTCAGCACCTTGGGCAGGCGGTAGGTTTCCGCCTGATACACGTTCCACTGGCTGGGCTTTTGATAAGGCAGCACGGCCAACACCTGCCCGCCCGCGTGGGGCACGCCATCCCACAGGGTGATGCGATACAATTTATCGTCCAGGGCGAAAATTGGCAGCGTGATCTCGTCGGAGCCCACCGGCCCGAAATCCACGTGGGAGAACGCCACGGCGCTTTCCCCATCCCGGGCAAAGGCGACGCCCTTTTCATTGCCGGGGGTAATTTCTCCCTGCCGGATATCGCTGAGGGCCCCCGCCACCAGCGTATAGGGATGCAGCCCCACGGGGCCAAAGCCCTGGGCGGTGATGCCCTGAATGGATATGATCCGGGGATGGGGATAACCGTTGCACGCCGTCGCCCGCACATACATTTCCCCATCGCCGCATGCGGTCACCAGCAATTCGCCGTTTATCCATTCCGCGTGGGCGTAGGGCACCTCGACCCCTTCATCGTTGGTCACCCGGAAGGAAAGCGCCTGGGGATCGGCGTTTTCCGGCAGCGTGTTGACCTGGAAACGGGTGGCTTCGTGCCCAGGCTCCAGCAGATCGTCCCCCAGCAGCTTCAAATCGATGCGGCGGATGAACAGATCATCCTCCCCCGCGTAGGCCCTGCACAGCTCGTTGAAGGCCCGCTTTTCCCCGGTTTGCTCCTCCTGAACCTCCAGCGTCAGGGCCGCTTCCTCTAAGCCTTTGCCCCACACCCGGACGCGGATCTGC
Organism: Clostridia bacterium; assembly: GCA_017470945.1. Taxonomy (GTDB): domain Bacteria; phylum Bacillota; class Clostridia; order Christensenellales; family Aristaeellaceae; genus RUG563. The sequence continues at coordinate 3,311 of JAFUXH010000099.1, read as the reverse complement.
CCCACTTCCTGGGCGCCGATCATCAGCAGCAGCCTGCCGGCAAACAGGCGGCGGCTGTCAGTCTGATAGGGGTCGGTATCGGTACTGTCGCCATTATCCATGCCCAGCAGCACGCCGGGGCCGGATACTTCGGCATGCACCCGGTTCACCGCGTTTTCCACCGTTGCGCCCCGATCATCCACCACGCTGACTTCCACAAACGCCATATCGCCGCAGCCGGCCTTCAAAACCGTCGTTGCCGCGCAGAGGCGAATGCGCTTTCCCTCGCCGAAGGCCCGCTTTTCCTCCTGGGCGATCAATGCTCCCTGCTCGTCATACGCGCAGGCGACCAGCGTGCCGGGCTCGTACACCACCGACCAGCGGGGCAGGCACAGGGTGGCGTTTTTCCGATCCACCCGCTTCCTGCCCAGGGATTGGCCGTTGAGGAACAATTCGGCGTACGCCCCGTTGGTCATCACGGGCACGTCGATCAGCTGCCCCTCGTTCCAATCCCAGATCATGCCGATATGGATCATGGGCGCGTCGGTCCACATGGCCTGGTAAAAGTAATAGCTGTCCTTGGGGAAACAGGCGGTATCGGCCTGGCCGAAATAGCAGTTCCGGGTGTGATAGGGCGTGGGCTCGCCCAAATAATCGATGCCCGCCCAGATGAACTGGCCCAGGGAATACGGGGTGGCGGCGTCATCCACCAGCATGGCGGGCAGATTTTGGGTGCCCCAGCTGGTCATGCTGTTGAGAAGTGAGGAGCACTGCAAATCCTCCTCGGACAGGATGTTGGCGTTCATGGGGAAATGATAGACGCCCCGGCTTTGCAAATGCGACCCCGTTTCGCTGCCGTAAATCACCCAGTTGGGATGGGCGGCGTGATGGGCAGCGTAATACTTTTCCGCGTAGTTGTAGCCCGGCAGCTTTACGATGTCTGCGCACCGCTGGGCCCCTTCCCAGGGCATGTAATTGCTGCCGAAGGTGACGGCGGCATGACGGTCGTCGTGGCGGCGCACCTCCTCCATCAGCAGGCGGGTCCACATCTGGCCCCGCTCCGAGGCGTGCATATCGTAGATCTCGTTGCCGATGCTCCACAGGATCACCGCCGGGTGGCACCGATCCCGCCGCACCCACTCCGCCACGGTCTGCTTCCAGGTATCGGGGAAAAAGCGGGCGTTATCATAGGGCGTTTTGGGCATTTCCCACATATCATAGGCTTCGTCGATCACCAGCAGCCCCAGCCTGTCGCACAGATCCAGGAACTGCCTGGCGGGGGGATTGTGGGCGGTACGCACAGCGTTGACGCCCATGGCCTTCATCAGGCGCAGCTGCCTTTCCGCCGCAGGGGCATGGAAGGCCGCGCCCAGGGCCCCCAGGTCGTGGTGCATGCACACGCCGTGCAGCTTCACATGCGTCCCATTCAGGATCAGCCCGCGGTCACAGGTGAAGGTGACCTGGCGAAAACCGACGCGCAGCGCTTCACACTGATTGCCGAAGGTCAGCTTCAGCCGGTACAGGGCGGGATGATCGGGCGACCAAGCCTCGACCCCATAAACCGGCAGGCACAGAGCGGCGCGGTCCTTTTCCCGCCGCATCACGCCTTCCGCCAGCACGTCCCCCGCGTCGTTCAGCAGCATTGCCCGGGGGCTTTCTTCCCCTGCTCCGGAAATCTCCGCTTCCACCCGCAGCAGCCAATGATCCTCCTGCCATTCCGTGTTCACGCTGAACCCGTCGGGGATCATATGGCTGTCAGGCAGCGCCTCCAGATGCACGTCCCGGTAAATGCCCGCCCCGGAATACCAGCGGGAATTGGGGCTTTGATACCGCACATGCACGGCGATCTGGTTGTCCCCTTCCGTCAATCTTTCCGTCAACGGCACCCGGAACGACGTGTAGCCGTACCGGTGGGTCAGCGCCACCTGGCCGTTCACCAGCACGTCGGCATCCATATACACGCCGTCAAAGGCGAGATACAATTTTTCATCCCGGTGGTCCGCCTGATGGTACGGCAGATTTTTCACATACCACCCATCGCCGGAGCGATACAGATCATCGGTATTTTCAATCAGCCAATCGTGGGGCAATATGACCGGCCGCAGCGCGGCGCGCCGCAAATCCGCGTACGTGCTGCCCGCGGGCAGAAGGGTAAAGAACCAGCCGTCATTCCAGAGCATGATCGCATTCTCCTTGCATGAGAAAGATTGGAAAACCACACGGGTATTCGCCGGTAACGGGGCGAATCCTGCCGATGAAGCGGCAAAATACATACCATTTTAACGAAAACGGGGGAAGCGCTGAGGAATCAACGCTTCCCCCGTCCGGGAATGGGATGGTATGCGACATCCCGCGCTTGGAATCAAGGCTTATTCAGCCTGATACACGTAACCGGTGGCAGCTTCCAGCTTCTCGATGCGCTCGTTCATGATGTCAGCGCCGCCGATGCTCATGTAGTTGGCCAGGCCATCGTCATACACCTTATCGAAATCTTCCACAGAGGCGGTCACAGCCTGGTTGAGGAAGGTGTCGCGTTCCTGGGTCAGGGTGCTGCCTACGGTCACTTCGGACTCGATGGCGGGCAGGATGAAGTGCGGGGGAACGCGACCGTCGTTCATAGCCACCGCATAGGCGGTCTCGGTCAGCTCGGGATCAACGCCGGTGTAGCTGTAGCCGAAGGACACGTCGGTGTATTCGCCCAGATACAGGCCGTTGCAGGTCATGGTGTAGTCGATGTTGTTCAGGCTGTTGAAGTAGTAGGGATCGGTGGGATCCAGGGTCTTCATCACGTAAGCGCCATTTTCGGCACGGTCGTGGTTGACGCCTTCTTTACCAGTCTGCAGGAACAGGATGGTTTCGGGGGCAGAGATGAAGTCCACATACAGCAGGGAGGCCAGGATTTCGTCGTTGGTGGCGGGGAAGCAGATCTTGCGGTCCACGGTGCTGCCCAGGAACTTGCGGTAAAGGCCGGCGTCGTTCTCGAAGCAATCCACCGCCACGAACGCGGCTTCGGGTCCCACGTTGCGCTTCAGGTTGGCGTCGATGGAGTCATCGCCATTGCGGTAAGGATAGTCATAGTTGTGCATGAAGGCGCCCACGAAGCCAGCCTTCAGGTTGTCGTCCTCGGTGGTGTCGCCGCTGCCGTACAGGGCAAAATCCTTCCAGACCAGGCCCTCGTTGTACCACTTGTTCAGCAGGCGGATGCCTTCCTTGGCGCCGGGCAGGGTCTGCTGACGATCATCGTAGCCATGGATGTAGTATTCTTCGTCGCTCAGATCATTGGGCACGAAGGAAACCACCAGGTTGTTGTTGCGCCAGCCGATATCATAGCT
>JAFUXH010000098.1 GCA_017470945.1 Clostridia bacterium | reverse complement strand
GGCCATGAACCCCATCATCCGTTCCGACGGAAGTCCCCGCTTTGCCATGATCTCCACCGTGGCCGGGGCTGTCACCAACATCATCCTGGACTGGCTGTTCATCTATCCCCTGCACATGGGCATGATGGGCGCAGCCGTCGCCACCGTGATCGGGCAGATTTTGACCGCCGTGCTGGCCATCTGGTATCTGTGCCACATGAAGGCCGTGAAGCTGGAAAAGAAGAGCTTTGGCCTCCATGCTGACCTGATGAAGCAGTATATCCCCCTGGGCATCACCAGCTTCCTGAGCCAGGCCAGCCTGGTAGTATCGATGGCCGCGGTGCAGAATTCTACCGCCAAGTGGGGCGCCCTGGACCCGGTGTTCGGCCAGCCGCAATTCACGCAAATCCCCCTGGCGGTGCTGGGGATCGTGATGAAATTTTTCCAAATCGCCATTTCGATCTCCGTGGGCCTGTCTGCCGGGTGCATCCCGGTGGTGGGCTATAACATCGGGGCGCAGCGGAAGGACCGGGTCAAAACCCTGTTCACCTACCTGCTGGCGGCGGAGGCCGTTATTGGTTTGATCGCCCTGTTCATCGTGGAGGTGTTCCCCCAGGGGCTCATCAACATTTTCGGCGCGGCCAACGAAAGCGAATACTACACCCAGTTTGCCATCCGCTGCTTCCGGATCTACCTGTGCATGATGCCGCTGGCTATGGTGAACAAGGGCACGTTCATTTTCCTGCAAGCATTGGGCAAGGCCAAGGAAAGCATGATCCTGTCCCTGGTGCGTGAAATCATTTTCGGCGTGTTCCTGCCCATCCTTTTGCCCCTGGTTTTCGCGCTGAACGGCGTGCTGTATTCCTTCCCCGTGGCGGACGTGCTGACCTTCATTCTGTCCCTGATCGTGATCCTGCGCACCTACCGGGAATTGCGGGCCGATCCCGCGTGATATCCGGCCGTTTCAAAGGATCGGCCAGCAAGCTTCCGAACTATTGAATTTTGCTGTGGTCTGTGATAGAATATCGGGCGGGAAATCAACGGGAGGAAGCTCGAAAGATGAACCTGCGGCCCCATCACCTGCTTTGCATTCAGAAATTCACCGGCCATGGCTACGACGCGGCCTTTACCGCCCATATGACGCGTGTGGTGGAAATGCTGCGGCATTCGCCGGAAACCCAGGTGACCCTGGCGACGGGGTGCGACGATCTGTGCGTACAATGCCCCCACCGGCAGGGAAGCGCGTGCGACACGCCGGATAAGGTGACCCGCATGGATCGCGCCGTGGCGGAAGCCTGCGGCCTGGCCCCGGGCGATACGGCGGCTTGGCAGGATCTTTCCCGGAAAGCCCGGGAGGCGGTTTTTGCCACGGATGCCTTCCAGCGCATTTGCGCTTCCTGCGCGTGGTTCGATTTGTGCAAACGAACGGAGGTGCCTTATGTCCGCGGCGAATAAGCGTTCTTTTCAAACCCTTGATCTGGCCTATATGGCCATTGGGGCGGTGCTGATCGCCCTTTGCTCCTGGATCAGCATCCCGGCCAGCGTGCCGTTTACCATGCAAACCTTCGCGGTGTTCCTGGTGCTCTCCCTGCTGGGCGGCAAGCGGGGCACGGTGTCGGTGCTGCTGTATATCCTGCTGGGCGCGGTGGGCATCCCGGTGTTCGCGGGATTTTCCTCTGGCGTAGGCATCCTGCTGGGCAGCACGGGGGGCTATATCGTGGGCTTTTTACTGATGGGCCTGGCCTACTGGCTGCTGACCCGCTGCCTGGGCACGGGCTGGCGGGCGGAGGCGCTGGCCATGATCGTGGGCCTGGCGCTGTGCTACGCCCTGGGCACCGCGTGGTTCATGGTGGTGTACGCCCGGGCCAACGGGCCTGTGGCGCTGACGGCGGTGCTGTCCTGGTGCGTGTTTCCCTTTATCGTGCCGGATCTGGTGAAGCTGGGCCTGGCCCTTGTGCTTTCCCGGCGGCTGGCGCCCGCGCTGAAAATTTCTTGACGGGATAACGTGTTGAAAGAACGGCCAACAAAGGTTGTTCTTTTTTTGCGCGCTTTTTTCACGCGTGATTTTCTTCTTTACCAGGAGCGGCTGTGTATGATATAATAAAGCCAATCATGAATAAACGGTGGGAGGTTTGCGCGTGAAATATTATCTTGCCATCGATATCGGCGCGTCGTCTGGCCGGCACATTGTGGGCTGGCGGGAAGCGGGCGGGCTGCAAACCCGGGAAGTATACCGCTTTCCCAACGGCGTCGTTGAACAGGATGGTCATTTGACCTGGGATATTCAAGCGCTGGAGGGCTACGTGAAGGCCGGGATCGACGAGGCGTTGAAGCAGTATCCGGTGATTGAAAGCCTGTCCATCGACACCTGGGGCGTGGATTATGTGCTGATGGATCACGATGCGCCTATCCTGCCCTGCTACGCCTACCGGGACGGCAGGACGGAGGAAGTGATCCCCCAAGTCCATGAAAAAATGCCCTTTGCGGAATTGTACCGCCGTACGGGCATTCAGTTCCAGCCCTTCAATACCATCTACCAGCTGTATGCCGACAAACTGGCCGGGCGGCTGGAGAAGGCTTGCGGGTTCCTGATGATGCCGGAATACCTGATGTATCGGCTCAGCGGCGTGAAAAGCCACGAATACACCAACGCCACCACCGGCGGCATGGTGAACGCGGAAACCGGGGAATACGACGAGGACATCATCCGCGCTCTGGAGCTGCCCAAACGGTTTTTCAAACCCCTGCAGCAGCCCGGCGCCGTGATCGGAAAATATAAGGGCATCAACGTCGTCCTCTGCGCTACCCACGATACCGGCAGCGCCGTGGAAGGGCTTCCCATGGAAGGAAACGAATTGTATATTTCTTCCGGCACCTGGAGCCTGCTGGGCGTCAAAACCCCCAAGCCCCTGACCGACGAAAACAGCCAGGCCGCCAATTATTCCAACGAGGGCGGCGTGGGGTATAACCGCTATCAAAAAAATATCATGGGTATGTGGCTGGTGAACCGGCTGCGCTCGGAATTGTGCCCCGATACGCCCTGGGATGAAATCACGAAGGAAGCGGAGGAAAAGCACTTCGATCACCTGGTGGATGTGAACGATCCCATCTTCCTGGCCCCGGAGAGCATGAAGGCGGCCTTTGACGAACGGCTGCCCCACCCGCCCAAATGCACCGCCGGGTATTTCCGCTGCGCCTACCGCTCCCTGGCCCAGGGGTACAGGCAGGCCATTGAGGAAATCGAAAAAAACACCGGGAAAACCTATCAAAAATTGTACATCGTGGGCGGCGGGGCCAAGAATCAATTCCTGAATCGTTTGACCGAGGAAGCGACCCAAAAAGAAGTGATCGCCCTGCCCATCGAGGCGACGGCGCTTGGCAATTTGAAAATACAAATGGAGGATGATGCATGATGTTAGTTGAAACCAAAGCAAGAATCGGCGTATTCGCCATTGCTTTAGGCGCATATCTGCCCCAATTCCCGTCTCTTGTACCGGAATTTGAAGGGCAGTATGCTGACTTCAAAAAGCTGATCCCGGATACCGTCGATATCGCGGATGGCGGCATCGTCACCACCAAGGAAAAGGCCATGGATGCCGGGGACAAGTTCCGCGCCGCGGACGTAGATCTTGTCATTCTGCAATTGCTGACCTACGCCACCAGCTACAATATGCTCCCCGCCGTCCGGGATCTGGATGTGCCGGTGGTGCTGGTGAACGTGCAAAAGAAAAAGGCCCCCGACTATCCCAACACCGACAACGCCACCTGGCTGGGCGAGCTTTACGCCTGCGGCGCTGTGGGCGAAATGGTGGCCGATCTGGAGCGGGCCGGCAAACGCCACGCCGTCATTACCGGCGTGGTGGAGGGCGGCGACCCCGAAGTGGAAAAAGAAATCATCGACTGGTGCAAGGCCGCCCAGGTGCGCCGCCGCTTCCGCAACACCAACATCGCCCAGATCGGCCGCCCCTATCCCGGCATGATGGACCTGTACATCGACGAAACCAACCTGTATCACCGGATGTGGCTGTACACCAAGCAGTTTGACTGGGAAAAGATGTGGGCTATTGCCGACAACATCACCGACGAGGACGCCATCCGCGCCAAGGCCCAGGATATCCTGGACACCTTCGATATCGAGGGCGGCGCGACCATAGAAACTGTGTGGGATATGGCAAAGTATGTCGTGGCCTTCGAGCAGTGGTGCAAGGACGAGCAGTTGGGCTTTGTGGCCAGCCACTACGACGGCTTCGCCCAGGGCATCGCGGGCAAACTGGACAGCATGCTGATCCCCGCCTTCTCCATGCTGATCAAGCAGGGCACCGCCTGCGCCGTGGAGGGCGATATCAAGGTGGCCATGGCCATGGGCATTTTGAAGGTGATCGCGGGCACGGGCCAGCTTTCCGAAATGTACTCCATCGACTTTAACGAGGATATCTGCATCATCGGCCACTCCGGCTCCGGCGACGCGGACATCAGCCAGGCGAAGAAACCCACCATGAAGATCGTGCCCGTGTTCCACGGCAAGACAGGCGGCGGTTATCTGACCCAGTTCTACCCGCCCACCAACAGCCCCATCACGTTCCTGGGCATCACCCAGGATCGGGACGGCCACTTCAAATTCGTGGTGGCCGAGGGCGTCAACGAGGAGGGCCCCATCTTCACCTTTGGCGACACCAACATGCGCATGCGCTTCACCTGCGGGGCCCGGGATTTCTGCAACCGTTGGAGCGAGGCCGGCCCCACTCACCACATGGCCGCAGCCGTGGGCCGTCACATCGACACCCTCCTGAAAGTCGCTAAGATCTTCAATGTGCCCGTTGATGTGATCACAAGATAATCAATGGAAAACAACCATTGCGAATATACACCAGACCCCGGGTAGCTTTCTTGGAAAGGGGTCTGGGGGAAACCGTTCTTTGGCTTCAAAGAACGGTTTCCCCCAGGAAAAAAGGAGGAAAAAATGAAAGATATTTTGATGGCCCCGTTCATGGTAGAAATGATCCGCACTGCTACCAACATGTACGACCACGGCTGGGACGAGCGCAACGGCGGGAACATCTCTTTGATGCTGGATGAAAAGGATGTGGCCGAATACCTGGACACCGATTACGTGCTGCGCACCATCCCCACGGGCTTCACCGCCCCCGAACTGGACGGCAAGTATTTCCTGGTCACCGGCACCGGCAAGTATTTCAAGAATGTGCAGTATGCTCCCGACGTGAACCTGGGCATCGTGCGCCTGAAGGAGCAGGGCCAGCAGGCCGACCTGCTGTGGGGCTACACCGATGGCGGCCAGTTCACCAGCGAGTTCCCGGCCCACATGATGAGCCATGTGGCGCGCTTGAAGGTCGATGACAAAAACCGTGTCGTCATGCACTGCCATCCCGCCAATCTGCTGGCCATGACCTACGTCCACGATCTGGACGAAAAGAAATTCACCCGCACCCTGTGGCAGATGTGCACCGAGTGCATCGTGGTGTTCCCCGAAGGCGTCAACGTGCTGCCCTGGATGCTCTGCGGCACCAACGAGATCGGCGAAGCTACCGCTGAAAAGATGCTGACGGCCCGCCTGGTAGTGTGGAGCCAGCACGGCATTTACGGCGCGGGCAAGGACCTGGACGAGACCTTCGGCCTCATCGAGACCGCTGAAAAGGCCGCGGAAATCTACATGAAGATCGCCCACCTGCCCCTGGTGAACACCATCACCGACGAGCAGATGCACCAATTGGAAAAGCGCTTCAATATCAAAGCCCGGGAAGGGTATCTGTCGTGATACTAAATCGCGCCTAAAACGTTGAATCTTCGGGCGTCTTTTTCGCGCTGACGTTGCTTCACTCCGGTCAACGTAGCGCTGCTACGCCTCCCTTCGTTCAGCTTAGTCAGTGCGAAAAATCCATCCCGAATCTTTCGACATTTTTGACGCAATTTAGTATAAACTGCGCTTGCGGCGCATAAAAAGACTGCTGCGGGATTTGTGACTCCGCAGCAGTTTTTTGTGTGGTTTTATCGCGAAAGCATTACTTTTTCGGCGCAGTTTTCTTGGCTGTGGTGGTTTTTTTCGTGGATGCCGTGGTCTTGGCGGCGGTGGTCTTTTTCGCCGTGGTGGTTTTGGCGGTGGAAGCGGTCTTTGCGGTGGACGTTTTCGCCGTGGACGTCTTTTTCGCGGTCGTGGTAGTCTTGGCCGAAGAAGTTTTCGCGGTGGATGTTTTCGCCGAAGAAGTCTTGGCGGCGGTCGTTTTGCCCGAAGCGGACGTTTTTTTCGCGGTGGTTTTCTTGTTGGGGTTTTTGATGACGGTGGGCTGGCTGGCGTTGGACGCGGCAGGCACGGGCGCGGGATCGGAGGAGGCCGTCATGCCGCCGCCGAACAGGCCGGTCAGCGCCTCCAGGGGGTTGCTTTGGCCGGAAGAGGAATTGCCCCCCAGCAGGCCGCCCAGCAGCCCGGCCAGGCCGCCGCTGCCACTTTCGTTCCCGCCGCCCAGCAGGCTTTGCAGGAAGGGCGCCGCGGCAGCCAGGATGCTCAAAATGGTGCTCAGGTTCAGCCCGGTGCTCTTGGATACGGCCCGGGCGGTATCCTGGTCGTTTTGCCCGCCCAGCAGCAGGGGCAGGGCGGAGGTGAGCACGCTGGCCACATCCTGGGTGGAGGCGCCGCTTTGACGGCTGATTTCATCGGCGTTGCTGCCGCCCAGCAGCAGGGGAAGCAAAGAATTTATGTCCATGAATGATCAGGCTCCTTTCTATTTGTTTCCATTATGCACAGAATATGGTGTTTCGTCAAGAAAGTTTTCTACAATTTGTTGAAAATCCAGAAATTTCATGTATAATAGAGAAGAACCAAAACGTTCAGATTGGAGTGAAAAAAATGTCCGAGAATAATACCCCGGAAAAAAAGGCCCCGGTCAAAAAGGAGCATAAGATCGTATCCGCGACCACCGGCCAGCAGACCACCAAGGAGCAGGCCGCCAAGGAAGTAGCCCAGGCCCTGCTGAACCAGACCAAGCAGAGCACCGTGGGCCTGCGCATCGGCGCCATCGTGCTGTGGCTGGCCGCCATCGCCTTTGAGGTGCTGGCCCTGCTTGTGGCCGTGGAAAAATTCACCCCCAAATTCCTGGATCAGGTGAATATCCTGGTGCCGGTGATCGTGCTGCTGGTGCTGGATCTGGTGTGCCTGATCATCGGGTCCCAGCTGTGGAAAAAGGCCAACCACATCAACCCCGTATCCGAAAAGAACAAGCTGAAGTTCTGGCTGTGGAACAACCTGGGCCTGATCGTGGCCGTGCTGGCCTTCGTGCCTTTTATCGTGATCCTGGCCACCAATAAGGACGCCGACCCCAAGGTGAAGAAAGTGGGGGCTATCGTGGCCGTGGTGGCGCTGCTGATCGGCGGCGTGAGCAGCTATGATTTCAATCCCGTATCGGCTGAGCAAAAGGAAGCGGCCGTGGCGGCCATCACCACCACCGTGTATTGGACCAACACCCGCTCCGGCAAGGCCTACCACACCCACGACGATTGCCAGACCTTGAACCAGACCGACGAATTGGTGGCCGGCACCGTGGAGCAGGCTATCGCCGCTAACCGCGTCAAGCTGTGCTATTTCTGCGCCAAGCGGGATAACCTGCAGGATACCGTGGCCACCGAGGACGGCGTGGGCGAAGTGATCATCAATCAGGTGGAGGAAGCGGTGGATGAAGCCGTGGAAAGCCTGACGGAGGAGCCCGCCGTGGAAACCCCCGCGGAGGAAACGGCGGAGGAGCAGCCCGCGGCCTGAACGGGCGCTCGCCGGGAAGGAAACGCCTTTCCGCGCAAAAAAGCATACGGATCAAATATTTTCCATCGGGGCGTCGGACGCGGGTTTCGACGCCCTGAATTTTCAAAAACGAATATCAGCATCGAACGCCCCGCGTCTTTTCGGTAAGGGGCTGCTGATCAGGAGGGTATGACCATGACGGAATGCATCATCACCATGAGGGACGGCGGCCAAATGCGCTTTGCGCTGTACCCCGATAAAGCGCCCATCACCGTGGCGTCCTTCGCCGAGGCGGCCAACGGGGGCTTCTTTGACGGCCTGGCCTTCTGCCGGATCGTCAAGGGTTTCGTGATCCAGGGCGGTTCGCCGGATAACGACATCATGACCGACAGCGATTTTCACATTTTCGGCGAGTTTGCCGAAAACGGGGTGGATACCGGGCTGACCCACGCCCGGGGGGCGATTTCCATGGCCCGGGACGAGGCGCCCAACACCGCCGGCACCCAGTTTTTCATCTGCCATCAGGACGCCCATCGGCTGGATGGCAAATACGCCGCCTTCGGCATGATGACCCAGGGGTGGGGCGTGCTGGACGCGCTGGCGGAGACGCCCACTTTCGGGAAGGAAACGTGGAACAAGCCCGTCGATATGCCGGTGATCGCTTCCATCCGGGTGGTGGCCGATGCGCCGCTGCCGCCGGTCAAGCGGCTGCCGTAAAAATGCGGCGTCAACCGCCGGTTGCAACCGCTGGTTGCAAAATGCGCATTCAACCAACGGTTTCTTGTCAGGGCTGCCAAAATCGCTTATGCTGAATGCGCAGCGGCCGCTGACATCAAGCGCAAAGGAGCACGGAATCATGATCGATAATCAACAGGTGGGGAACACCATCGCCATCCTGCGGCAAAGGATGGGGCTGAGCCAGCAGGGCTTGGCGGATTTGTGCAGCGTGACGCATCAGGCGGTGAGCAAATGGGAAAACGGGCAGGCCCTGCCCGATATGCAAACGATGCTGTTTTTGAGCAAGCTGTTTTCCGTCAGCATGGAGGATCTGCTGACCGGGCAGGTGCCGGCGGCGGAAGAGAAGCCCCGGGAGGAGAAAGCGCCTATTTCCCCGCGGCAGGAGCCGGAAGCGTCGGACGCGCCGCAGGAGACGGACGCGCCGCGGGAAGCGGAGGAAGCCGAAGGGCCGACGTGGGACGTTCATCAAATCATGGCCCTGGCGCCCTTCGCCAGCCGGGAAACCATCGATCGGCTGATCCAGGCGCGGCTGGACAGGGGAGAAGAATTCGTCCCGGGGGACATTCTGGGCCTGGCCCCCTTTGCCAGCCAGGCCATGGTGGAGAAAATGCTCTGCGATGCCATCGACCAGCTGGACATGGGCATGGCGATGGGGCTGGCGCCCTTCGTTTCGGCGTCGTTCCTGGAGGAAATCGCCGATCAGCTGCCCCGGTCTGTCCTGCCGGCCCTGGCCCCCTTCCTGCCTGCCGGCAAGGTGGATGAACTGCTGACCAGCAAGCCGGACAAGAAAAAGCGGCGGATGCAAATCGATGTACACCTGAAATTGGGCAAGAAGCGGATCGATAAGCACTGGGGCGACGGTGCGCCGCCCCAGGGGGAACGGATGATGATGCGCATCGCCCGCAAGGCGGTGGAGGACGGCAACGAGGAGTGGCTGGAGGAGTACGGCGAGGAGCTGAGCGAAGAGGAATTGAAAACCATCTGCCTCTTGGCGGCGGACAGGGATCTATGGGGCGCGCTGGAGCATTTGACGGAGCACGCCGACAGCGAAACCCTGGCGGCGCTGGCCGATAAGGCCTTGGCCGCCGGTCAGGGGGACTGCGCGGTAGAGTGGGCCGAGCATATGGACGCCCCGGCCTGCGGGGCCCTGCTGCTGAAAGCGGCGGAGCGGGAGGAATGGGGCGTGGCCCAGGATCTGCTGGAATACGCCGACAGCGCCTCCTGCCGCGATTTTCTGGAGCTCGCCGCCGCCCGCCAGGAATGGAGCGCGGCGGAGGAAGCGCTGGATCACGTGAAAAGGGAGGATCTGCGCCAGGTGCTGGAAAATGCCGTCGCCCGTTCCGATTGGCCCCTGATCCGGCTCATCAGCGAATCCATGTAATACTATTCTCAATTCCATAGAAACACTTTTGTCATCCCGCGTGAAGCGGAGCCGGAGAAAAAGCGGAATCGAGGGATCTGAACGTTGGATTGATCAGCCGCGCCAGATCCCTCCACGTCATTCCGCCGCTGGCTCTATTTCGGTCGGGATGACAGCGTTTTTGGCTTGCCATATGTTGCGATTTTTCATTGAGTGCAGTATGAAATGATATTCAGCATCAGAAAATTTATATTGCGCGTGGCCGCTTGATGTGGTAAAATAAGGCAAAAATAAGTCAGTACGAAAGGAAAGTGTGGAACATGAACAAACGGCCTATCTTCTGGATCGCATTGCTGCTGTGCCTGCTGCTGATCCCGGCGCTGAGCCAGGCGGAAATCGTGGAAACCGGCACCTCCGGCACGGTGACCTGGACGTTGGATGACACTGGGCTGGTCACGGTATCCGGCTCCGGGCGGATGGAAAACTACACGTCCCATGGGTTCAGTCTCACGGCGCTGGAGAAAATCACCTCCGCCGTGGTGGAGGAGGGCGTTACCTACATCGGCAAGTACGCCTTCGCCAATATGCCCGAATTGGTGAGCGTTACCGTAAAGGACGGCAGCACCAGCATTGGGGATTATGCCTTCGCCTATTCCCCTAAATTGCGGGAGGTGCATTTGGCCGACGGCATTTCCTCCATCGGCGGGTATGCCTTTTATGGGTGCAAAAGCCTGACGAGCTTCGCCTTCCCCAACGGCATGGTCAAGGTGCTTGGCTTTCCGCCGGTCCTCTATGATTGCCCCAATTTGACCACCGTGTCGATTCCCGCAAGCGTTACGACATTGAGCAACGGTGCGTTTATCACCTGCGAAAAGCTGCAAGCGGTAAACGTGGATCCTGCCAATGCCGTCTATTCCTCGATCGACGGCGTGGTGTTCAATAAAGATCAGACGGAATTGGTCTACTATCCCACGGACAAGGAAGATACGAGCTACCGCGTTCCTGATACGGTGATCAAAGTGGGCTCCTTTGGCGGCAATAAGCATTTGACCAGCGTTACGATTCCCGAAGGAGCAACGGAGATTTATTTGGGCTTCAGCGGATGCAGCGCGTTGAAAGAGGTTTCTCTGCCCTCTACCATGACGGAAATCGGCGCCAGTTCATTTTCGAACTGCACCAGCCTCGGTTTCATTCAGCTGCCGGAAAATCTGACGGTGATCAATGATTATACGTTTTATAATTGCACGAGGTTGGAGTCTATCCAGCTTCCTCCTCACCTGACTACCATTGGAAGCTATGCTTTTGGCGGCACATACCTTCGCACGGTCAATATCCCGGCCAGTGTCACCCGCATTGACGATTATGCTTTTTTGCTCTCGGAGTACTATTATTATAACACGCTTTTCATTGTCGCGGCCGGCAGCTATGGGGAAGAATATGTGCGAAACAACAGCTACTACGCCGTGATCAATCGCGATGGCGCATATGATGAATCCATTTGCCCACAGCGAGATATGAGGAAAGCGAATATTTCCATCATAGTCGATCCCACCGGAAAATATGTGATTAATTTTAATACGAAGTTGGGCAATCCGCCGATGAATCTTCTGGATATTGGGGATCAAAAAAGTGGTGCAACCGTACGGCTTAGCTATGAATATGATGATGACAAAAAATTAACGGCTGTCACCCTATCGGGCATCAATCTGCTGTACGGGGAGCAAACCGTGTATGCGGATCAATTCCTGATCGATTTCCCCAGCTGCGATTTTTCCGTGGCGAACGCGACGTACACCGGCAGCGCGCTGAAGCCCACCGTGAAGGCGACCTGCAACGGCACCAAGCTGACGAAGGGCACGGATTTCACGGTGACCTACAAAAATAACGTCAAGGCCGGTACCGCTACCGCCATCGTCAAGGGCAAGGGCAAATACACGGGCACGAAGGAATTGACCTTCACCGTCAAGCCCGCTAAGCTGTCCAAGACGACTGTCGCCGCCGTGGCCGATCAGACCTATACCGGTAAAGCCTTGAAGCCCGCCGTCACCGTGACGTTCGGCACCAAAACCCTGAAAAAGAATACGGATTATACCGTGGCTTACAAGGAAAACAAGTACATCGGCAAGGCCACCATCACCCTGACGGGCAAGGGCAATTTCACGGGCACCAAAACCGTCACCTTCAAAATCGTGCCCAAGGGCACCACGATCTCGAAGCTCACCGGGGCCAGCAAGAAGGTCACCGTTACCTGGAAAAAGCAGGCGACGTCTACCGCGGGCTACCAGATCGAATACAGCACGTCGAAAACCTTCAAGAGCAGCAAAACGGTCACCGTCAGCAACGTGAAAACCCTGACCAAGGCCATCAGCGGCCTGAAGGCCAAAACCACCTACTACTTCCGTGTGCGCACGTTTGGAAAGGTTGACAACGTCAAGTATTATTCCGCCTGGTCCGCCGTTAAGAGCGTGAAAACCAAGTAATTTGGCGGGCTGCAAACGGAAGCTGCGGCCGCCGGGGCGGGGAGAAGTTGATTCCCCCGCCCCTTTTTTCTGCCCTTTTTTTCGGTGGGCAGCGGCGGAAATGGAAATCATTGTATTGCGGCGGCCGGGCAAATATGCTATGATGATCGAAAGATCGACGGGCCGAAAAGCGCATGGATAAGAAGAACGGGGAAGGGAGGAGTGCCGCTTGGGGGAGAAGCAAAGCAGCGGAAAACGCCTGACCAAGCTGCAAAGAACGTTTTTGCCGGTATTCACCATGCTGATGGTGGTGCTGCTGATTTCCATTGTGGCGATGCTGGTGGCAAACAACGCCTACGTGACCGGCAAAAATGATATTTATGTGCTGGAGAAGCAGGAAAAGCTGAACCAGATGCTGGAAAGCCTGGAAACGGAAATTCAGATCGCGGAGCAGCAGCAGTTGAAGCTGCTGTCAGACAGCAAGGTGAGCCGGATCGCCTATTCCCGGAACGAAATGGACCCCTACAATTATTACAGCCAGACGCTGGAAATTGTGGACCGCATGAAGGAAATCGCCGATGATTTCCAAATTGTAAAAAATATTTTTCTGGATTTTGAAACCATCGGCGTCCGGTTGAGCCAGAACGGCCTGATCCAGCGGCTGCCCTTATCGGAAGCGGCGGAATCCCAGGCATCGCAGCAGGAAATGTACGCATCGGGGGATCAATTGTTCATCGTGCGCACGCTGATGGATTATCAGAACAGCGAGCCCGACAAGCTGTGCACCATGGTGCTGGAATTGAATGTGGACGTATTGTACGAGCGCTGCTCCTACCTGTGCCAGGAGAATGAAAGCGTGGTGCTGGCCGTGGGGGATTACCCCCTCCGGAAAGGCCCCGGTGAATCGGCCGGCGAGGGGGTCTATCTGGTGACCAGCCAGGCCGCCCGCTATCCCATGAAGATCACCCTGCAGGCGGGCCCCACCCGGTACAGGCTGTCCACCGATGAATTGCTCACGGCGGCCTGCATCGGCGTGGGCGTGACCTGCCTGCTGGCCGGGGCGTTCATCCTGTACAGCTATTTTCGGCTGTACCGGCCGCTGGAGCTGCTGCTGGACGAGGCCTTTCAGCATCTGGAGAAGGGTGAACTGAGCTATCGCATCCCCAGCGTGCGCAGCGGCCCGTACGAGGAAATTTACCGCACCTTCAACACCGCCATGGACCGCCTGGAATACCTGATGGACCACGTGTACCGGCAGAAGCTGCTGATCAGCGAAATGCAATTAAAGCACCTGCAGGCGCAGATCAACCCCCATTTCATGTACAATACCTACTACACCCTTTACCGGCAGATCCAGGACGAGCACTGGGACAACAGCCGGCAGCTGGCGCGGCTGCTGGGGGATTTTTATCAATACATCACCCGGAGCAGCAGCATGGAAAAAACGCTGCGGGACGAGGTGCGGCACACGCTGACGTATGTGGAGATCCAAACCATGCGCTTCCCGGACACCATTCAGGAAATCGAGCCGCTGCCGGAGGACGTGGCGTCGATGGTCGTGCCGCAGCTGATCATGCAGCCCGTATTCGAAAACGTGTTTCAGCACGCCCGCGACAATTTGCACCCCGGCGAGCCCCTGCATTTGATCATGCGCTATCAGATCGACGAGGACAGCGTGCGCGTGTATGTGGAAAATAACGGCGCTTTGTCGGATGATACGATCCAGCGGCTGCAGAACGCCCTGGAGCACGTGGACGACCAGGAGGAGATCACCGGCCTGCTCAACATTCACAAGCGGCTGCAATTGTTCTACGGCGAAGGGGCGGGCCTGACCGTCAGCCGGTCCAAGCTGGACGGGCTGTGCGTGCGCATGCTGCTGATCCGATGAAGGAAGAGGGAAGCGCCATGAAAACGGATGAACGGAAAGGGACCCTGCGGGTATACCTGGTGGATGATGAGATCCTGATCGTGGAATCCCTGACGCGGCTTTTGCAGAATCACCTGGGCGGGCAGGTGGAGGTGGCTTTTTTCACCGACCCGGCCCGATTGATCGCCGCGTTCCGGGTAAAGCCCTGCGATCTGTTGATTTCCGATATCCGCATGCCGGGCATGACGGGCCTGGATATGATCCGGGCGCTGCACGAAACCGACGCGGATTTTGAAACGATTTTCCTGACGGGCTACGATATGTTCGAATACGCCTACGAATCCATCCAGGAAAACGCCTTCGGGTACCTGCTGAAAAACGAGGCCGACGAGCGGATCTTGGAGAAGGTGGATCTTGCGCTGCAAAAGATCCGGGACCGGCGGGCGTACGCGGATCACCTGCGCCAGGTGCGGCAGGATCTGGACGCGCTGCGGTCGGAATACCAGAAGCAGGCGCTGCGGGACGCGCTGATGTGGGAAGGCGCGGAGATCCCGCCCGATCTGCTGGACGGGCGGCGGGTGTATATGCTGCTGGGCTTTTTGACGGATCACGGCGAGCAGGCGCACATCCGGGAAATCGTGCTGCGGGTCATGGCGGATGGGATCGCCGCCGCGCCGGGCCTGCGGGTGGATTGGCAAAGCCAGTTCGTGATCCGGCACGATTTGATCTGGCTGTTTTCCTCCGAGCGGGCGGACCTGACGCGGGAGGAAATCTACCGCGTGCTGTGCGGCCAGCAGAAGCTGCTGGAAACCTATGTGTCCTGCGCGGTGCTGATGGTGATGGATTACGAGCCGGCGGCCGTGGCCGATCTGTACGACCGGTATGTGCGGCTGAAAAAGGTGAAAATGTATAACCTGCTGATGCAAAAAAGCGGCGTGGCCAGCGCCAATCAGGAAGCGCTGTCGGCCTGGCAGGGAGAATCGCCCCGAACGCTGCAGCAGATCCCCGACCGGCTGTTCACCCTGCTGGAGGACGGGCTGCCCGCCGGGATCGCGGCGCTGATGGAGCCGCTGTACGCCTTTTGGGAAAACCACGGGGCAGAGCAGGAGGCGCTGGCGCTGCAGCTGTATTTGAATTTTTCATCGGGGCTGCTGGGCTTTGTGCGGCAGCATGAAATGATGGATTCCTTCCCCCCGGCGGAATTGGATGAGTTGCTTTTGATCCGCCTGCCCATGCGGTTCGAGCAAAAGATCCCCCTGATAAGGGCCGTGCTGGATCAGCTGGTGGCCGCCTGCGCGGAAAGCGAAAGGTCCCGGCTGAAGCGGGTATCGGATCAAGTGAAGGATTATATCGCCGCCCACATGGGCGACGATCTGTCCGCCGGCGTGATCGCCGCCAGCGTGGGGTACAGCGAAGCCCACCTGGGCCGCCTGTTCAAGGAAAGCGAGGGCGTCACGCTGCACAATTACATCCAACAGGCCCGCATGGCGCGGGCGTGCCAAATGCTGCGGGATACGAACGAAAAAATCTATCGCATCGCCCAGACCTGCGGCTACAGCAACACGGCCTATTTCATCCGCGTGTTCAAAGGCGCCGTGGGCATCACGCCCCAGGAATTCCGGGATGGGCGCTTGGCCGGCGGCGCGAATAACCTGTAAGCGAACACATTTCTCTTGAGCCATCGATCGGGATGGCTTTTTTGCTGTGCTTCATGGCTGATTTGAGCGATATACGCCCTATTTGTACATGAACATGCGGGGATTTGAATACAAATCTCAGGATTTTATCATATACAAGGCCGGCGGGAACCTCTATAATAACTGTAAGAGAATCCTTTCCACCACCGTTTTGAAGGGAGCAATACCCATGGCACAAGTGCAAATCCGAGCTCGCAAAATGCCCCTTGGCAAGCGATTTCTCAAGGATATCCCCTTTCATATCATGATCCTGCCGGCCGTGGTGATGGTGTTTATTTTCAAATATCTGCCCCTGGGCGGCCTGGTCATCGCCTTTCAGGATTATTCCCCCATTTTCAGCATCACCGATCAGGAATGGATCGGCTGGGGAAATTTTGAGTATATTTTTTCTCTGCCCCAGTTCTGGTCGGTGATCAAAAATACCATCTGGATCGCCTCGATGAAGATCGTGGGCGATATGGTGGTGCCGGTTTTGTTCACCCTGCTGCTGACGGAGGTGCGGAAGAAGGCCTACAAGAGCATGCTGCAAACGGTGGTGTTCCTGCCGCACTTCATTTCCTGGGTGGCTCTGGCCGGTATCTTCGCGGAGATTCTGTCCATCGAATCGGGCATCGTCAACCAGGCCATCACGGCGCTGGGCGGCCAGGCGGTGTATTTCCTGGGCGATCCCAAGGTGTTCCCGTACACGCTGCTGTTCACGGCGATCTGGAAGCATTTTGGATGGAACGCCATCGTGTATCTGGCGGCCATCACCAACGTGGATTCCTCCCTGTACGAGGCGGCGTATCTGGATGGGGCCAACCGCTTCAAGCAGGTGTGGCACGTCACGATCCCCTGCATCCTGCCGATGATCATCCTGATGTCGGTGCTAGGTATCGGCAATATTTTGAAGGCGGGCTTCGAGCAGGTGTTCAACATGTATTCGCCCCAGGTGTATTCCACCGGCGATATCATCGATACCTTCGTGTACCGCCTGGGCCTGGTGAATTTCCAGTTCGGCACCGCGTCGGCGGTGGGGCTGTTCCAATCGGCGGTTTCCTTTGTGCTGATCATGCTGGGCTATTATCTGGCGGACCGAGTGGCCGGATACCGGGTGTTCTGAGGAGGGAAGAAAATGCTGAAGCGTACAAGGGGCGAAAAGATTTTCGCCGTCATCAACGTGATCTTCCTGACGGGCCTGGCGCTGCTGTGCCTGCTGCCCATCTGGAACCTGCTGGCGGTGTCGCTGTCGGCCAAAAACTACGTGCAGGCCAATATGGTCAGCCTGGCGCCCCGGGGCTTTACCACGTCCAATTATCATTACATGCTGCATGAAAGCGCCTTCTGGGAGGCGTTTGCGATCTCGGGCAAGCGGGTGGTCCTGGGGGTGGCGGTCAATCTGCTGTTCACCATATCCGCCGCGTATCCCCTGTCCAAGCGGAAGGATCAGTTCGGCGCCCGGGGCGTTTACGCCGCCTACTTCCTCATCCCTATGGTATTCACCGGCGGCCTGATCCCCACTTATCTGGTGGTCAGCGGCGTGGGCTTGATCGACACCCTGTGGGCCCTGGTGCTGCCGGAAGCGCTGGAAATGTATTACGTGCTGCTGATGATGAATTTCTTCCGGGGCATCCCCGGGGAAATCGAGGAGGCGGCCCTGGTGGATGGGGCCAGCTGGCTCACCACGCTGGTGAAGGTGTATCTGCCCCTGTCCCTGCCGTCGCTGGCCACGATCACGCTGTATGCCCTGGTGCATCATTGGAACGCGTACTTTGACGGCATGATCTATATGAACAACACCCACAATTATCCCCTGATGACCTACCTGCGCAGCGTGATCGAGGGCTTTGATACCTCGGATATCCGGCCCGACGAAATCGTGGCCGATCCCATCCTGGCGATGCTGACGGGCCGCAGTGTGAAAGCCGCCGGCATCATCCTGTGCACCATTCCCATGGTCGTCATCTATCCCTTCCTGCAGAAATTCTTCGTGCATGGGCTCACCGTGGGCTCGGTGAAGGGATAAGGCTTGTTTGGCTGCTGCTGCCTCTGGCAGTGCACATACGATCAATCAAAGGAGGGTTTCCCATGAAAAAGATGCTCGTTTTCCTGGTTGCTCTGGTCATGCTGACCTCCATGTGCAGCTTTGGCTTCGCCGAGGCTGACGTGGTGGATGAGCAGGGCCGCATCGTGCGCTACGGCGAGCCGGTGCACCTGACGGCGTATTTCTGCCGCTCCATGCCCCGCTTCAATGAAGGCGACGATATCAACCACAACGTATGGATCCAGCGCTACAAGGATCTGTACAACATCGAACTGGAAATCGTGGTGCTGGCCAACGGCGACGATTACAAGCAAAAGATGACCATGGCCATCGCGTCCAACCAGCTGCCGGACCTGATGTATCTGGACGGCAACCAGTACACCCAGCTGGCCAAGGCCGGCAAACTGGCCGACGTGACCGATCTGTTCGACCTGTATTGCGGCGACATCCTGCGCAAGACCCTGATGGGCAAGGACGGCATGGTGTTCCAGCAGTCCTACGTCAACGGCCGCCTGTACGGCTTCACCAAAACCAAGGGCATGATCTGGCCGGGCAGCCAATTGTACATCCGTCAGGATTGGCTGAACAACCTGGGCCTGGAATTGCCCAAGACCTTTGACGACGTGGTGAAGATCGCCTACGCCTTCGCCAACGACGATCCCGATCAGGATGGGAAGAACGATACCTACGGCCTGGCGCTGAACAACGAAATGATCGCCGCGTCGGACTATGGCACCCTGCAGGGCGTGGTAGCTGCCTTCGGTGGCTTCACCGACACCTGGATCGTGGATGAGGAAACCAAGGAAGTCTCCTACGGCGGATTGCGGGAAGGCACCAAGAAGGGCCTGGAGGTGCTGGCCCAGATGTACGCCGACGGCGTGATCGATAAGGAATTCGGCGTCAAGAAGCCCAACACCGTGGGCGAAGATATCGCCGCCGGCAAGGTGGGCATGTACTACGGCACCGTGGGCGGCAACATCATGTATCTGAGCGACTGCATGATGAACGATCCCAACGCCGATTGGACGGTCGTCAACGCCATGGATACCGAAGGCGAATTGGCCACGGTGGGCTCCGCCTACACCCTGCAGGATTGGTTCGCCGTCAACGCCAACTGCGAGCACCCCGAAGCGCTGTTCCTGCTGGCCAACGCGTTCCAGGAGGTCATCAACAATCCTGAAACCACGGTGGAAACCCTGAATATCTACGGCCTGGACCCCGACACTGGCGTCAACAAGGCCTCCTATCCCTACTTCGCCTGCGACCCTGCCGAAAGCAAGGATCTGGAATATGCCCGTACCATCCGTGCGGTGCTCAACGGCGAGGCGGATGAAAGCATCCTGGCGCCCGAAGCCCTGAAATACTACAACGGCGTTGTGCGCCACATGGCCAACGATTACAAGTACAATCCCGAAGATCCCTCCGCCTGGCAGTACTTCATGAACTACGGCTTGCCCAGCAGCGAGCAGAACTACCTGGTGGAATACGAAACCGGCAAGATGATCTTCTCCGCCTGGTTCGGCACCGAAACGCCCACCATGGTGCGCAAGATGTCCACCCTGAAGGATCTGCAGGCCGAAACCTTCACCAAGATCATTTCCGGCTCTGCCAGCGTGGATAGCTTCGATGATTTCGTGGCCAACTGGAAGCGCCTGGGCGGCGAGGATATCACCAAAGAAGTGAACGAATGGTACGCCGAGAGGTACCTGAACCAGTAATCCAGTTTCCTGTATCAACAAAGGGACTGCCGGGTAAGCCGGCAGTCCCTTCGCTGACAATTCAATAGCGGGAGTGCAATGATGAACATTTTCTATCAGGCGGAAAAGGCGCGGTGCAGCGATATCATTCCGTTTTACGATGAACAAAGCGGGCGCTTCAAGCCCTTTTATCTCAAGCGCTGGCCCCCGAAGTATCAGGGCCTGGACGCCAAGCCGGGCTGGTACATGCTGGATACGGAGGACCTGGTGCATTACACCGAGCACGATACCGGCATTTTCGGCGCCACGGGCTGCGTGATTTGGCACGAGGGGCTCTATCACATGTTTCCCTGCCTGCTGACCCCGGAATCTCAGGTGATCCGCCACGCCGTAAGCAAGGATCTGGATACGTGGACGGAGATCCCGGAGGATACCTTCGGCCCCGACGGGGTCATTTACGGGATGCGCGATTGGCGGGACGCCTTTGTGTTCTTCCACGAAGGGGAGAAAAAATGGTGGATGCTGGTTTGCGCCTCCGTGAAGGAGGGGAAAACGGAGCGGAAGGGCTGCGTGGGCCTGTGCGTCAGCGACGATCTGCACCACTGGGAATACCGGCCGCCCTTCTATACGCCGGGCAACCATCAAAGCGCGCTGGAATGCCCCGATCTGTTCCGCATGGGCGATTGGTATTACCTGATTTACTCCGCCGCGTCCAGCCGGTATCAAACCTTCTACCGCATGAGCAGAACGCTGAACGGCCCCTGGATCGTGCCGGCGGTGGATACCTTCGACACCCGGGTGTTTTACGCCGGCAAAACGGCGACAGACGGGGAAAAGCGCTATCTGTTCGGCTGGGCCGCCGCCAAGGAATTCAACGCCAAGGGCTTCAATCCCCCCTGCTGGCCCGGCAAGGATTACGGCACCTTCGATCATGGCGGCACCATGGTGGTGCACGAGCTTGCGCAGAACCCCGACGGCACCCTGGCCGTGCTGCCGCCGGAAACGGTGCGTCAGGCCTTTGGGCAGGAAATGCCCCTGACCTTTGAGCCGTTGCAGGGGGCGTGGACGCGGACGGCGGATGGTGTTTCCGTGGATGCGGCGGCCTACGCCAGCGCTTTGCTGAACGCGCTGCCGGAATGCTTCCGCCTCGAGGCCGACCTGATCTTCGATCAGGGCGTGCGGGAATTGGGCGTCGCGTTGCAGGTGGACCGGGAATTTGTGAAGGGGTATTACCTGCAGTTGGAGCCGGACCGTCAGCGGGCGCAATGGATCACCGCCATCCGCATGTACGAGGACGGCGGGGCCACCTTCCCCTATGAAGTGGAATTGGAGCGCCCCGTGGCCTTGAAGGCGGGGGAGACCGTGCACGTCACCATCCTGGCGGAGGGCAGCCTGATCGTCATCTATCTGAACGGCCAAACCGCCCTGACGGCGCGGGGCTTTGATTACAGCGCCCGCCGGTGCGGGCTGTACGCTTTCGGCGGCAGCGCCGCGTTCCGCCATATCGCGCTTTATACGCTGTGATGCTTGTGCAATAACATCAAAATCCCCATGCTTGCAATTTCGGCATGGGGATTCATATTTATTATTTGCTTAAGTAATCCAGGTTTTTCCGGATGAAGTCCACCCGCTGCCGGACGCAATCGACGCTGCGGCCGGGATCGGCGGGGGTGTTGAACACATAATCGGTGAGGCGGTCTAAGTCCGTGGTGGCCACGTGCAGGCGGGTATCGCTGGAGGCGTAGTAAATATATACTTTTCCATCCGGCGCGGCGATGGCCCCGTTGGTGAAGCACACGTTGCTCACGTCGCCGATACGCTCGATGCCCACGGGGCCGATCAGGAAGCCGCCGGGCTCGGCGATGACCTTCGATGGGTCGTCCAGGGCGGTGGCGAAGCAGTAGATCACATACCGCAATCCCGCCGCGGTGTTGCGCACGCCGTGGGCGATGTGGATCCAGCCCCTGTCCGTCTTGATGGGCACCGCCCCCGCGCCATTTTTGCTTTCGGTGATGGTGTGGTACTTCCGGATGGAGGTCATTTTTTCCTCGTCGATTATGGCATGGGTGATATCGTCGCACAGGCCGAAGCCGATGCCCCCGCCGCTGCCCGTTTCGATGAAATCATCCATGGGCCGGGTATAGAAGGCGTATTTCCCGTTCACAAATTCGGGATGCAGGCACACGTTGCGTTGCTGTGGAGAATGAAGCGTTTTCAGGTTGGGCAGCCTCTCCCAGGTTTTCAGGTCCTTGGTGCGCGCGATGCCGGCAGCCGCCACCGCGGCGGAGAGATCATTGGATGTCGTATCCTTGCTCTCCGAGCAGAACACGCCGTAGATCCACCCGTCCTTGTGCTTCGTCAGGCGCATATCATACACGTTGGTTTCTTCCGGGCAGGTATCGGGCAGCAGCACCGGCTCGTCCCAAAAGCGGAAGCCGTCCACCCCGGAATCGGATTGCGCCACGGCGAAAAAGCTCTTGCGGTCGCTGCCCTCCACCCGGGCCACTAGGGTGAATTTCCCATCCAGCAAAATCGCCCCGCTGTTGAATACCGCGTTGACGCCCATGCGCTGCATCATGTGGGGATTCGTCTCCGGGTTGGGATCGTACATCCAAAAAGGCGGAATGTGGTTCCGGGTCAGCACGGCGTGGTTCCAGCGCTCATAGATGCCGTTGTACCGGTCATAGTTCACGGTATTTTTCCGGTTCACCAAAATCTCATACCGGGCCTGCAGTTCCTGATAGGTCATTTGCTCTCCTCCTCAAAGCCGCGGCGCAGCACTTCCATGCACATACGGCCGTTGTGATAGGGGCATTTCCAGGGCTCCACGATGGGCTGGTCGCTGCCGGGCGTGCCATCCTCGTTCACATACCAGAACCATTCGCTGCCGGGGCGCTTGTCGGTCAGCACGTCCCGGATGTAGGCCCACTGGGAAAGCACCGCGTCCCGATAGCGCGTTTCGCCGGTCTTTTCCCAGGCGTTCAAAAAGCCCATCAGCGATTCCGCCTGCACCCACCAGATGCGCTTTTGATTGACCACGCCTTTTTCGCTCTCGTTGGCAAAGCCGTGATCGGTGAAGGCGGCGTGATAGATGTGATCCGCCATTGCCAACAAAAGGGGTCGGATGCGGACAGTCAGGGCGGGATCATCCAGCGCCTCCAGGGTCTTTTCCGCCAGCCAGCTGGTTTCGATGTCGTGGCCGAAGGAGTGCAGATCGATCAGGGTGTTGTACGCATGATCGAAAAACACCTCCTGCCGGCGCATTTCCCGGTTGTAAATCTTCGTTTCCCAAATGTCCAGGATCTCATAGAGCCGGGCTTTCAATTCGGCGTCCGGCCAGGCCTGGTACAGCCCGGTATACCCCTCCAGTACGTGGAGCAGGGTGTTCATGGTGCGCGTTGCCATGACGCCGTTTTCGGAAAGCTTCTCATTGCTTTCCGGCTGCCAGTCGGCGGTGAAGGCCTCCAGATAGCCCCCCGCGTCCCGGCACTTGGTTTCGATGACGCGGAACAGCGCTTTCGCCCGGCTGAGGGCATCCGCATCGCCCGAGGCCCGGAAATAAGCCGACAGGGCGTAAATGGCGAAGGCCTGGTTGTAGGTGTGCTTGGTGCCGTCCGCCACCGTGCCGTCGGCGTGCAGGGCCCAGTATACCCCGCCGTTCCGCGCATCCGTCATGCGCTGGAGCATGTCATAAGCATGATTCGCTTCCCGCAAAAGCGCCTCGTTCCGCAGCAGCAAATACGCCTCCGAGAAAAACCAAAGGATGCGGCTGTTCAGGATGCAGCCTTTGTCCGCTTCGGGATGGCGGGTCAGGTCAAAATCCACTTGCCCCACAAAGCCGCCGTGGGCGTCATCCCGCAAGCCCCGCCAGAAGGGCAGGATGCGCCCCGTGAATTCCTGGTGTATCTCCTCCATGAAACGCGTCATAGTCGCCTCCAAATGATTAAATGATCCATCGATCAGGCCGTGCGGCAACATCGCCCGAAATAACCCAGATACCGGTCCAGGATGCTGCTGGCGGCGTGCACGTTGCCCACAAAGCCGATTTCAGCGTGGCCGTTTTTGATCAGCTGATCCAGGATGGGCAGATCTTCCGCGGAAGCGAAGGAAGCCGGGCCCGGCAGCACGCGGATGGCCAGCACCGGAGACAGGATCTTTTCATCGTGTAGCCCTCTTTTGATTTTGTAAAGTAATTTGAAAACTTAACTTTCATCTTATTATAAATCATGTTTTCACTGATGCCAATATGATTTGGGATATTTTTTTGCCCGACAGAGATAGGATCAACGGCATCCCATTCCCTTTGGCGCGTTCACGGCGGCCATGCACGGCGCGATCCGGGAAACCGCGGGAGCGTGCCGGGTAAATACGCGGTACACAGTGAAGTTTTTGGGTCAAACGATGCGCCGCGCAATGACTGCCTGCGTCTGCCGCCGCAACAGAAGGCAGACCGGATGGATCAGCTGGATAACAAAAGCCCGAGCAAGCCTTTTGCGGCTTTCCCGGAAGGGGCTGGGGGAGACCGTTCATTGGCCTTCAAAGAATGGTTGCCCCAGAAAACTCCTTCCGTTTATCCGGATCAGGGCCCTTTTCTGTATTGCGCCGGGGTGCAGCCCACAACCTCCCGGAAGCATTGAATAAAGTAATTGGGGGTATTGAAGGCCAAGCGGTTGGCAATTTCGGATACCGGCAGATCGGTGGCCTTCAGCATCGCCCTGGCGCGGTCGATCTTGGCGTCCCGAATGTAGCCGCTCACCGATTTGCCCGTTTCCTTTTTGAATTTTTCCGTCAGGTAGTATTCCGTGTAGCCCACCAGCCCCGCCAGATCGGCGGCGCAAATTTTTCGATCCAGGCTGAGCTCGATATAATCGCAGCATTTCTGGATGGCGTGGGAATAGTTGGGGTTGGCGTGCAGGTAATGCACCCGGTAAATAAAATCATGGTACATGGCGGTGGCCAGGGCGGCAAGTTCGCCGGAATCCCGGCTGTTTTCCGCCGTTTGAATGTAGGAATCCCCCAGGGAGTAGGCTACCTCCGGGGAAAGCCCGCCCTCCATGGCGGCGCGGCTGACCAGGGTGGTAAAAACGATGACGCTGGTTTTCATTGGCCTGAGCGGGTCGCTTCCTTCGATGGGCACGCCGTGGCTTAAGCCGCTGCTGTATTGCAGGGCGGATTGATAGTTGATGTTTCCCTGCCGCACCATATCCAGCAGCGCTTTTTCCGCCTGATACACGCCCATCCGGTTCCTTTTACCCGCCGGGTTTTCCCGGATGCTTGCTTCCTCCGCCCCGCCGGCCGCCAGGTCCTCCAGGCCCAATTGCTGCCCGGTCAGCGTGTTGTGCACCATGATGATATACCGTGTAAATACAGGATAGGAAAGCACGGTGATTTGCGCCGCGACGGCCAGCAATTCCCCGATCCAGCCCGTATCATGCTGGGCGGTGTGGGGGCGCAGCAGGCTTTCCCGCAGCTTTTTTTCATCCATCTGCTGATAGAAAACGGGCCCGATCACAAAAAACAGGCTGTTCTCCCGTTCCGCTTCCAGGGTGACGGCCCACTGCATCCCGATGGAGGAGCCGATGATCAGGGGCTTGCCGCTGTCCGGCCGGGCGGCGTATTGCCGCGCCTTTTCCAGGCCGCCCAGCCCCCGGAAGGCGCGGTCCAGCGCGTCCTCCAGGGGGCCGGGGCAGGAGCTGCCCTTTTTCTTTCCATCCGTGCCATAGCACCATATGTACAATCGCTCGTTCCGGGGGATCAGAGCTTCCAGCAAAATCAGGTTTTGCTCGCTTTTCGTCATGCCTGAACGCATGAAAAACGCCTCTTTCCATTGCTTCTCTTGATATTTTAACATCCTTTTTCTCCTATTTCAACGGGAACATCCTTGTTTTCCTTGAAAATAAAACGTGAAAAAGCCGAAAAACAACCTGAATTTTTGTAACTTTACTCAGCTTTTTGGCTTTACGGCCCTGTCGTTTTTTTCTATAATGTTCCCAGAAAGTGCAGGGCGACCGGCACACGGAAGAAAGGAAGAGATGCTCCATGGCAAAGGAGAATGTGTCTGCGATCGAACAAAACGGCGTGCAATACCGCAAAGCCAAGCTGTGGCAAATCATTTTGGTGGCGTTCAACGCCTTCAACGGCATGGCCGTGTATTTCCTGATCGGCCTGGCCAGCTATTCCGCCTCCATCGGCTACGGCATCGCCACCCTGGTGGTGGGCGGCCTGCTCACCTTCACCCGCATCTTTGACGCCATCACCGACCCGCTGCTGGCCTTCGTGTACGACCGCTTCAATACCCGCTTTGGGAAGGTCCGGCCCCTCATGCTGATCGGCTGGGTGATTCAAAGCGCGGGCCTTTTGTGCATGTTCAACTTCTTTTCCAGCAAGGGCCACGGCATTCCTGTGTTCCTGCTGTTCTATCTGATCTACGTGATCGGCTACACCATCGTGAACATGACGGCCCAGACGCTGCCTGCCTTGATGACCAACGACCCCAAGCAGCGGCCCACGGTGGGCGTTTGGCAGACGGTGCTGAACTATCTGACGCCCATGGCGCTGAATATCATCGTCTATACCAAGCTGATGCCCGCGCTGGGCGGCAGCTTCAACCAGAATTTCCTGAACATCACAACCTGGATGTGTGTTACCATTTCCTTTATCGGTGTGGTGCTGGTGTGCATCGGTATTTCGGAATATGACAAGCCCGAGAATTTCAAGGGCATCAAGAACGAGCGCCTGAAGGTTCGCGATATGGTGGACGTGCTGAAGAGCAATAAGCCCCTTCAGAGTTACATCCTTTCCGCGGCTTCCGATAAGATTGCTCAGCAGGCGTCCTCAGCTTCCATCGTCAGCACCATGCTCAACGGCATCCTGATCGGCGATATGGGCCTGGCTACCACCCTCAGCATGATCGGTATGCTGCCTTCCATCCTGTTCGCCGCCTATGGCGCGCGGTACGCCGGTAAACACGGCCACAAGGAAAGCATCGTATCCTGGACGCGGAACTGCATTTTCGCCAATCTGGCCATCATCGCGTTCTTCATCATCGTGCGCAATACCGTAGGCACCACCACCATCGCTTCCATGGGCGTAACCATGATCCTTTATGTGGCGCTGACCTTCATCACCAACGGCTTTGCTATGTGCGTGACCACGGCCAACACCGGTTTCATGGCAGGCATTATCGACTATGAGCTGGATCGCAGCGGTAAGTACATCCCCGCTGTGATCAGCGGAACCTACAGCCTGGTGGACAAGATCGTATCCTCCTTCTCCGCGGCTATCGCCACCGGCTGCGTGGCCCTGATCGGCTACACTGCCACCATGCCCCAGCCCGGCGACCCCGCCACTTCCGGCGTGTTCTGGATGACCATGTTCCTCCGTTACGGCCTGGCCATCGTGGGTTGGATCTGCACCCTGCTGGCCATGCGCCGCTGCGGGCTGACCAAGGATGAAATGGTGAATGTGCAAAAGCGCATTGCCGATAAGAAAGCGGCGGCAAAGGAAGAACTGTACGAAAAAGAACTGCACAAGGGAGATGCTGCCCATGCGTAAGATCACCATTCTCAAGGACGGCTGGCGCTTTTTGAAAGCGGATATCGCGCTGGAGCAAGCGATGGAAAACGCCGGGCAGGGAGAAGCCGTTTCCCTGCCCCACACCTGGAACGCCGTCGACGGTCAGGATGGCGGCAATGATTATCACCGGGGAACTTGCTGGTACGTGCGGGAATTGACCGCCGAGGAACTGGCCGGGGAAGCTGTTTTCCTCGAAATCAACGGCGCGGCCATGACGGCGGACGTGTATTTCAACGGCAAGCACCTGACCCATCACGAGGGCGGGTATTCCGCCTTCCGGGTGGAATTGACCGAGGAACGGGCAGAAAAAAATATCCTGGCGATCTCGGTCAATAACGCGGATAACGATACGGTCTATCCGCAAAAGGCCGACTTCACCTTTTACGGCGGCCTGTACCGGGAAGTGAAGCTCATCACCGTGCCGAAAAATCACTTTGAGCTTATCAAGGACGGTACCCCCGGCATCAAGGTAACGCCCATCGTTGATCTGGAGAAGAAAACGGCTTCCGTCACCGTGGAAACCTGGCAGAATGCCGAGCAAGTTTCCATGACCGTGAATGGGGAAACCAAAACCGTGCCCTCCGTGGATGGCCACGCCCAGGCGGAATTTGTGATCGAAAACGTGCATCTGTGGGACGGCGTGGATGATCCCTATCTGTATACCGCTGCCGCTAAGCTGGACAACGGCGACGAAATCAGCGCCCGCTTCGGCTGCCGGGCATATCACTGCGACCCGGAGAATGGCTTCTTCCTCAACGGCCGCAGCTATCCCCTCCGGGGCGTCAGCCACCACCAGGACCTGAAGGGCAAGGGCAACGCCCTGTCCTATGAGGACCACAAAGCGGACATGGCCATCATCCGGGAAATCGGCGCCAACACCCTGCGCCTGGCCCACTATCAGCACGCCCAGGAATTCTATGACCTGTGCGACGAAAACGGCATCGTGGTGTGGGCGGAGATCCCCTACATTACCATGCACATGAAAAATGGCCGGGAAAACACCCTGTCCCAGATGCGGGAGCTGATTACCCAGTGCTACAACCACCCCGCCATTGTCGTGTGGGGCCTGTCCAACGAAATCACCGCCGCCAGCGCGGTGAACGACGACCTGCTGGAAAACCACCGGCTGCTCAACGACCTTTGCCACCGGATGGACAAGACCCGGCTTACCACCATGGCCGACGTGTTCATGCTGGAAACCGACAGCCCCATCCTGGAGATCCCGGATATCAACAGCTACAACCTGTACTTCGGCTGGTATCTGGGGGACATGGACCAGACCGACGAATTCTTTGACGAATTCCACGCCCAATATCCGGATCGGGTGATTGGCTTTTCCGAATATGGCGCGGACGCCAATCCGGCCTATCATGCCGAGCACCCCGAAAAGGGCGATTACACCGAGGATTACCAGGCGCTGTACCACGAGCACATGCTGCGCATGATCGAGGCGCGCCCCTACCTGTGGGCCACCCACGTGTGGAACCTGTTCGATTTCGCTGCCGACGGGCGCGACGAGGGCGGCAAGCACGGCGAAAACCAGAAGGGCCTGGTCACCTTCGATCGGTCGCTGCGCAAGGATGCCTTCTATCTTTACAAAGCCGCCTGGAACAAGCGGGAGCCCTTCGTGCACCTGTGCGGCAAGCGGTATCAAAATAGGGCGGTCACCGAAACCGAAATCAAGGTGTATTCCAACCAGCCCAGCGTGACATTGTATGTGGATGGGACGAAGGTGGAAACCCAGGCGGGCAAAACCGTGTTCCGTTTCCGCATCCCGCTGCTGGGTGAACACCTGATCAAAGTCGAAGCGGGCGACGCCCAGGATACCATGTGCGTTCGCCGGGTCAGCGTCCCGGATGAAAGCTACATCTTCAACAAGGCCGCCGCTTCCGTCACCAATTGGTTTGACGCCGCTGAAATCGATACTTCCTGTTTCTCCGTGCAGGATACCCTGGCGGAGCTTCGGGCCCATCCCCAGGCCGGGGCGATCATTAACCAGATGATGGCCAAGGCCAGCGCCGCCCGGGGCGACGTGGCGGACGCCGTGAAGGATAACCCCGCGCTCCAGCGGATGATGGGCCGCATGACCATGCTGAGCCTGCTCAAGCAGTCCGGCGCGGATGAGGAGAGCATCAAGCAATTGAACCGGGTGCTGCAGGGGATCAAAAAATGAAAACAGCAGTACAGCAAATCATGCTGGGTACGGTGACGGGCAGCGAAGCGGCTGCCCGCGCCACCCTGAAACGCGTCAAGGCCGCCGGATACGACGGCCTTGAGCTCAATCGCTTCATGATCCACCCCGCCTCCTTTATGGTGCGCATGATGACCCGGGCCGCCGGAATGCCCACGGGCAAGGGCGGCAAGCTCGATTGGAAAGCGCTGCTGGAGGAAGCGGGCCTGTCCGTCATCAGCCTGCATAGTGACCTTGGCAGCCTGGAGCGAGAGGCGGACAAGGTGGCGGAGGAGGCCAATGCTTTTCACACCGACACGGTGGTCATCACCGGCATGTACCGCTTTGACTACGGCGACGAAAAAACGGTGCGGGAACTGGCAAAACGGCTCAACAAAACAGGAGAAGCCTTGAAACAGGCGAATTTATCTTTATTGTACCACAACCACAATGTGGAATTGCTTCAAGTGAAGCCGGGCCTGCGGGCGTATGACATTCTCCTTTCCGATACCGACCCAGCACTGGTGAACTTTGAGTTTGATAGCTTCTGGTTTGCCGATGGCGGGGCGGATGCCAAGACTTGGATGCGCCGCCTGGGAAATCGCATGAAGCTGTGGCACATAACCGACCGGGGAGCCCGGCAGTCCGGCCCCGCCATGACGCCCATCCTGAAATGCGACAGCGTCGAACTGGGCACGGGCAACATGGATCTGGACGGCATGAAGGAAATCGCCCTTCAAAATGGCATTCAGGCCGTGGTGCTGGAGAGCCACAAGAACTGGATCGATAAGGACCCCATCAAGAGCCTGGAAAAGAGCGCCGAATGGCTGAACGGGAGGTTTTGATATGAAGCTGCTGCCTGAAACCTGGCGGGCGAAATGGATCGACCCGGAATTGCCCCACGATCCGGAAATCAAGCAGCCCGCGGCCTACCTGCGTCGACGCTTTGACGTGAAAAGCACGGAAAACGCCTGGCTGTATATCACTTGCCACGGGCTGTACGCCGCGTGCATCAACGGCAAGCGGGTAGGCGATTTTGTGCTGGCCCCCGGCACCGGAGATTATCGCCAGCGGCTGACGGTGCAGCGCTATGACGTTTCCCGTTTGCTGAACGTTGGCGAAAACGAAATCGCCGTCACCCTGGGGGACGGCTGGTACCGGGGCGGCGTGGGCATCGACGGCCTGCGGAACTATTACGGCGCCGACCTGGCCTTGCTGTGCCAGCTGGAAATCGACGGCGCGCCTGTGCTGTGCAGCGACGAAGGCTGGGAGGCCACCCAGCAGGGCCCCATCCGGGAAAACGATCTGGAAATCGGCGAAGCCTACGACGCCCGGCTGGAAACCCTGACCGGCTGGCATGGTGTGACGGCGCGGGATTTTGGCTATGACAACCTGGCCCCCTCGGAAAGCGTGCCCATCCTGGAGCAGGAGCGGTTCCCCGGAAAGCTGATCAAAACCCCCAACGGCGAAACCGTCATTGACTTCGGCCAGAATCTGGCGGGCTATCCCGAATTGCGCCTGACGGCGAAGGCCGGGCAGAAAATCACCCTGTGGCACGGGGAAGCCCTGGATGAAAACGGCAATTTTACCCAAAGCAATTTTGAACCCGGCGAACGCAACAAAAACGGCGGCATCCCGCAGAAGATCGAATACGTCTGCAAGGACGGGCTGAACGTATACAAGCCCAGCTTTGCCCTGTTCGGCTTCCGTTACGCGAAAGTGGAAACGGAGATCGACCTGACGGGCGCGTCCTTCACCGCCATCGCCGTGTATTCCCAAATGCCCCAGGTGGGCTTCTTTGCATGCGGCAATGCCGATGTGAACCAGCTGTTTCAAAACAGCCTGTGGAGCATGCGCGGCAATTTCTGCGACGTGCCCACCGATTGCCCCACCCGGGAGCGGGCGGGCTGGACGGGGGACGCGGGGGTATTCGCCCTCACCGCCGTGTATCTGGCCGATTGCTACCCCATCCTGCGCAAATGGCTGGGGGAGTGCCGCCTGGCCCAGGCGGAAAACGGCCTGATCGCCAACATCGCCCCCATCAACGATAAGCGGGATCCGATTTCCCTGGCGCTCCAGGGAAGCGCGGGCTGGGGCGACGCCTGCGTTCTGGTGCCCTGGGCGCTGTACCAGGCGTATGGGGAAAAAGAAATCCTGCAAGAAAACTACGATATGATGGCCCGCTGGCTGTCCTTCTGCGAAAATAGGGCCAAGGAAACCCGGCCCCAGAATGAAAATAACCCCTGGAAGGAATACCTGATGGATCAGGGCTTCCACTTCGGCGAATGGTGCGAGCCGGATGTGAATAACATGCTGGCTATGCGCAAGAACGCCATGGAAGGCGCCCCGGCGGTGGCTACGGCCTATTACTTCAAATCCGCCGCGCTGCTTTCGCAAATCGCCCGCGTCCTGGGAAAAGATGAGGACGCGGAAAAGTACGCGGCGCTTTCTGAAAACATCCGCAATGCCTGGCGTTTCAGTTGCACCCGGGATGGAAAAATCGAATCCGACCGCCAATGCGATTACGTGCGGGCCATCGCCTTTGGCCTGCTGACGGGGGACGAAGCCCAGGCCGCGGCGGACGATCTGAACAAGCTGGTGGAGCAAAACGGATATCATCTCAACACCGGCTTCCTGTCCACCCCCGACCTGTGCCGGGTGCTGGCGGACTACGGCCACGTGGACACCGCCTACAAGCTGCTCCTCCAGGAGGATTGCCCCGGCTGGCTCTATGCCGTGAAAAAGGGCGCCACCACCATCTGGGAAACCTGGGATGGCGTGCGGCCCGACGGCACGGTGCACGATTCCCTGAATCATTATTCCTACGGGGCCATTTCCGGCTGGCTGTTCGACGGCGTGTGCGGCATCCAGTACCGCGACGGTCAATTGGTGATCGCCCCCAAGCCCCATCCTTCCCTGGGCCATGCAAAAGCGGAATGGCGCGCGCCCATCGGTACGATCCAAAGCGGCTGGGCATACGAAGGAAACCGCCTGGTTTTCGATATCGCCGTTCCCGTTCAAGCGCAGATCAGGCTGCCAAACGGCCAGGAATATACCGCAGAGAAGGGAGAACATCGGTATGAAGTATTCCTGTAATCCCCTCAATATCAATTATCGCTACCAGTTCAACGCCGACCCCCGCCGGCACGGGCAGATGCAGATTTGCCGGGAGGCCGCCGACCCTTCCATGATCTGCTTTGAGGGCCGGTATTACATCTTCGCCTCCATGACCCTGGGCGTGTGGGTGTCGGATGATCTGGTGAACTGGGAAAATCATCGGCTGCCCAAGGATTTGCCCCTCTATGACTACGCCCCGGACGTGCGGGTGAAGGATGGCTGGGTGTGGCTGTGCGCTTCCAAAAACGATCAAATCTGCGACCGCTGGCGCACGAAGGATATTTTGCGCGGCCCCTATGAAAAGGTGCCCGGCAGCTTCCCCTTCTGGGACCCCAATTTGTTTGTGGATGACGACGGTCGGGTGTATTTCTATTGGGGCTGCTCCAATCAGACGCCCATCTGGGGTGTGGAGCTGGACCCCGCCACCATGCAGCCCAAGGGCGAAAAACAGGCGCTGGTCGAAGGGCATCCCTTTGAAATCGGCTTTGAGCGCGTGGGGGAGGACAACAGCACCCTGCCCGCCACCGAGGAAGAGGTGGAGCAAAAATATCAGGCGTTCTTCCAGCACAACGCCGTGCCGGAAAGCCAGATCCCGGCGCACTTGAAGCCCATGATCCGGGGCATGTTCACCAACCGCCCCTACATCGAAGGGGCCTGGATGGACAAGCACTGCGGAAAAAATTATCTGCAATACGCCTGCCCCGGTACACAGTACAACACCTATTCCGACGGCGTATATGTGAGCGACAGCCCCATGGGCCCCTTCACTTTGGCGAAAAACAATCCCTATTCCTATCATCCCGGTGGTTTCCTGCCCGGTGCGGGTCACGGCAGCACTATGCAGGACGATCAGGGCAATTGGTGGCACACCGCCACAATGCGCATCAGCGTGAACCACGATTTTGAGCGCCGGGTGGGCCTGTGGCCCGCGGGCTTCGATGGGGACGGGGAGCTGTACTGCAATCAGCGCTACGGCGACTGGCCCATGAGCCTTTCAGGCTTCCGGCAGGACCCCTGGCGGGACCCCGCCTGGATGCTGCTGAGCGTTGGAAAATCTGCTTTCGCTTCCTCCTGCACGGCGGGTCACGAAGCCAAGAAAGCCACCGAAGAAAACGTGCAAACCTGGTGGCAGGCGGCAACCAATAGCCGTGACGAATGGCTGACGGTGGATTTGGGCAAGGCGTTCCGCGTCCACGCGGTGCAGGTCAATTTTGCCGATGACAAAATCGACGTTCCTTGCCCCGGCGATATCCGCCCCGGCACCCAGGCCCGGTATATCGAGGAGCGGGATCTGAAAACCCAGTGGAAGCTGGAAGGGTCCCTGGACGGGGAAGCCTGGTTCGTGATGGCGGATAAATCCCAGGCGGAAACCGACCTTTCCCACGATCTGATCGTGCGGGAGGAGGGCATCAAAATCCGGTTCCTGCGCCTGTCCCAGATGGCGGTGCCATACGATCAAAAGCCCTGCGTTTCGGGCCTGCGCGTGTTTGGCCTGGGCGAAGGGGAAAAGCCCGCTGCGCCCGCCTTCACCGCCCGGCGTATCGGCGATCTGGATATGAACGTGAATATTCAGGCACAGGAAAATACCCTGGGCTACAACATCCTCTTCGGCGAAAGCCCGGAAAAGCTGTATCACAGCTATATGGTGTTCCGGGATGGAGAACAGCGCGTCGGCGCGCTGATCAAGGATCGGGAATACTTTGTTCGGGTGGACGCGTTCAACGAATGCGGCATCACCGAAGGCACCTGCGTGAAGCTGTAAGGAGGTACATCTATGGCTTTCCCCAAAGAATTTCTGATCGGCGCGTCCACCGCCGCCCATCAGGTGGAGGGCAACAACATCCACAGCGATTATTGGGCCCAGGAGCAGCTGCCCCACAGCAGCTTCACCGAGCCCAGCGGTATCGCCTGCGACCACTACAACCGGTATGAGGAAGATATCAAGCTGCTGGCCCAGGCGGGCTTGAACGCCTACCGCTTCTCCATCGAATGGGCCCGGATCGAGCCGGAGGAAGGGCAGTTTGACGATAATGAAATCGAGCACTACCGCAAGGTGATCGCCTGCTGCAAGGAAAACGGCGTGGAGCCCATGGTGACGCTGATGCACTTTACCAGCCCGGTGTGGCTCATTCAAAAGGGCGGCTGGGAAGCGGAAAGCACCGTTGAATATTTCCGCCGCTATGCTGAATATGTGACAAAAAAGCTGGGCGGCGAGCTGAGATACATTTGCACCATCAACGAGGCCAACATGGGCTTGCAGCTGGCCGCCATTTCCCACCGCTTTCGGCTGATGGCGGAGCAGGCGAAGAACGCCAAAAAGGCCGAGGGCACCGTGCAGGTGGGCATGAACTTTGAAAAAATGATGGAAAACATGAAGTATGCCGCCATGGAAAACGCCCAGGTGTTCGGCACGCCGCAGCCCCAGATCTTCGTTTCCTCCCGGACGCAGGAGGGGGATGCCCTGGTGTTCCGGGCACACCAGGCGGCGAAAGCGGCCATCAAGGAAATCTGCCCGCAGATCCAGGTGGGTATCACCCTGTCCCTCCATGATCTGCAGGCCCTGCCCGGCGGCGAACAATTCGTCCGGGACACCTGGGACGAGGAATTCCGCCACTATCTGCCCTATATCCTGGGGGACGATTTCCTGGGCGTGCAGAATTATACCCGCACCCAGTACGGCAAAGCGGGCCAGCTGCCCTGCCCGGAAGGCGCGGAACTGACCCAGATGGATTATGAATTCTATCCCGAAGCGCTGGAGCACGTGATCCGCAAGGTGCGTGAAGATTTCAAGGGCGACCTGATCGTTACGGAAAACGGTATCGCCACCGCCGACGACAGCCGCCGGGTGGAATTCATCCGCCGGGCGCTGCAGGGCGTGGAGCATTGCGTTTCGGATGGCATCCCCGTCAAGGGCTACTGCCATTGGAGCCTGATGGACAACTTTGAGTGGCAGAAGGGATATGCCATGACCTTTGGGCTGATCGCCGTCAACCGGGAAACCATGGCAAGAACGCCGAAGGAAAGCCTGAAATTTCTCGGCCGTTATGGGGCGTAATCTTGAACCGTTTCACCTGCTTAGTTCACCCCCCTCTGGGAAACAAATCCGCCTGCCGGCTTCTTGCCGACAGGCGGAATTTTGTTTTTCTCGAAATCTCGGCATGCGTCATTACGCAGGAGCATCCTCGTTTTTTTGCTCCGGTATTCCGCGGGTTTTCTTAATGCATGAGCAGCGGCATAATGAAGGAAGAAAACACCCAGCTGATCGGCCATACAAGGATCATGGCGGGGATCATATCGGCAATGGGGAAATCCTTGATTTTGGCAATGCGGAAGCCTGTCGCCAGCATGATCAGCCTGCCGCAGGCCTTGAAATCGTTCACCATGGACGGCGTTGTCAACGGGAATATCAATTTAGCGCACAGAAACAGGATTATAAAGATCACAAACTGCGGCATCCGATCTTTTGACCTTCATCATCGCCATTCCGACGATCTATCACTGCATTGGTTTTGGCACCAAGGATTAACAATCAGGCGTCTTTCTCCCAATGGGGCGAGCCGGGCAGCTATGATCTGTGCGTGAATACCGACCATTTGACCGTGGATGCGGCTGCCCAGTTGATTTTACATGCCGTCGAGCAATGATTCAAACTTGACTTTTTTGTAAAAACGGGTTATAATATATACCGTAATCAACATGGAACGATACATGCGCCGCAGAACGCAGACACGATACAGCGATGTATCGTGTCTTTTTGTATCGTAAAAGAAGGTGACTGAATGTTTCACATTGGAGACTATGTGATGTATGGCGGCAACGGGCTGTGCCTGATCGAAAGCATCGGCGTGCCCAGCTTCCAGCCGTCCAAAGGCAGCCCGGACTACTATTTCCTGCGGAAAACGGAGGACAACAGCCGGATTTATGTGCCGGTGGATACGCCCGTGCCCATTCGCTGTCCTATGACGCCAGAGGAAGCGGAAAGCCTGCTGTACGCCCTTCGATCGCAGAAAGCGGAAATCCCCGCCAAGCACGATCAGAAAACCATTGTAAGGCTGTGCAAGGATACGCTGCGGCCCCAAACGGCCCAGGCCACGGCTTCTGTCATCCAGCTGCTGCACGCCCTGCATCCCACCGGCAAAATGTCGGGAGAGGAAGAAACAATTCTGAAAAAAGCGGAAAGCAGACTGTGCGGAGAATTGGCTTATTCCCTGCACATCACCCCAAAGGAAGCAGGCAGCATACTGCGCACTGCTTTGAATTGAAGGAGGGAGTATCTTGAATTTCAAAAACGCGTCCGTGACCCATAAGCGGTTTGGCAACGGCACCGTACAGTCCCTGGATGGGAAGGCATTGACCATCTGGTTTCAACAGTATGGCGCGCGTACCTTCCGCTTTCCGGATATTTTTCAAACGGAGATGAAAACCGATGACCCTGTTTTCGCACGTTTCGTGGCGGAAGCGCTGTTAGAAAAAGAATGAGGTGAGTGACCATGAAACGAATCCAAGCCGCCTGTATCTATCAAACCCTGCTGTTCTCTCAAAAGCCTGACGCCGGTTATACCAGGGAGCAGGCGTTAGACATCAACCGTCGAGAGGTAGAGCATTACAAGCATCAGTTGGAAAGAACCAAAACCCGGTACCAGATCACAGATCAAAAGGAACAGGAAGATGGTTCCATCCTGGTTCGGGTAAGAAAGCAATATAATGCCAAAGCCGCTGTGGAAGAGTACTTCGCATAACGCCCCAAACATCAATCGCCCCATTCGCCGGCAAAATGCAGGCAAATGGGGCGAAGCTGGTTTCCGATGAAAGGTTTATGATTTCAGCACCCGGTTTTTCTTCCATTTTCCGCTGTAGAAGAAGAACATGCACAGGATCGCGGGGAGCACGCGGGAAATGGAGGTGCCCCAGAAATAGCCGTACACGCCCATGCTGAGCGCGTTGGCAAACAGCAGGCAGAAGCCGATCTTGCATACCACGCCATCCAGCACGCCGATGATGAAATTCAGCGTGGCGTTGCCGGAGCCGATCACCATGGCCTGATAGGAGCTGACTACGGCGGAGGAGAGGAAATGCACGATCATGATCTGCAGATACGTAACGCCCATGGCCAATACATCCTGATCCTTGGCGAAGATGCGGAACAGCGCGTTGGGGAAAAGTAGCACGATGCCCGTGATGATCAGCGCCACCAGGGAGCTGGATACCAGCGCGGTATAAACCACCTTCTTGGCCCGGTCGTGCCTTTTTGCCCCCAGGTTTTGGCCGATCATGGCGCCGGAGGCCTGGGACATGCTGGTGGAGAAGATCTCCAGGAATTTTTGCAGCTTGTTGCCAACGCTGTTGGTACCGGAGGCGATCATGCCGTAGGAATTGACGCTGGCGTTGACCCACATCATGGAAAAACGCACCAGCAGGGAACGGATAGCCTGAGGCAGGCCCTGCTCCAGGATCACCTTGGCCGCCCGCTTTGTCACCTTGAAGTACCGCAGCTTTAATTCAAAATCGAATTGATCCCGGTTTTTGTACATGAAAATGAACGCCGCGATGAAGGAGGCCAGTTGGGACGCAACCGTAGCGATAGCGGTGCCTGCCGCCTCCAGGGGGATCACCACCACCAGGAACAGATCCAGGAAGATATTGACTACAGCGGCCACGATCACGAAGATCATGGGCTTACTGGAATTGCCCATGCCTCGCAGAATGCCGGCCACGGCGTTATATCCGAAGATGAAGGGAAGCCCGGCGGCGGTGATGAGCATATAGGCTTCCGCCTGGCCAAAGGCCTCCTGCGGGCAATTGAGCAGATTGAGGATCTGCACCCGGAACAGCGCCACGATCAGCACGAAGGCAATGGAAGCCGTCATCATCATGGTAATGAAGGTACCGATAGCCTCCTTGAGTTCATCCTCCCGTTTGGCCCCGGCCAGCTGAGCGATGTACACCTGGCCTGCCGTGGCAAAGGCCGTGGCGACGGGCGTAAGAAAATCGGAAATCTCGCCGCCGGTGGATACGCCCACCGTGCCGATATTTCCCACATACTGACCAATGATCATCAAATCCACCATGGAATACACCTGCTGGAGCAGGTTGGTCAGAATGATAGGCAGCACGAACAAAAGCAGGCTCTTGACCACCGGGCCTTCCGTCAAATCTCGGCCTACCCGACGGCCGGGCGTCTTTTGGACAGCATCTGTTGACATATTCGCTCCTTCCTGCTCTTACCGGATATGAAATTCCCTGCGCACATAGGCTTCGATCAGCGGATCCAGCGGATCTTCCCCATTTTGATGTCCCTGGGGCACGGCGGAAAGATCCATCCAGGCCATGGGCTCCTCCGGCCAGGCGGGCAGGGATGCGTCACGGCCGTTGGGCGTGCCATATTTGACGAAGTTGCTCAGGTACTGAATGAAATACCGAGAAGCGATGTGGTCCGCCTCCGTCCATACCCGATAGGGAGTTTCGATTTCCTCCAACGCACCGGTGGAATACCACATATCCGACCCGTGGGGCGGCAGGGGATGCTCTGCCATGGTGCGCTCAAAGGCGGGATTGAGCGGATCGTAATCCGTCCGCCGGGGCCACAATTGCCAGAACCGGGCGGTGTAGGCCTTGTTGCCGGGATGGGTTTTCGTCGTATACAGGGAAAACAGTCGGGCGATCATCACATTCCGCGCCACGTTGCTGCGCACGTTGGGCGCCAGGCCCAGGGTTGCAATGCGGAAGGATTCTTCCTCCAGATTTTCCCGCGTAACGGGCACCAGGCGCTCAAAATCAGATGTATCGTACAGATCACC
Organism: Clostridia bacterium; assembly: GCA_017470945.1. GTDB lineage: Bacteria > Bacillota > Clostridia > Christensenellales > Aristaeellaceae > RUG563. The sequence continues at coordinate 14,135 of JAFUXH010000098.1, read as the reverse complement.
CAGCAATTCCCGATAAAAAGCATAGAAATGCTCCGCCGAATCGATCCGGCCCTTTTCATTCAGCCACTCCGCGGGATAGCCCGGCGTGCCTTCGCCGCCGCAGACTACGTTCAAAAAATCCACGCCGGCAATGTTGGCCATCATGGCGTCCTCGAACGTGCCGGTGAAGTATTTTCCGTCCACGGAAATCTTCCCCGGCAGATCGTGGGGATCGATGGGCAGCATCAGCTTTTCCACCGGCAGGGCGCGCAGTTCCTCCGCGGAAATATCGGGATCCAGGCCCAGTTTCATCAGGAAATCCTGACCGCGCCGGAACGCCTGCTCCTCTGTATCGATTTGCAGCTTCCACTGCAGGCCGCTCTGGTTGATCACCCGCTTGAACATCCCCCTGGCTTGGCCGCATGCCGCCAAAGCGCAGCATTTCACCGTGCCGCCTGATTCACCGGCCAGGGTCACGTTCCCCGGATCGCCGCCAAAGGCGGATACGTTGTCCCGCACCCACTTTAGGCCCAGCAGCGTATCCATGAAGCCATAATTGCCCACGCAGCCATCATCAGCCTTGAGCTGGGGCAGGGCCAGATATCCGAACGTGCCCAGCCGGTGTCCCACGGACACCACCACCATGCCCTCCCTGGCCATGCGCTTGGCCTGGAAGCGGGGATCGTAGGCGTAGCCGTTGGTGAGACCTCCGTCGTGATACCACAGGAGTACCGGCAGCTTCTCATCCGCCGTCCGGGCGGGGGTGTGGATGTTGATGTAAAGGCAATCCTCGCTCTGCTTTCCCATGGGCTCAAAATACAATTCCATGGCCGCGGGCCCCGTCAGCTCATTTTGCATGGGAATATCGGGCCATTGGTTCACCTCCAGGATCCCTTCCCAGGGGTCCGGAGGAACGGGCGGGGCAAACCGCAGTTTTCCTACGGGGGGCTTGGCGTAGGGGATAGCCTTGAAGCAGGCGATCCCTTCATAGTCCTTCGTCAGTTCCTCTCCCTGTACCCAGCCGTAGGCCGTCTTTACACATGTCAAGCTCATGGGTCCATCCTTTCGTCGTTCAAGAAAAAAGTGCATTGCAGCCATTTCCCGACTGCAATGCACCATGCTGTTTGTATGGGCTTGGATCGGTTTAGGCATATCCGATCAGTCAGCGCCCATCAGAATCGTTATTCTCCGTGGCGGAAGGAGCCCAGGGATACCACCAGCTGGAACAGATCCGGCTTCAAAAGATTTTCGGCATAAACGAAGATGCCCTTGGGCCCGGTCACCACCCGCTTGAGGAAAAGCAGCGGGCTGCCGGGATTGATATCCAGCATCCGGGCTTCCACGAAGCCGGCATTCACGGCAGAAATGGTTTCCTCCGCCGATTCATGGGTCATGCCGTAATCCTTTTCCAGCACATCGTAGAAGAATTCCCCCTTGTCGATCTGAAAGTGGGGCACCAGGGCCGTGGGGATATAATCCACGATGTAGCCGTACACCAGATCATTCACCATCTGCAGCCGCTGCACCCGGTTGACCAGATCTCCCGGTGCGATCTGCAATTGCTTGGCCACCCGGATTTCTGCCGGCACGATATCGATCACCGGCTGAGTGGTGGTGGTCACCTGGGGATGATCCGCCAGCAGTTCAATTCTGATGTCGTTGCTGTGTTTATACTTCTCATTGGAGATGGGATTGCGCCCCTGGGGCTGCACCCGCATGCCGATGCCCTGCCGCACCACGATCATTTTTTCATCCCGCAAAAGGGAGATGGCGTGGCGCAGGGTGGTCTTGCTCACGTTCAGGCTGCTCACCAGCTCATCTTCAGTGGGCAGGTAGGTGTTGGGCGGGTACGTTCCGGACAGGATGTCCGCCTTCAGGCGGTTGTACACCTGCACGTATTTGGGGCCGTTCACGTCTCCCGTCAAAGCTGCATTCCGTTTCATTGCGCATCCCCTTCATTTGATATGATGATGTATTGTAAATCATATCAAATGGATTTGTCAATCATCTCCTTTTCATATCAGATTGAAGAAAATTCATTTTATCCCTTGGGCGCGTAGACACCGCCTTCCATGTAAGCGATGCTGCTGAAACCCCGCACAGCTTTGTGCATCCGGATGCGCACCGGCCCGCCCACCTTGGCGCTTTCCCGGCGCTCCAGGAAATCGTAATCCTGGGGATTTTCCAGAATGGCGTTGCAGGTATCCAGCATATCGACGAGCACCCGGCTTTCCAGGTTCAGCACGAAGTGGGAGGGAAACACGTAATCAAATTCCTCCATCCGCTCCACAATGCCCTGCAATTGATCCCGGAAGGTTTCGATGTTGCAGAACTGCCCGTAGGGATCGAAATCCTTCTTCGGCCCGCTGCCGATGCCGCACATATCGCTGCACACGTTATCCCCGGAAAAGAGGATGCGGCTTTTATTATCCAGGAACATGGCGTGGCCCGCAGCGTGGCCGCCGGTCCAGATCAGCTCGATCTGATGATCGCCGCCCAAATCGAAGATGTGATGGTTCTTCACACCCTCGATGCGGTACTTCCTGAATGTGGGCAGATCCTGCCTGTCAAATTCCACAAATTTGCATTGGCCCTTCTCATCGAACAGATAATCCCAGATGTGTTCATCCTGCCGTTCCAGATAGGGCACCAGGTATTCGTGGCAATACACCGTATCGAACCGGCAGTTGCCAAAGGCGTGATCGCAGTGGTGGTGGGTGTTGACCACGTATAGGGGCTTGCCGCCGGTGAGCCTGTCGGCCAGGGCTTGATTGTCCCCCAGGCCGTAGGCGGTATCGATCAAAAGCGCTTTTTCCGGCCCCACGACCAGGAAGCACCATACATCCCCCATGCCATCCAGGTTCAGGTTAAACAGGCCGTACACGTGCTCCCGCAGCTGATACACTTCCACGTAAGGGTTTTCATCGTATATGCGGCGGGTCCTGTTGTTCTCACGCATTTCCTTCATGTAGGCCCAGCTGACCGGATTGATGGGATTGACGAACCGGATGCGTTTGGCCTTACACGGGGTTTCGATGGGATACAATGCTTTCATACCCTTATTCCTTTCTCAAAAGGGGCCGTTGATGGCGGTTTCGGGGCGGCTGCCGGAAAGTACCCGGAAGATATTTTCTGCCATGGCCTCCTCGCTGCGCCGATGCGCGTCCACCGTATTGGCTCCGCAGTGGGGCGTGATGATCACGTTCTCCCGGCCAAGCAGCGGACAATTCTCCGTCACCGGTTCTTTCTCGATCACGTCCACCGCTGCCCCGGCGATCTTCTTCTCATTCAGCGCCCGGGCCAGGGCAGATTCATCCACCACAAAGCCCCGGGTCGTATTGATGAGATAGGCCGTTTCCTTCATGCGGGCGATTTCCTTTTCGCCGATCATACCCCGTGTCTTTTCCGTACCCGCCACGTGGATGCTGACGAAGTCCCCCGCCGCCATGGCGGCCTCCAGGCTGTTTTCCACCGTAATGTACGCGGGCAGAGAAGCCGCGTCCACATAAGGATCGAACCCCACGACGCGCATGCCCAGGCCGTGGGCCAATTGGGCAAAGATGCGACCGATGCGGCCCAGACCGATCACCGACACCGTTTTGCCGGTGATTTCTACCCCCTGGGGGCCGCTGGGCATGCGCCACATGGGCGGCGTCCGGTTCATCCTGCGGTCGTGATACCCGACGCACTTGGCAACCGCCAGCAGCAGAGCGACTGCGTGCTCCGCCACTGATATGTTGTTCACCGTCGGCGCATTGCACACCAGGATTTGCCGCCGGGTGCAGGCGTCGACGTCAATGCGGTCCAGCCCCACGCCGTATTTGGATACGGCCTGCAAACGCGGCGTCATATCCAGCGTTTCCTTGGTCACCGGCAGTTTGCCAGGCACCAGCACGACCGCATTTTCCATCTGCCGGGGCTGATAGGGGCCATCCTGTACAAAAAAGGGAATGCCCTTTTCTTTCAGCAGCTCCTGCAGCCGCCGGGAATCGCTGCGGGCGATGTAAACGAGGCCGCTCATGCCTGCCTCATTTCTTGCTGAACCTTATGGCAGGCCACGCAATGGCCGGGCCGCACCTCCTGAAGCGTCTGCGGCTGGTCACAGGCGGCGCTGGCATAGGGGCAGCGGCTGCGGAAACGGCAGCCCGGCTTGGGATTCACGGGGGAAGTCAATTCGCCCTCCAGGATGGTTTCCTCCTGGATGTGGTGGATATCGGTGGAGGGGATGGCGGAGAGCAGCGCCTGGGTGTAGGGATGCAGGGGATGATCAAACAATTCATCCGCCGGGCTGGTTTCCACCATCTGGCCCAGATACATGACACAGATGTTATCGGAGATGTGCTTCACCACGGAAAGATCGTGGGTGATGAACATGTAGGTCAGCTTGCGCTCCTCCTGCAGATCCTGCAAAAGATTCAGCACCTGCGCCTGGATGGATACATCCAAAGAGGAGACCGGCTCGTCGCATACGATGAACTGGGGCTCCAGGGCCAGGGCCCGGGCGATGACCACGCGTTGGCGGCGGCCGCCGTCCAATTCGTGGGGGTAGCTCATGCGCAGGCGCTGGGCGATCCCCACCAGATCCATCAGCTTCCTGGTCTGCGCCTCGATCTCCCGGCGATTGTAGCGGCGGGAATAGCGCAGAGGCTCGGCGATGGTTTCCTCCACCGTTTTGCGGGGGTTAACGGAGGAATAGGGATCCTGGAACACGATCTGGGCCTGTTCATGGAATTTCTTGAGCTGGTGATTGTTGAGCCGGGTCACGTCTTTTCCGTCAAAGAGGATCTGGCCCTCCGTGCTTTCCTCCAGGTGGATCAGCACCCGGCCCAGGGTGGATTTGCCGCAGCCCGATTCCCCCACCACGCCCAGGGTGGTGCCCTTGGCGATGGAGAAATTCACATCATCCACGGCGTGGAGCAGGCCCTTGGAGGTACGGAAGTATTTTTTCAGGTGATTGACTTCGATCATGTTGCTCATTTTCCGTTTCCTCCTTTCTGGGGATGATGGCAGCGGCACAGATGGCCGGGGGCGATTTCCTGAAGCGCAGGCGGCACGCTGGCGCAGTCCGCCTCCGCGAAGGGGCAGCGCTCGCAGAAGCTGCAGCCCTTGGGCAGCACTGTGGGATCGGGCGGCAGGCCCTTGATGGTGGCCAGGCGCTTGACCTTGCTGTCCAGGGTGGGGATGGCGCCCAGCAGCCCGATGGTGTAGGGATGGGCGTGCCGGTCGAAGATATCCTCTTTGTTGCCCTTTTCCACGATCTGGCCGGCGTACACGATGGCGACTTCGTCGCAGGTCTGGGCCACCACGCCCAAATCATGGGTGATCAGAAGCATGGAGGTATGCTGCGTGGTCACCAGCTTTTTGATCAATCGCAGCACCTGGGCCTGAATGGTCACATCCAGGGCGGTGGTGGGTTCGTCGGCCAACAAAAGATCCGGGCTGCAGGCCAGGGCAATGGCAATGACCACACGCTGCTTCATGCCGCCGGAAAACTGATTGGGATAATCGTCGTACCGATCGGCGGAGATGCCCACCTGCTCCAGCATGCCGATGGCGCGCTTGCGGGCCTCCTCCTTGGATACGTGATCGTGCAGCAGCACCACTTCCGCGATCTGATCACCCACCCGCATAACGGGGTTCAGGGCGGTCATGGGATCCTGGAAGATCATGGTGATCTTTTTGCCCCGGATCTGGTACATTTCCTTTTCGGAAAGGGCGTTCAGCTCCTGGCCGTTCAGATAGATTTCACCGCTTTTCAGCTTGGCCGGGGGCTCGGGCAGCACTCGTAGAATGGCCCGGGCGATGGAGGTTTTTCCCGCTCCCGTTTCCCCAACCAGCCCCAGGGTGGCGCCCTTCTTCAGCTCGAAGGATACATCCCTTACGGCGTACACCGTTTCATCGTGGGTTTCGTAATCCACCGTCAGATTTTTGACGGACAAAAATACTTCGTTTTCCATACGTAACCCCCGCTTATTTCTTCAGTTTGGGATCCAGCGCATCCCGCAGCCCGTCGCCCAGCAGATTCAGGGCCAGGGCCGTGATCACGATGATGATGCCGGGGATGATGGTGAGATAAGGATATTTGGCGATGTAATCCCGGCCGGCGGTGAGCATGGCGCCCCATTCAGGATCCGGCGGCTGCACGCCCAGGCCCAGATAGCTCAGGCTGGCGGCGTTCAGGATGTTGCGGGCTACGCTCATGGTGGCCTGCACGATCATGGGCGAAATGGCGTTGGGCAGCGCGTGCCCCATGATCACGATGGGGGTAGGCGCGTTGATCACCTTGGCGGCGTCCAAATATTCCATCTTGCGGATGGACAGCATCGATGCGCGCACCAGCCGCGCCGCGCCGGCAATGCCGCCTACGCCCAGGGCGATGATGCAGTTATTGAAGCCTTGCCCCAGCACGGTGGCCAAAGCGATATTCAGGATCAAGCTGGGAATGGCCTGAATGATATCGCAAAGCCGCATGATCACCTGGTCCACCTTGCCGCCGAAGTAGCCGGAAATGGAACCGATGACGGTGCCGCCCAGGAAGCTGATCAGCATGGCCACCACGCCGATGGTGACGGAATAGCGGGTGCCGATCATGATGCGGCTCAGGATATCCCGGCCCAGATTGTCGGTGCCGAACCAATGGGCGGCGGAAGGAGAAAGGAACTTTTCCTTCATATTGATTTTCGTGAAATCATAGGGCATGATCCATGGGGCCAGGATGCCGATCACCACGATGAATACGAAGATGATCAGCCCCACCATAGCGCCCTTGTTGCGGCTCATCCGCTTGAGCACGCCCAGCACCTGATTTTGTTTTTTGACCTTGACGGGCGCTTCGGTCGCAGGAACGGTCGTATGCATCATCGTTATTTCCTCCCTCCCGAAGCAAACTGACTTTTGATGTTGGGATCCACGGCGGCCATCACCAGGTCGGTCAAAAGCATGATGATGCTGAAGGATACGGCGATGATGATGATACTGCCCTGCACCACGGGATAATCCCGGTTGTTGACGGCAGCCACCAGGTAGTTGCCCACGCCGGGAATGGAGAAAATCTTTTCCACCAGCAATCCGCCGGCCAGGGAATTGGCGAATTGGGAACCGGCGGTGGTGATCAGCGGGATCAGGGCGTTGGGCAGCGCATGCTTGTAAATGACCTTCCAATGGGGCACGCCCTTGGAGCGGGCCATGGTGATGTAATCGGAGCGGATCACTTCAAGCATGCTGCTGCGCGCCTGCCTGGCCTGCAGACCAACCGCCGCGAAGGAGTTGGATATGATGGGCAGCACCCAATAGATCCAGCTGCCCATACCGTATGCCGGGAACCAGTTCAGCTGATAGGCGAACACGATCACCAGCACCAGCGCAAACCAGAATCCAGGGACCGCGCTGCCCAACAGCGCGATCGCCATGGAAATGTAATCGGAAGCTTTATTCTGGTGCGTCGCGGCGTAAATGCCAATGGGAATGCCCAGCACGATGGACACGGCGATGCTGATGATGCCCAGCATCAGCGTGCGGGGAAGCCGCTCCGCCAATTCCTTCACCACCGATACGCCGGTGGTATAGGAAGTGCCAAAGTCCAGGTGGAAGAACACCGATTTCAGGTAATTCCACAGCCGCACAAAGAAGGGGTCGTTCAGGCCCAGGCTGTCGCGCAGGGCGTTGATTTGCGCATCCGTGGCATTGGGGCCCAGGATGATGCCGGTGGGATCGCCAGGCGCGAAATACATGATGGTGAATACCAGCACGCACACGCCCAGCACCGTGGGGATCATCCACAGTAAACGCTTCAGAATAAACTTCTTCATAATCAATTACCCTTTTCTGATGCTTATGTTCAGAAGGTGCGGAAGGAAGATTACTTGAGCTCCACCGCGGTGGCGCCGATCCAGGTTTGGACCACTTCGGGGGCGGCAGCCAGCTTGGAGGCGTCGTAAACGCAGAAGGCATAATTGGTGTACAGGGAATAGGCGTAAGCGTTGTCCCGGATGTAGGATTGGATCTCGTTGGCGTTTTCCTGGGTGTTGCCCGCGGGGGTCATCAGGTTCTCCAGCATGGCCTGGAAGGTATCGTCATGGATGCCGGTCAGGGTGTTGCCGGAGGCATAGTTGCGGCGGTCGAAGTGATAACCCAGGGTGGTGCCGGGGAAGTCGGTGGCGTCGGTGGAGGAGATCACGATGTCGTAATCGTAGGCGGCGGCGTCACGATATTTGTTGAAGGTGGAAGCGTCGTAGGGAGAGATCTTCAGGTCGATGCCGATGACGGAAAGGTAGGCCTGGATGACCTCCATCACGGTGCCGTAGATGGGGTTGGAGCCGTTGCAGATGCCCTCGATGGTCAATTCGCCGGGCTTGTAGCCGGCCTCGGCCAGCTTTTCCTTGGCCTTGGCTTCGTCATACTGGTAATATTCCCAGGTGTCCCATTCAGGATTGTAGAGGGCCTTCGAGGCGCTCTGCATGGCAGTGCCGGGGGTGCCCAGGCCGCTGGTGGCCGCTTCAGCCACGGCTTCCTCATCGAAAGCGTACAGGATGGCCTGCCGCAGGGCCAGATTATCCTTGAAGACGGATTTGTCAGTCATGTTGAAGCCCAGGTAGTAGATCAGGCCGGCGTCGGCTTTCACGATGCTCAGGTTGTCCACCTGCTGCAGATCGTTGATCAGGGAGGCGTTGGTCTTCCAGCCCATCTGGATCTTGCCCTGGCGCAGGGCCACGTCCATCTGCGTGGTTTCGGTGATGATGTCGTAGGTCACTTTGTCAACGGAGGGCACGTAGTTGCTGGGCAGCAGGCTCAGATCCTTCTGCCAGAAATCATCGGCTTTTTCCACGGTGAAGGAGCTGCCGGCCACGAAGTTGGTCAGCTTGTAGGCGCCGGTGCCCACGGGGGAGGAGCTCATGCCGTCCTCGCTGGCCTTGTAGGCCGCTTCGGTGACCATGAAGGTGTAATTCAGCACGCCTTCCCACACGCCCAGGCCGTCGCTGTTCAGGGTGACGGTGAAAGTGGTATCGTCGATCACGGCGGCGTCGGCCACGTACTTGGCGTACTTGGCGGCGAAATTCCGGGAGGACAGCAGGCTGAATACGGCGTCAGAGGCAGTGAAGGGGTTGCCGGCGGTATCCTTGATGCCGTCGTACAGGGTGACGGTGTAGGTAAAGCCGTCTTCCGTGGTGGCATCCTTCATCAGCACATTCTGGATGCGGCCGTCCTTCATGATGCCCAGGGGCTGATAGACGTTGTTCACGATGCAGTAGTAGAAGGGATCGCCCACTTCCCAGGGGCCCAGGTTGATGACGGAGCTGCTCAGGCCCACGGTCACTTCGCCGCCCTCGGCGAAAGCGCCCAGACAGGGGGTCAGCGCCATGCACACGATCAGCAGAGCGGCAACGAGCACAGAGGACATTTTCTTCATGGATGGTTCTCCTTTCGTAGTGGATGAATCGGGCCGGATGAGCGTCGTTTTTTCATCCTCCTCGTTCATTGAATGTCTATACCATATCATATCTAATTCATAATGTCAATACTTATTTTAAATTTTACCATTTTATCTATTATTATTGGATAAAATCCGGATAGCTTCGCCGCGCTGCCTGTTTTTATCTTTAATTCATATCTATTTTTATCTTGACAGGGAATAAAAATCATGATTTAATGAAGGAGTAGGGCCTTCCGCGGATCAGGAAGAGCCGACAATTATTCTTCCATTACTAAATAGGAGGAATCAGGTATGAATGTTTCCATCCGTCAGGTGGCCGCCATGATCGACCATACCAATCTGAAGGCGTTTGCCACGAAGGACGATTTTCAAAGGCTGTGTGAAGAAGCGAAAGCATATGGCTTCAAATCCGTAGCCATCAACACCTATCCCGTCCGGATGTGCCGGGAGATGCTGCGGGGAAGCGAAGTGCTTACCGGCGCGGCCATCGCCTTTCCCCTGGGGCAAATGACCATCGAAACTAAGGTGGCCGAGGCGGAAAACGCCATCAAAGACGGCTGCCAGGAATTCGATTACGTGCTCAACATTGGCAAATTGAAGGAGCATGATGACGATTATATCGAACGGGAGATGCGCGCCATGGTGGCGGTGGCCCGGCAGGCGGGCATCTGCTGCAAGGTAATCTTTGAAACCTGTTATCTTTCAGAAGAAGAAATCATCGAGGCGGCCAGGATCGCCAGCCGGGTGAAGCCCGATTTTGTGAAAACCAGCACGGGCTTTGGCACGGCGGGGGCCAAGGCGGAGCACGTGGTCCTGATGAAGCACTGGGCCGGGCCGGACGTGCAGGTGAAGGCGGCGGGTGGTATCCGCTCCTGGGCGGATGCTCGGGCCATGATCGAGGCCGGGGCCACCCGCCTGGGCACCTCCGCGGGCATCCGCATTATCGAGGAAATGAAAGCTGCCGGCATATCTTGAAGCGTACCGTGCCTTTGAGCCGTGTATGAATAGAAGGAGGAAACCCTATGAAAAAGGTAATTGCCCTGATGCTGACGGTCGTCATGCTGCTCGGCTGCGCCGCTGTGGCAGAAGGATCCTATGTGCCTGGCGCATACGAAAAGGTGGAGCCCGGCTTGTTTGGCGACATCCAGGTGACCGTCACTGTGTCGGACAGCGCCATTGAAAGCATCGCCGTGGAAAGCAATGAAACCGACACCATCGGCGTGGCCGCAATGGACGCCCTGACCCAGGTGATCGTGGATAACCAATCCCTGGCTGTGGATACAACCACCGGAGCCACCATTTCTACTACGGCATACCTCAAGGCCGTGAAAGCCGCCATCGCGGAAGCGGGCGGCGATGTGGCCGCCCTGGAAGCCGCCGCCATCGCCAAGGAAGAAGCGGCCATGGTCACCAGCGCGGATATCATCGTGGTAGGCGCGGGCGCGGCCGGCATGAGCGCCGCCATCACCGCGGCGGACAAAGGCGCCTCCGTGATCCTGCTGGAAAAGTCCAGCCGCACCGGCGGCAACACCATTTGTTCCGCTAACGGCATCAACGCCGCCGATTCCGCCGTTCAGCTGGCCGATGAAAAATACATCGCCGCGGGCGCTTCCAAGGATGGTCTCAAATCCCTGCAAATGAACAACGAGGCCGCCATCGAAACCCTGGTGGACGCTTTTGTTTCCAACTCCGGCGCCACCATCGACTGGATGAGCGGGCTGGGCGTAGAATTTACCGTGGACATTGCCGAGGATAACCGCAACAGCCAGCAGAATTACTACATGCTGAAGGCCACTGCCGACGGCTCCACCGCCATCACTATGGTGAACGCCGTATCCAAACGGCTGGAAGAAACCAGCGTCAACGTGTACTACAACATGGACGCGACTTCCCTGATCACCGATGAAAATGGCGCCGTTACCGGCGTGGTGGCCATCGATGAAAGCGGAAACAAGGTTTCCTTTACCGGCAAGGCCGTGATCCTGTGCACCGGCGGCTTCGGCCAGAATAACGAACTGGTGGGCCAGGTGAACCCGTACCTTGCCAACGCCGTCACCGATGAAGTATCGCCCACTACCGGCGAAGGCTTGCTGATGGCCCAGGCCCTGGGCGCCGCCGCCGTCAACCTGGACGCCATCCAGACCTTCCCTGCCGTGGTGCCCGGCTACGGCATGATTCTGCCCTTTGCCCTGCCCGGCGGCTTCACCCCCGATGCGATTTATGTGAACAACCAGGCCCAGCGATTCACTGCCGAGGGCTTTGAGATCCCCGACGCCCTGCTGGCTCAGGACAAGGGCGAAGTCTACTGCGTCTTCACCGAAAAGAACCTGAACGGCACGCTGGAAGGCCTGTACAACGCGGGCTATGCCGTGAAGGGCGAAACTGCCGCGGAAATCGCGCAGCAATTGGGCCTGGATGCCGAAGCGCTCCAAGCCACCATCCAAGCCTTCAATGAAGATATCGCCGACGGCGTTGACGATGCCTTTGGCCGGGACCGGAACCTGAATCCCATCGAAGGCACCCTGTACGGCTATCGCTTCGGCGTGGGCGCCCACTACTTCATGGGCGGCCTGCTCATCAACGACCAGACCCAGGTGCTCAAGGAAGACGGCACGCCCATTGAAGGCCTGTATGCTGCTGGCGAAGTGACCGGCGGCTTCCACGGCACCTTCCGGGTGGATGGCTCGGGCCTGGGCGATTCATTCACCTTTGGCCGCATTGCCGGGGAAACGGTGGCGGACAAGGTACTGTCTCAGAAGGCCGCGGATCAGTCCGCTTTCCTTTCCATCCTGACCGAAGGCAAAACCAACTGGAATTTCACCACGGAACCTGTGGATGAGGACGACCTGCAAGTCATCCTGCAGGCCGGCGTCAACACCGCCAGCGCGGTGAACGAGCAGCCCTGGCTGATCAACGTGATCACTGATCCCGAAATCATCGCCGAATTGGCCGATACGCAGGCCAGCGCCAAAGCGCCGGTGATGATCCTGATCTCCGTCATCAACAGCAACGAAATGAAGATCCTGGATGCGGGCTTGACCTGCCAGAGCATGCAGATCGCCGCCCGAGCCCTGGGCTACGCCACCAAGATCGAAACCGCGGCCGCCCGCACCGTTCGCAAGGACCAAACCGGCAAATGGGCCCAGCTTTTCGGCATCCCCGAGGACAAATCGGCCCGGGCCGCCCTGTTTATTGGCCATGCTGACGCGGAGGCCGACGCTGTGTCCAGTGCTTCCCTGCGTAAAGACATGAGTGAAGTGGTCACTTATATTACCGGCAAATAAAGAACCAAAAAGATTTCCCGCTGAGCAGTATCTTTTGCTCAGCGGGTTTATTATTTACACACAATTCCACTATGCGGTCATGACGGACGGCTAATCCTATTCCAATGGTTTCACCGAAGGCTGCAACAAGGGCCTGAGCCGCTTCTTCAGAGGCGGCTTTTCATGATGACAGCATATTCTCAATGCATGAGCAGCGGCATAATGAAGGAAGAAAAGGCCCAGCTGATCGGCCATACAAGGATCATGGCGGGGATCATATCGGCAATGGGGAAATCCTTGATTTTAGCAATGCGGAAGCCTGTCGCCAGCATGATCAGCCCGCCGCAGGCCTTGAAATCGTTCACCATGGACGGCGTTGTCAACGGGAATATCAATTTAGCGCACAGAAACAGGATCATAAAGATCACAAACTGCGGAATGGCGACCAAGCTGGTTACCATACCCAAAGAACAGGCAAAAATCATCGCCGTGAAAATATCTAGGATGGATTTGGCCAGCAGGATGCTGTGATCCCCGTTCATACCGGAAACAATGGAGCCGTAAATGCCTGTTCCGCTGGCGCAGAATAACACGATGGTTGTGACCAGCAAGGCGTTGTCCGTAGTTCCCTGGCCGGGAATCAGCTTCGCCAGCTTTTTCCCGCCGTTTTCGATGTGCCGCCCCAAATGCGTAACGACACCCACGATCGTGCCCAAAATCAGGGCCAGCACAACGGCCGGCATGTTCTGCATCAGGATGATAGAGCTGATGCCGATCCCCATGGAACAGATGCCGAAAATCAAATTCAGCTTGTCCTTCATTTCCTGGGAGAGCTTCTTACCGCACGTTGATCCAAGGAATCCGCCGACTGCGACGGCCAGTACATTGCAAATGACACCGATTGGCATGAAAACGCCTCGCTTTCTTTACTTACGTCCATCCGACGCGCAAATATCGTCGATCCAGGCCAGGATTTCTCCCGGTATATCCGCTTCGCAATGCGGCTGATCCCAGACCAGGGAATAATCCACGGGATACCCAACGTTTTTCAGCTTCAGCGCCAACGCCATAGCAATACTGAACGATGTATCCGAATCCACCGCGCCGACACGGATCCGATAGAATTTGGCCTGGTTGCTGCTTTCTTCTGTGCCGATAAAGTTCATAGGATTCAGAAGAAACACGCGCTTTTCCATTTGAGGATCGCTTGCGACAGCGTAATCCTTCCCGTATTGGGCCGCCTCATCAGGAAATTGCTCCTGCAATTCCTTGATAAGTGGAGCAAGGCTTGTATTAAAATGAGCGTAGGATTGTTCACTCGTTCCGAAAGCGTGGTTTTCCGCGCTGTCCATGGATAACTTATCAAAGGCTGGGCAGCCCTTGATCCGCCTGCAGTGCTGCAGGATATAATCATCCAAAGAAGAAATATGCGCACTGCTTCCATCCCAGGAAAGCCAGGATCG
>JAFUXH010000014.1 GCA_017470945.1 Clostridia bacterium | reverse complement strand
TATCTGCAACAATTTGATTCCATGGAGCATTTCAAAGCCGAACTGATCGAGTACCTTGACTACTACAATAACCGCCGCATCAAGGCAAAACTGAAGGGCTTGCCTCCTGCTCTTCACAGAAAACTAGCCCTTCTCGTCGCTGAATTCATATTTTGTCTAACTGTTTGGGGTCACTTCATTTCCTGCGAGCCGTTTTTGTTATGGCAGCGATTACTTTTTCTGGGTATCGGCCCGCATCCGCAGGAACGTTTCCCGGATGCGGTTGGTCACCTGCTCCACCACGGCGGCGTCCATGCCCTGGGCGGCCAGATCGGAAATATCCATGGGCTCGCCTACGTATACGTGGGTCAAACGCAGGAACGAGAGCTTTCGGGAAATGTATACCGGCAGCAGCGGCACATTGGCGCGCAGGGCCAGCACCGCCGTGCCCGATTCCACCTCGCTCATCAGATCCGGCAAATGGCGGGTGCCTTCCGGGAAAATGGCCAGCACCCGGCCCTCCCGCAGCACCTTCATGCACTGGCGCATAGCGGCCAGATCGGAATTGTGGCGATCCACGGTGATCATGTGCAGGCCTTTTTCCAGCAGATGCGCCACCCACTTTTTCTTGGTCAGTTCCTTCTTACCGACAAACCGTACCTCGTATTTCTTGCAGGGCTTGGCGATGATCAGGGGGTCCAGGGCGCTTTTATGGTTGGAAATCAGGATATACGGCGCGTCCAGCTGGAAGCGTTCCTTGTTGTGATAGCGAACGGGGAAGGGGCCCCGCACCAGAATGGTGGCAGCCACCCGGGCCACGGTGTACCAGAATGTTTTTTCCTTATCCGGGGAAACGCCGTTGTTGGCGGGTTGTGTGCTCATTGTTTTTCCTCCACAAGGGCCAGGATCGCATTGACGGTTTCGTCAAAGGAAAGATCGGAAGAATCCAGCAAAACGGCATCGGGGGCCTGCCGCAGGGGATCGGCCTGGCGATGGGTATCCCGGTAATCCCTGTCGTTGACCTCGGCCAGGATGGTTTCAAAAGGAGTATCCAGGCCCTTTTCCAGCAATTGATTGCGGCGGCGCTGGGCCCGGGCTTCGGGGGACGCGGTCAGGTAAATTTTCACCGTGGCGTCCTTCAGCACCACCGTGCCAATATCCCGCCCGTCCAGCAGCATGGATTGAGCCTTGGCCATTTCCTGCTGCCGGGCCACCAGCATTTTGCGCACCAGCGGATACCGGGATACGACGGATGCCGCGCCGCCCACCTCCTGGGCGCGGATCAGGGCGCTCACGTCCACGCCGTTGAGCAGGGTGATCTGCTTTCCGTCCCGGTAGTTTACGTCCACCTGGGCTTTGCCTTCCTTGCACAGGCGGCAAACGGCCTCTTCATCCTTTACGTCGACGCCGCTCTGCATGGCGGCCAGGCCCACGGCCCGGTACATGGCTCCCGTGTCCAGATGCAGGATGCCCAAACGCTGGGCCACAACGTCCGAAATGGTGGATTTGCCCGCGCCGACGGGCCCGTCAATGGCGATGGTAAGCGGCGTCATATTCCGTGCTTCTCCTTTGTTTTTCATCGTGAGGATCTCAAGTGATGGCGGTTTACAGAATGTAGCGGCGCACATCCAGCTCCTTGGCGGCCTTCAAATGCTCCCGCACGTATTCGGGGGTGATGGTCAGGTATACGTCGGGCATATTGTCGCCGCCGGCGTTGAAGGATACGTCTTCCAGCAATTCTTCAAATACCGCGTGCAGCCGCCGGGCGCCGATATCCTCGCCCGCTTCGTTGCTCAGCATGGCGATGCGGGCAATTTCATTCAGTGCGCCTTCATCGTAGGTCAAATGCACCTTATCGACTTCCAGCAGGGCGGCGTATTGCCGGGTGACGGCGTTATCGGTTTTCGTCAGGATGGACACAAAATCCTCCTGGGTCAGGGATTTCAGATTCACGTGCACCGGGAAGCGGCCCTGCAGTTCGGGGATCAGATCGCTGACCTTGGCCACGTGAAAAGCGCCGGCGCCGATGAACAGCATGAAATCGGTGCGCACCGGACCGTATTTCGTGTTGACGGTGGAGCCCTCGACGATGGGAAGGATATCCCGCTGCACGCCCTCCCGGCTCACATCGGGGCCGCCCATGCTGCTGCGCCCGGCGATCTTGTCGATTTCATCCAGGAACACGATGCCGCTCTGCTCACACCGGCGGATGGCCTCTTCCTTCACGGCGTCCTCGTCGATTAGCTTCTGGCTTTCCTCGGCGATCAGGATTTCCCTTGCTTCCTTCACCTTCACATGGCGCAGCTTGGTGCGCTTGGGCATCATGCCGCCCATCATATCGCCGATATTGATGGACGCGCCGCCTACTTCCAATTGTGGCGCGCTTTCTTCCACCTCGATTTCCAATTCATGGTCCTCCAACGCGCCGGAGCGCAGTTGCTCCCGCACCTCGCCCCGTTTGCGGCTGATTTCGGTTTTTTCCTCTTCGGTAGGCTGGGGCTCGTTATTGCGGCCCAGGATAAAATCCAGGGGATTGCTGCCGCTGTTTTTCTTGGGGGGATGAATGAGCAGCGTGACCAGCCGATCCTCCGCCAGCACCTGGGCGCGGGTCTTGACCCGGGCGGTATGCTCGTCCTTCACCATGCGTACGGCGTTTTCCGCCAGATCCCGGATGATGGATTCCACGTCCCGGCCCACATAGCCAACCTCGGTGAATTTGGTGGCCTCCACCTTGATAAACGGCGCGTCCACCAGCTTGGCCAGGCGGCGGGCGATTTCGGTTTTGCCTACGCCCGTGGGGCCGATCATCAGGATATTCTTCGGGTAAATTTCATCCCGCATTTCCTTGGGAAGCTGGGCGCGGCGATACCGATTGCGCAGGGCAATGGCCACGGCGCGCTTGGCGTCGTCCTGGCCGATGATGTAGCGGTCCAATTCCCGCACCACTTCCCGGGGCGTCAATTCGTGGTTCTTACCGGCGGGCAGGGCTTTTTCTTCGCTCATGGTCACACCTCCTCCACGATGATGTTGTCGTTGGTATACACGCAGATCGAGGCGGCGATGTGCAGCGCCTTTTCCGCGATTTCTTTGGCGGACAGATCGGTATTCTGAATGAGGGCGCGGGCGGCGGCCAGGGCGTAATTGCCGCCGGAGCCAATGGCGGCCACGCCGTCATCCGGATCAATCACTTCGCCGGTGCCGGATACGATCAGCATGGTATCCTGATTGGCCACGATCAGCATGGCCTCCAATTGGCGCAGGCCCTTATCGCCCCGCCAATCCTGGGCCAGCATCACGGCAGCCCGCTCCAGATTGCCGCCGCATTGGGTCAGCTTATCTTCAAATCGTTCGCACAGGGAAAAGGCGTCGGCCACCGAGCCTGCAAAGCCCGTGACCACGCTGTCGTTGTAAATGCGGCGCACCTTTTTGGCTGTGCCCTTGAAAATGGTGTGTTCCCCCATGGTCACCTGGCCGTCCCCGGCCACGGCAATATGCCCGTCCTTTTTGACGGCGCAGATGGTGGTTCCTTTCATGGTCATAGGTGTGTCCTCCGTTTATTGCTGGATGAATTTAGTGATTTCTGATAGGACGTCCGGCGACACGTGGCAGGGAATATTATATTCCTGCACGGTCCCGTGGATTTCCTTAGGCGCATCGGGCTGCATGAGCAGATGATTGAAAAAGGGAAAATAATGAATACGGACCGAATCGGGCAGATTCAGGCTTTGCCAGGCATCGATACCATCTGCATTGATGATTTGGAAATCTGCCCCGCCGTTGAGGATCAGTACAGGCAGAGACAGGTTTTGCAGGATGGACGCCGTGTCATACTGCGCCGCTTCCCAGAAATAGTAGCCGGGCTGATCGAAAATCTGGACGCCTTTCGCTTCCTCTGCCGAAAGGGCCATCAGCTTGTCCCATTGATCACGCAGAATACGCATTTGCAGCCGCCCAATCAGCCGCTGCGAAGCGGGCAGCGCATCCACCAGCGCCTGATTCTGGCTGAGCACGATTTCGCCCAGCGTTTTCGGGGTGCCGGACAGAAGGATGATGCCGGAGAAAAGCCCGCTATTCTCCCAAGCGATCCGGGGTGCGATCATGGCGCCCATGGAATGGCCGATCAGATAGATCCTGTCAGGATCGATGCGGGGATCGGATCGCAGGTACTCCGCCGCGGTCACGGCGTCGTTCATGGCCTCCTCCCGGACGGTCAGGGTGTTCAAATCTTCCTTGGTGTAGGTGCTGCCATAAACAAATGTGCGTTTGTCATAGCGGAGAACGGCGATGCCCTGCCGGGCCAGCCCTTCTGCCAGATCCTGGAACATTTTGGTTTGACCGATGGTCTCGTCCCGGTCGTTAGGCCCGGAGCCATGCAGCAGCACCACCGCGGGCAGGGGAGAGGAATCATCCTGCGGCAGGGTCAGCGCGCCAGGCAGAGCTGGATCGCCGATGAACACATCCTCCTCCAGGATCGCGTTTTGCGTTTCCGCACTCGTTTCACAAAGCCCGCAGGAAACGGGAAACAGCAAAGCACAGAGCAACATGATCAGCCAGTTTTTCATTGCCGGACCTCCTTGGATGCGGCTGTTATGGAACATCAATTTCTTTTTTCAGCGCATCGATGGTGTCCAGCGCGCGTTGGGCGATTTTTTCATATTTGGCCTGCTTGCCGCCTCGCACCTTTTCCGGCCAGCCCTCCATGATGCCATAGGTCACGTTCATGGGCTGGAAATTCCGATTGGGGGTGGACACATACTGGGCCAGCGCCCCCAGGGCGGTGGAGCGGGGGAAGGCAGGAAGGGGAAGGCCCTGCTGCTGCATGGCGGCGCATATGCCGGCCACCATGCCGCTGGCCGCCGATTCCACATAGCCCTCCACGCCGGTCATCTGCCCGGCGAAATACAGGCCGGGGCGGGCGATCATCTGGAAATGGGCGTCCAGGATACCGGGGCTATTCAAAAACGTGTTGCGGTGCATGACGCCATAGCGGGCGAATTCCGCGTTTTCCAGCCCGGGAATCAGGCCGAACACCCGTTTCTGCTCCGGGAATTTGAGCCGTGTTTGGAAGCCCACCAGGTTATACAGGGTGCCCGCCGCGTCGTCCTGGCGCAATTGCACCACGGCGTAGGGATCCCGCCCCGTACGGGGATCGGGAAGCCCCACGGGCTTCAACGGCCCGAAGGCCAGCACCATATGCCCCCGCCGGGCCATGGATTCCACCGGCATGCAGCCCTCGAACACCTTCTTTTCCTCAAAGCCGTGAATGGGGGCGGTGTCGGCGGCGAGCAGGGCCGACACAAAGGCGTCGTATTCTTCCTTGCTCATGGGGCAGTTCAGGTAATCGTCCCCCCTGCCATAGCGGGAGGCGCGATACACCTTCGTCATATCCAGCGATTCCGCCGTCACGATAGGGGCGGCCGCATCGTAGAAATTCAGGGTGCTGATTTCCGGCATGGCGGCGATAGCCTGCGCAAAGGCGTCGCTGGTCAAGGGGCCGGTGGCGATGATGGCGGGGGCGGCGGGGATTTGCGTGATCTCCCGAGCTTCGATGGTGATCAGCGGGTGATTTTTCAGCGTTTCGGTGATGAACCCGGAAAAGCGTTCCCGATCGACCGCCAAGGCCCCGCCGGCGGGCACCCGGGCCTGATGGGCCGCGCGCAGGATCAGCGAATCCAGGCGGCGCATTTCTTCCTTCAGCAGGCCGACCGCGTTTTGAAGCCGGTCAGACCGGAGGGAATTGGAGCATACCAATTCCGCGAATAGGGGCGAGTGATGGGCCGGGCTCATGGCCTGAGGCTTTTGCTCGATCAGCGTCACTTCCACGCCGCGCCGGGCCAGCTGCCACGCCGCCTCGCACCCGGCCAGGCCCGCGCCAATGACGGAAACGCTCATTCTTCCTCCTCCGCCGGGGCGGCAGGCGCTTCCACCCGGTGACGGCAGGTTTCATTGCTGCACAGATACCAGGCGTCGCCCTTACGGGAACGCTTCAGCGTCATGTAGCTGCCGCACTTTTCACATTTTTGATCCACCGGCATCTCCCAGGACACAAAATCGCATTCCGGGTAATGCTCACACCCGTAGAATTTGCGGTTTTTCCGGCTGGTTTTTTCCAGCAGCCTGCCGCCGCACAGGGGGCATTTGGCGTCGATATAATTGAGGATGGGCTTCGTGTTGCGGCAATCGGGGAAATTGGGGCAGGCCAGGAATTTGCCGAACCGGCCTACCCGGTACACCATCCGCGCCCCGCACTTATCGCAGATTTCGTCGCTGGGCTCATCCTTGATTTCCACCTTTTCGATGGCTTCCTCGGCGTTATTCAGCATTTTTTCGAAGGGAGGATAGAAATCCCGCAGCACCTGGCGCCAATCGGCCTGGCCTTCCTCCACATCGTCCAGCTCCTCTTCCAGATCGGCGGTGAATTCCGTGTCCACGATGGGGCCAAAATACTCCGTCATCATGGAATTGATCATCCGGCCCAGCTCGGTGGGGAAAAGGCGCTTGCTTTCCCGCATCACGTAGCCTCGGGCGATAATGGTGGTGATGGTGGGGGCGTAGGTGGAGGGACGGCCAATGCCCTTTTCTTCCAGCATGCGCACCAGACTGGCCTCGGTATAGCGGGCGGGGGGCTGGGTGAAATGCTGGGTGCAGGCCGCGGATTCAATGATCACCGGGCTGCCCTCCTCAAACTGGGGCAGGGTGCTTTCCGCGGCTTCCTGCACTTCGTCGGTGCTTTCCTCGTACACGCTGGTAAAGCCTGCAAAGCGTTTGTGCTCGCCGTAAAAGCGCAGCCCTACGCCGTCGCCGGCCACATCCATGCTTTGGGTATCGTAAAGGGCGGGCTTCATCTGACTGGCCAGGAAGCGGGAATAAATCAACCGGTACAGCTGGAACTGCTCCTTGGTCAGGGAGGCTTTGATGGCTTCCGGCGTCCGGTTGATATCGGTGGGCCGGATGGCCTCGTGAGCATCCTGGGCGTTGCGGCGGCCCTTGAATTCATTGGGTTCATCGGGCAGATATTCCTGGCCAAACCGCTCCGGGATATAAGCGCGCACAGCCGTCAGCGCTTCTTCCGATACCCGCACGCTGTCGGTACGGATATAGGTAACGATACCCTGGGTGCCTTCCCCCTCCAGGTCGACGCCCTCATAGAGCTGCTGCACCACCTGCATGGTTTTCTGGGTGGTGAAATTCAGCTTCCGGCCGGCTTCCTGCTGCAAAGAGGAGGTGGTAAAGGGCGGCGCGGGCAGCTTGCGTTTTTCACCCATCTTGATGCCATACACGGCGAAATGGGCGCTTTCCAGCCGCTGACGGGCCGCGTTAGCCTCTTGCTCATTGTGCAATTCGGCCTTTTTGCCGTCGATGGTACTGAGCCGCAGGGTAAAGGTAGTTTTCCGCCCCCGGGCGCTGGGCAGCAGGGCGTTGGCGGTCACGTCCCAATATTCTTCGGGGATAAAATCCTCGATATCCTGTTCGCGCTCCACCACCAGCCTGGTGGCCACCGACTGCACCCGGCCGGCGGACAGGCCCTTTTTCACCTTGGCCCACAGCAGCGGGCTGATCTTGTAGCCCACCAGCCGGTCCAGGGCGCGGCGGGCCTGCTGAGCGTCCACCCGCTCCATATCGATGGGCCGGGGGTTTTGCAGGGCGTTTTGCACCGCCTTTTGGGTGATTTCGTGAAATTCGATACGGCAGGGACTTGCGGTATCGATTCCCAGGGTTTGGGCCAGGTGCCAGGAAATGGCTTCTCCTTCCCGGTCAGGGTCGGTGGCCAGGTAGATGCGGGAAGCTGTTTTGGCTTCCTTGCGGATCTTGGTCAAAATTTTGCCTCGACCGTGAATGGTGATGTATTTCATTTCGAAATCCTTGTCGGGATCCACCCCCAATTGGGATTTGGGCAAATCCCGCACGTGGCCCTGAGAGGCCTCCACCTTATAGCCGCGCCCCAAAAATTTGGCGATGGTGCGCGCCTTGGCGGGGGATTCCACGATAATCAATTTTGATGATGCTGCCACAGTTGAGAACCTCCGTTTTCTTAGCGGCGCAGGGCGTAGGCCCGTCCGGCCCGACGCTCGATCTTGCCGCTGATTTCAAGCAATGTCAGTTGAGTGCCCAATTCTCCGGCGGGCAGGCCGGTTTCCCGGATCAGTTCCTCCAGGGTCTTTTCTTCCAGCGCCAGGGCTTTCAGGATGGGATCGGCGGTTTCCTCTTCTTCCTGCGGAAGGAAGGAGGCCTGCTGCGGCGTCGCTTTTTCCCAGCCCATGGTTTCTATGATATCCCGGCCGCAGGTGCATATTTTCGCGCCTTCCTTCAGCAGCGTCAGGGGCAATTCGCTGCCCGGGGCGTCAACGTTGCCCGGCAGGGCGAATACCTCCCGCCCCTGATCCAGGGCGTAATTGATGGTGGTATGGGTGCCGCTTTTCAATTTGGCCTCGATGAGCAGCACGCCGTCGGCGAGGCCGGAAATGATGCGGTTGCGCACCGGAAAGTGGTAGGGCAGGGGTGGCGCGTCCGGTGCGAGCTCCGACACGATGGCGCCGCCGGATTGCAGGATGCGGGCGGCCAGCGCTTTGTTTTCGGCGGGGTATAAATCGCCCAGGCCGCTGCCCAGCACGGCCACCGTGCAGCCGCCGCCCTCCAACGCGCCTTCATGGGCCGCGGCGTCGATGCCACGGGCCAGGCCGCTGATGACGGCGATGCCCTGAGCGGCCAATTCCCGGGCGATGCGCTTGGCATGGGCCAGACCGTAGCGGGTGGCGCTGCGGGAGCCCACAATGGCGATCGCCGGCATGCCGTCGGCCGGCAAAGCGCCCTGACAGAACAATACGTCGGGCGCGTGACTGATGCGGGAAAGCGGCAGCGGATAGTCCGCCGCGCCGAAAAACAGGGGATTCGCGCCCAGCGCCGCCATCTGCCCCAAAGCTTTGGCGCAGCGGTTGGCCCGGGCGTCGGCAAGGAGGGAAAAGGCTTCCTCACCCAGCAAGGTATAGTATTCCGGCGTGAAGTGATCCCATACCTGCTCCGCGCCGCCCAGCTTTTCTTTTAGCTTGAGCAGCTTGTTCCACGCGTTCATAGGCGCGCATTGCAGCCAGATTCGGGCCAGCTGTTCCTTCGTAAAATCCATCGGGACGCAGCACCCTCCTCCCTCTCCTTGCGTTGGGGATTTTCAAGAAGCAAGCGATCGAAAATGAAAAGACGCACACATTATAATGTAGAAATTCCACCGTGTAAAGGGGAAATTTCCGTATTCACAAATTTGTAACAATCAGGCGGCCAGTTTTTTCCAAGTTTTGATACAGAAAAATAACTGCCCAGATGCCCCTTTGCGGAGTGCGTTCAGGGATCATTTTCACGCGCTGCGTGAGATGAATATGGAAAAATCAGGATTGACAGCGGCAGCTAAATTCATATAATGATAAATAAACATGACAAGATGGTAAAAGCCTCTTGGTCCATCATCGGGAAAAACGGCATTCGGGCGTCCAGCAGCGAGGTGACGATCAAAAAAGACTCCTCCGTTGCAGCCCCCAGCATCACCGTTGCCAGCAACAGCGGGGCCAGGAATACATTGCTGGACGTCACCTGGAAATCATCCAAAAACTGCGTCAAGGTAAAGGGCTCCAAATTGATGGGTTCGTCGATCGGCACGTCCAAGCTGACGGCCCAGGCGTCCGGCATGACGCTGAAAGTGAACGCTAAGGTGGTATCCAAAAAGACCAAGGAGCCTGTAACGGAAATCATCGAGGATTATGAAACCCCGCTGGGCCTGGGCGAAGAATTCACCATTCTGCTGGAAGCGGATGAATGCCTGAATCTCTGGGCGTCGGTCAAGGCAAATTAAGCGGATACTAACATTTCATATCAAAAGGGCTTATTCGTTCGGATAAGCCCTTTTTTTGATGCGGTCAAGCGCCCCAGTATTTGCTGTCAAGCGCCCGGTATTGAATGGCTTCGGCAATGTGGGCGGGGGCGATATCGTTTTCATTCGCCAGATCAGCAATGGTGCGGGCTACCTTGATGATCCGGGTATAGGCCCGCATGCTCATGCCCATGCTGTCCACCGCCCGGCTGAGGATCAGCTGCGCGTCGTCGGATAAGGGACACAATTCCTTCAGCACCGCGCCGTCCATCTGGGCGTTGCAGTGCAGCCCGGCCTGCCTCAGCCGCTTCAGCTGTCTTTCCCGGGCTGCCTGCACCCGGGCACGCACCTGGGCGGAGGATTCCGACGGGGCGGAAGCGTTGATTTCGCTGACAGGCACCGCGTCCACCTCGATTTGCAGGTCGATGCGGTCCAGCAGCGGGCCGGAAATGTGGCTCAGGTATTTTCGAATGGCGTATTCCCCACAGCGGCAGGGGCACACCCGGCTGCCGTAGTAGCCGCAGGGGCAGGGATTCATGCCCGCCACCAGCATGCAGCGGGCTTGATAGCTGGCCCGGGCCCGTACCCGGGAGATGGTGGCCACCCCGTCCTCTAAGGGCTGGCGCAGAGCTTCAAGCACGTTGGGGGCGTATTCCGGCAGCTCATCCAGAAACAGCACGCCGTTGTGGGCCAGGGATATTTCCCCGGGCCGGGCGTCGCTGCCGCCGCCCACCAAAGCAGGGGCCGATACGGCGTGGTGGGGCGTGCGGAAGGGCCGCTGGGTCATCAGGCCCTGGCCTGGCTTGAGCAGCCCCGCCGCTGAATGGATGCGGGTGGTTTCGCAGGCTTCCTGAAAGGTCATGCGGGGCAAAATGCCGGGCAGGCATCGGGCCAGCATGGTTTTGCCGCTGCCCGGCGCGCCGATCAACAGAATGTTGTGGCCCCCGGCCGCGGCGATTTCCAGGGCCCGGCGGGCGCCCTGCTGCCCCTTGACCAGCGATAGATCCAGGGCGACCTGGCTTTCTGAAAGGATATCCTCATAGACGGTTTGGATCTGCGCGGTCAGCGGCGCTTTGCCGCTCAGATGGCCAATCACGTCGCGCAGATTATGGGCGGTGTAAATCAGCATCCCGGTCAGGGTCTGCACCTCCGCGCCGTTATCCACCGGCAGAATCACGCTGTCGATGCCCGTCTGCCGGGCGGCAATCACCATCGAAAGCGCGCCGCGCACCGGCAAAAGCGACCCATCCAGCGATAGCTCGCCCATCAGCAGGGTGTTTTCCAGCTGTGGCAGGGCGGCCTGACGGCTGGCGGCGATGATGGAAACGGCGATGGGCAGATCAAACGCCGCGCCTTCCTTGCGCAGATCGGCAGGGGTCAGGTTGATGGTCACCCTGCCGCCCGGCATGGCGTAGCCGGAATTGCGCAGCGCGCCGGTGACCCGATCCTTGCTTTCCCGCACGGCGGCGTCAGGCAGGCCCACCATGGCGAAGCCGCCCATACCGCCAGTCACGTCGGTTTCCACGTAAACAGGGCGGCCCTCGATGCCCTGCAGGGCAAAGCACATCGTGCGTGCCAGCATGGGTTTGTCACCTCATTTGTTTTAATACCACAGCCAGCGGGGGAACCACCGCATGGCTTCCAGCCAGCCGCGGCTGACCGTGACGCCGCTGGCGTAGGGGAAGAAGGCAATGAACAAGACAGCCGACAGGGCGATCCACGCGATCACGGCGATGCGGGCCGCTTTTTCCCAACGCTCCCCGATCCAATCCAGGCACAGCTCCGCGCACAGGATGATGAAGGGCACGGAGGGGAAGTAATGGTAAATATACGTTCCCCGGGGCACCGGCACCCAGGGCAGATACTGGGCGGCAAAGCAGATCAGCAATAGGGCAAAACGAGGATCGTCATCCCGGGCGGCCAGGGTGAGCACGTGGTTCTTTTCGTCGTAATGGCGGGAAACGAACAGGGCCATCACCCCGAACAGGCCGGCCAGGCCCACCCACCAAACCGCCGGATTGCCCAGGGCCATGATGGTGGAGGCCATGCCGTCGGGCGCAAAGCTGCCGGAGTAATACCACATGGGCTTGCCGATCACCGGCCATTCATACCAGGGGGAATAGAAGCTGTGATCCATGCCCAGGCCAGGGGTGGAATGGTAATCCAGCATGCCCTCCGCCGCCCGGATGATCTTTTGCGCCGTCACCCCGCCGCTGGAAGCGAAATAGGGGATATACGACGCATAGTAAATCAGCAGCGGAACCGCCACGAAGAACAGGAAACAGCTGCCGATGGTGATCAGCAGGTATTTGGCCCCGTTCGCGGCGCGATCGCTGTATTCGCTGCGTTTTTTTTCAGGGATAGCCCGGGCGGCTTTGATTTCCCGGTACCTGCGCCATATGCCGTAGAAGAACAGAACGGCCAGGCCCGCACCGGCGTAGCAGCCCGTCCATTTGCTGGCAACAGCGAGCCCCATGAACAGGCCAGACAGGCCCAGGGGGATCAGCGTCTTTTTGAAATCGGTGTGGAAATAATCCAGCAGGAACCACCGCAGCATGCAGTAAACCGACCAGATGATGAACAGCACCACAAAGCTGTCGATGGTGGCGATGCGGGTCTGGGTGAAATGCATCAGGTCAAAGGCCATCAGCAACATGGCCGCCGGGCCGCCCCACTTCTTTTTGATCAGCAGCTTGCCCATTAGATACATGCCCGGCAGCATCAGCACCCCAGCCAGCGCCCCGGCAAAGCGCCAGCCAAAGGGCGTCATGCCGAATATGGCGATGGCGAAGCTCATCAGCACCTTGCCAAGGGGCGGATGGGTGGTTTCATACACCGGCAGGCCATGCAGATGCTCATAGGCCGTACGGGCGTGGTAGATTTCGTCGAAGTAGGTGGAATTGTACCAGCCCGGTTCGCCATCCAGGGTGTCGGGCTCATCCACCAGGAAGGACACGGTGCCGTTCTCCGCGTCGATCACGTCGCCCTCGTCATCCCCGGGCACGGTGTCGGAAATCACCCGGGCGGGCAGCGTTTCGTTGGTTTCCGCGTCGCGGAACAGCGCTTCATATATTGTCAGCTCCGGGAAGGTGCTGATGATGCGCACGTAGCGGCCGGTCATTACATCCCCGTCCTCGCCGTAGCCGTCAGGGCTGGCAATGTATTTCCAGCTGAAGCAATCGAAGGTATCGCCGCTGCGGACGGAGCCTTCGTAATCCCCGCCCCAGGTTTCCCCGTCGCTGCTAACCTGCACGGGGAATTCGGCGCTTTCAAAGTCGCTGAGCCAATGGATGCCGTTGAAAAACAGCATTTTGAAGCTGCGTTCCTGCCCCAGGTCGATGGTCACCGTTTCGCCGCTTTGGCTGGATACCCACGCCGTTTGCGGGGCCTTGGTTGCTCCCAAATTGGTGAAGGCCAGCACGGCGTAAAGCACTGTGACGGTCAGCATGACGGCCCAATCCTTTTTGCCCATTTTCCGCAGGGGCGGGTTGGCAACAGGGGGGACGGCTCGCGTGATCGCTGCGGCGGCGGGCTGATCCTTCGCTTCCGCCTGAGCGAGATCAAAGACAGCTGTCGGCGCGTCCTTCCGGCACAGGCAAAGGGACAGGTACATGGCGTAGGCCCCCAGCAGGAAGTTTCCGATGGCGGCCAGGTTTTCCAGCAGGGCCATATCGCTGCTGATGCCCACGGCGGGGGCGTTAAGGTGCCCCTCCGCTCCGCCGATGCGGATGTTGCGGTCCAGGCAGCAGCCGATATTCAAAAAGCCCATGATGGATACGCCTACCGCCAGATACAGGATGCGCTTATCCTTTTTCAGCGCGTAGGCGAGCAGCAGCAGGCCCACCGCCGGGAACAGATAGCGTTCGTGCATCATGGAAGCGGTGTTGAACAGCACCAGCAGCAGGGCGGCGCCCAGCAACGGCAAGTTATTTTTATCATTTCCCAGCAGATACAGGATCAGGAACACCGCCACGTCGTAGGCGATCATGGCCGTGCCCAGGGTGGCGTAGCTCAGCGCGCCCAGCAGCGCCAGGATCAGGATCGCCGCCGCCAGCAGGGCGGATAAGCCGATCAGGGCATACAGGCGAATACGACCCGCCTGGTCGGCAGCGCGGTCAGCGGTATGCGTCATGACGTACGCTGCCATGGGCAGCACCGCCGCGCAATATACGATGGCGGCCAGGAAGTAATCCCCGGTCAGGCCGGTTTCCGCCCCCACCCAGTTTTTGCCCAGCAGGAAATACAGGTTGCAGGCGTTTACGGTGGCGTAGCCATACTGGCTCATGGTGCCGCTGTAGAGGTTGATCAACCAGGAAACCGGTTTGTTTTCATGCAGCAGGAAGGGCCCCGCCAGGGCGAAAGCGGTCACGGCCAGCAAGCCCAGGCCCGCCAGCACGTCCTTGCACATGGCCCGGCGCTTATCGGCATCCTGCCAATGGCGAACGATGTGCACGATCAGGGCGGCCAGCCCCAGGGGGCCGAACATCAGGGCCTGGGGCTTCACCAGCACAGCCGCCATGTAAAGCGGCAGGGCGGCGGCCCAGCGGCCGCGCAGGGCGAATAGGACCACCAGGAAAAGCAGCAGCAGCAGCACCGCGTCCGCCTGGCCCCAGGCGGCGCCGGTCACGATGGTGAGGGGATTCAGGGCATACAGCAAGGCAAGCGCCAGCGCCGCGCGTTGGGGCATGCGCTTTTTTCCTTCGGTATAAATCAACACGCAAAGGGCCATATCGCACAGGATGGGCGGCAGCTTGACCATGAATTCCGTCACGCCGGTGCCCAACAGCCGGCCCAAGCCGCCCAGCAGCCACAGCACCCACATATATCCCGGAGGATAATCGCAGAAGCCTACCTCCTGGTAGAAGCGGGCGGGGCCCGCCTCCGCCATGAAAGTTCCCCAACTGCGGAAGCAGCCGATGTCGACGTCGTACCCCGGCACGCGCAGGGCCACGACCAGACGCACGATCAGCCCCAGCGCCAGCACGAACCCCGCGGCGATCCAGCCGTTTTGATCGGCGGTGAGGCGAGGCGCGCGATCCTGCCTTTTGAACCAGGAAAGCAGCGCGATAAACAAAGCGGCGTACGCTACGCTGATCAGCATCAAATACCAGCCCGCTGTGGAGGTGGCGCTCCCATCGTCCGCTTCATCCACATACCAATCGGTTTCATAGAAGCCGGAGGCCACGCTGTCCACCCGGTTCAACGTCACATCGTCAAACCAGGCTTCGCCTGTGGCTTCCCCGCTGTAGCCGCCCAGCCGCGCGTACACCGTCACGCTATGCTGGTTGGGGCCGGTGCGGCCGTACAGGCTGACCTCCTGCCATTCACCCTCGGTGTCGTACACCGAATCGGAAAAAACGTAGATCCCTTCGATGGACAAATTGGCCCCCAGGCCGCTTTTCGCGTCGGCCTTGATATACCCATGCAGCAGATACAGGGTGTTGGGGGCAACCGACACGGTCTGGGCAAAGCGCGCGTCATTCAGGGAATGATTCACGATGTGGCCCGCGCTGCCCGACATACCGTCAGCCAGATCATAGGTGGTATAGCTGCGCTGGGGGAAATACGCGTCGGTTTCCCAATCCCGGGGCAGGCCGTTGCCGGCCGCTTCAAAATCACCGTTGCGGATCAGGTTGTCGTAGGTGCCGCTGCCCTTGGGGCGCAGCAGCGCCGCGGCAATCAGGATCACAAGGACCGCCGCGATCCCCAGGATATACCACGTTTTCTTGTTCTTGATCATAAATGCTCCTCAAAAAGCATGCTTGATGTGCCGCACCCCGGCGACGGTGATTTCCACCGCGTCAAAACGGATATCCCCATAGGGATGGGCGGCCAGATATTGCCGGGCGGCATATTGCAGATGAGCGCGCTTATCGCTGTTGATGGCCCGCAAGCCGTCGCCCAGCGCGCCGCGGCTTCTGGCTTTGACCTCCACAAACACGCAGGTATCTCCATCCAGGGCGATCAAATCGATCTCCCCGTGAGCGGCGCGGTACCGCCGGGCCAGGATGCGCATGCCCTGACGCCTCAAATATCGCTCCGCCCGCCATTCGCCCCACAGGCCCGATTGCCAATTGTTCATACGAAATGCCCGATAAAGGTTTTTCTGTGGGCAGGGCAGGGACCCAGGGTTTTCAGGGCGGCGATATGCTGAGCGGTGCCGTAGCCCTTGTGCTGGGCAAAGCCGTAGCCTGGATACTGCTGATCCAGGGCAAGCAGCTGCCGATCCCGCGTCACCTTGGCGATGATGCTGGCGGCGGCGATGGAATAGCTCAGCGCGTCCCCATGAATGATGCCCCGCTCCTCGCCGTGCAATCCCAGGTTGCTCAGCGCGTCCAGCAGAAACAGGGTGGCGGGGGCGTTTTCCGCTGCCCGGCGCATGGCGTTTTTGGTGGCTTCCAGGATGTTGATCCGGTCGATCTCCTCTGGATCTGCCTGGCCTACGCCCATAAACAGGGCGGTGGCCATGATTTCGTCGTACACCTGATCCCGGCGGGCAGGGGAGAGCTTTTTGCTGTCGTCCACCCATGCCAAAAGGGGGCTGGGGGGCATGATCACGCAGGCGGCCACCACGTTGCCCGCCAGCGGGCCCCGCCCCGCTTCATCCATCCCGGCAAAGCAAACGCCCTGATCCCACAGGGGTTGATCGGTCTGCGTCAGGATACGCAGCCTTTCTTCACGCTTCTTGGTCATTGCCCCGTTCCTCCCCGGGTTTTTCCAGGGTGATGCGGCCCAGCTTCCCGGCCCTGAATTCATCCAGCACCACCTGGCACGCCCGATCGGTATCGTACACGCCGCCCTTCATCAGAAAGCCCCGGCCCTGGCATACGGCGTCCAGCAAATCGGCGCCGCGCAGGGAAAGATCCTTGATTTTGAAGCGCTGCCGCACCGCCTCCGGCGCGGCGAAAATCAAATCTTCCAGCAATTGAATGGATAGCTTGGCGGTGTCCACCACTTCGTCCCGAATGGCGGCGATATAGGCCAGCCGCCGGGCGGCCAGGGGATCATCCAGCCGGGGCCACAGCAGGCCCGGCGTATCCATGATTTCCAAATAGGGCGATACCTTCACCCATTGGTTGGCCCGGGTGACCCCCGGCATATCGCCCACCTTGGCGATGGCCCCGCCGTGCAGCCGGTTGATCAGGGTGGATTTGCCCACGTTGGGCACCCCCACAATCATGGCCCGCACCGTTTTGCGGATGCCCCGCTGAGCGGCCCGCTCGACGGCATCTTTGGCGGCGCGGTCGATGAGGCTCAAGGCGGCTTTGGCCTGGCGGTTCATATCCAGGGCCATGCAGGAAGCACCCTCCTCCCGGAATATGCTGACCCACCGGGCCGTCAGGTTCGGGTCCGCCAGGTCGCTTTTGCCAAGCAGCAGCACCCGCTCCTTCTTTTCGGTCAGGCGGATCAAATCGGGGTTCCGGCTGGAGCGGGGCAGCCGGGCGTCGCACAATTCGATCACCACGTCCACCCGGCTCAATTGATCGCTGAGCAGCCGTTTGGCCCGCGCCATATGGCCGGGGTACCAATTGATTTCCATGGGAAATTATTCCTTCCAATAAATGTAAGTTTAAGGGGCAACAGGATTTCTTTTAAGTAATATCACTTTTTCCCGAAAAAGGCAACCCTGTTTGAGAAGGTTTAACAGAGGTTTTACATTTCTTCTTTCGGATAAGCGGTGATTCGGCAGCGCATACTGACAGAAGAAAAACGGAAAAAAGGGAGAGATTCAATGAACGTTCAGGCGATGATCATGGCGGGCGGCGAAGGGGTCAGGCTGCGGCCGATGACCTGTTATATGCCCAAGCCCCTGGTGCCGCTGCTGGGGGAGCCGGTGATGGGCTATTCCCTGAAGCTGCTCAAAACCCATGGGATCACCGACGTGGGGGCCACCCTGTGGTACCGCCCCAAAGAGATCCGGGACGCTTTTCAGGATGGAAAGCGCTACGGCGTGCAGCTGCGTTACTACGAGGAAACGGCCCCCTTGGGCACGGCAGGCAGCGTGAAAATGGCCAAGGATCATTTGCGGGGAACGTTCGTCGTTTTATCCGGCGATGGACTGACGGACTGCGACCTTCGGCAGGCGCTTTCCTTCCACAAGGAAAAACAGGCGATTGCGACGCTGGTGCTCAAGCGGGTGAACGTACCCCTGCCCTACGGCGTGGTGATGACGGAAAGGGATGGCAGGATCAGCCGTTTTATCGAGAAGCCGGCCTGGAGCCGGGTGTTTTCCAATTTGGTGAATACTGGCGTCTATCTGTTAGAGCCGGAAATTTTTGATCACATCCCCGATGAAGGCGCGCCGGATTTCGGCAAGGATGTCTTTCCTGCTCTCATTGATCAGGGTCTGCCCGTGTATGGGTATGAAACGGCGGCGTACTGGTGTGACGTGGGGGATCAGCAGGCGTATTTGCGGGCCCAGCAGGCCCTGCTGCACGGTGAAACTGCGTTCCCGCTGAGCGAATCGATAAGCGATGCGGCCATAATCGATCCCACCGCGCGGGTGGAGGGCCGGTGCTGGATCGGGCCGGGCAGCGTGATCGGGCGAGGCGCGGTGATCCGGGACTGCGTGATCGGCCAAAACTGCATGGTCGGGTCTGGTGCGGTGATGGAAAACAGCTGCCTGTGGGATCGGGCGGCGGTAGGGGAAAAGGCACGGCTCAGCGGGTGCGTAGTGTGCGACGGCGCGGTGATCCGGATGGGTGCGGAGCTTTCCTCCGGCTGCGCGCTGGGCCAAGGGGCCATCGTGGGGACCCACGCCCGGCTGCTGCCGGGGGTGAAGATCTGGCCTCACCTGAAGGCTAATCCCGGTGCGCTGGTGAAAACAAGCGTAGTCAGCGGCGACCGGACAAGCCCGCAATGGACAGCCCGGGGCGTATGCTGCGAAACGTCGGAAGAAGCCTGTGCCTGCGCCGGCGCTTTCGCCCGGGTGACAGGAGGAAAGCAGGTAATGGTGGGCCACGGCGGCGATCCCGCGCTGGCGGCGGTGGTGTGCGGCGCGTTGGCTGCCGAAGGAGCGCGGGTCCTGGACACTGGGGAAACAACGGCGCCGATACTGCAAACGCTGATCCCGCTGCTCCGCCTGGATGGAGGGATATTTGCCGATCAGCAGCAGCTGCGGCTGCTGGATCGGCAGGGCCTGCCCCTGAACAGTAAACAGGCGGCGGCTGTGGATCAGCAGGTGCTTCGGCCGGAGGGCGGCGCTGCCTTTGCCGGGAAGGGCGACGTGATCCGCTTCTCTGGGGCGGAGGATGTATATCTGCCGCAGGTTGTGCCGCAAAATAACCTCAAGCCTCTCTTTTCCCCGGTGGCGGTGTTCTGCGATTCCGTTTTCTTGCGGCGGCTGGCCGCCCGTGGCTTGAAGGGTATATCGGCCCGGGATGTGCGGTGTGAGCCGGTGGGAGATTTGAAGCTGCGGGCCAACGAAACGGGCTTTGTGCTGAGCGAAACGGGGGAAACCCTGTCTGTATTCTGCGAGGGTTTCACCTGCACTCAGGCCCAGAAAACCATGCTGACGTTGTGGCTGTTTTACCAGCGATATGGCGTGCTGTTTGATCTGCCCGAAGCGCCGCGGGCCGCAGAGCAAATCGCCAAGCTTCGTCCGGCGGACGGCAGTGAATTGTGCGCTAGGCAGCGCGTGCTGACAGGGGACGGGCTGGCGGCGTTGCTGTTTTTGTGCGAGGGGCTGAAATCAGGGCCGCTGCAAACGCTGATCAGCCAGGCGCCGGAAACCCACGTGATGACCAAGGAGTTGGAATGCCGTCCCCAGGACAAGGGGCGGATCCTGCACGCCCTGTGCCGCCAAACCCAGCAGCCCCACACGCTGGGCGAGGGAGTGCGCATCCGGCACGAAAAGGGCTACGCCACCATTGTGCCAGATGGCTACCGCAGCAGCGTGCGGGTGGTCAGTGAATCCGGGGACAGCGAATTCGCCCGGGAGCTGTGCGATTTCTATATTGATCAGATCAGGCGGATGACGGGGAAACAATAAACCGGCGCTCTTTTCGAATTTTGCCTTGACAAGCGGGGGAGATGCGCATATAATAATACCAGAAGGCACATCCTGGGGTGTGCGCCAGTTTTCTATTTTTACCCACATCTCATTAAACGGAGCCCGGGTCGATGTAGTCCGGATGTCACGCCCCCATGCCGCGAGGCATGCCAGGGGACGGCAGAAGGCTCCGCAGGGCAACCGGCCTGCTTAACATAGCGGGTGAAAAAATAGAGGGCAGCGGCACTTTGGGATCCCATCGAAAACGGGTCGATCATCGATCCGTTTTTTGTTTTCTATTCGCAAAAAAGCCGCGCAATACGCGCGGCAATAAGGCAAAGAATCAGGTTAGAATCGGGTTAGTCCGCTGCCCCGTAGCCCTGGGGGTTTTGCTTCTGCCAGTTCCAGGCGTCCCGGCACATGGCGGTCAGATCCCGCTTGGCCTGCCAATGCAAAAGATCCCGGGCGCGGGTGGCGTCGGCGTAGCACGCGGCGATATCGCCGGGGCGGCGGGGGGTGATTTCGTAGGGGATGGTGAGGGCGTTGGCGCTTTCGAAGGCATGCACGATATCCAGCACGCTGTAGGGCGTGCCGGTGCCCAGGTTGAAAATTTCCACGCCGGTGCGCTGCATAGCGTAATCCAGGGCGGCCAGATGTCCTTCCGCCAGGTCCATCACGTGGATGTAATCACGTTCGCCGGTGCCGTCCCGGGTGGGATAATCGTTGCCGAACACCCGCAGATGATCCAGCTTTCCGGAAGCCACCTGGCAAATATAGGGCATCAGGTTGTTGGGGATACCGCTGGGGTCCTCCCCGATCCGGCCGCTTTCGTGGGCCCCGATGGGGTTGAAATACCGCAGCAGCACGAAGGAGCGGGTGGGATCGGCGGCGGCCACGTCGGTCAGGATCCGTTCGCTGATCCATTTGGTCCATCCGTAGGGATTGGTGCAGCCGGTGGGGAAATCCTCCCGCAGGGGCATGGTTTGATTGGTGCCATACACCGTGGCGGAGGAAGAGAACACCAGCGTTTTGCAGCCGTAACGGGGCATCACCCGGCACAGCGTCATGGTGGCGTCCAAGTTGTTCTGGTAATAATCCAGGGGTTTCGCTACGGATTCACCCACCGCCTTCAGCCCGGCGAAGTGGATCACGGCGTCGATCTGATATTGGTCAAATACGGAAGCGACGGCCTTTTCATCGGTGCAGTCGCCCACGATGAGGGGCACTTTTTTCCCCGTCAATTCCTCCACCCGGCGCAGGCCCTCCCTGCTGGCGTTCGTCAGATTATCCAGCACAACCACCTCGTGGCCCTGCTGCAGCAACACCAGCGCCGTGTGAGAACCGATGTACCCCGCGCCTCCGGTCAGCAATACACGCATTGTAAAATCCCATCCTCTCCTCGTCGATTGGCACTATTATAGCGCCGGAAACGGGAAAAAGTCAATTGAAAACAGAGGCATCATTGCGAAGGGGGAAAAAATATGCTATGATGAGATGTATTTTGATTGGAAGGAGCGCAACATGCCGCGAAAAGAAAAGAAAATCCGCGCCAAAAGACCCCATTTGCTGGGGAAGCTGCTGGCCATGCTGCCGGTGAGCTGCGCGCTGCTTTATCCCATTTATCTGGCCGCGCAGCTGGATACAGTGACGGTGGATTATTTATCTGACGCGCTGCCCGAACCCTTCGACGGCCTTCGGATCGTTTATCTTTCAGATATTCATTACGGGGCGTTTTTAAAGGAGGATCGGGTGAAAAGCCTGGTGGATCGGGTGAACGCCCTGCAGCCAGATTTGATTCTCATGGGCGGGGATTACAGCGAGGATTCCGAGGGAGCGATTCGTTTTTTTGAGCAGGTGAAGCCCGCCTTCCGCGCCAGAATCGCAGTGCTGGGCACCGTGGGCAACCACGATCGCACCCTGCCGGAGGAAAATTTGCAAACGCTTAAGCATGCCATGGCGGATCAGGGGGTCATCCCGCTGGTCAACGACGTGTGGACGGCCGCCAAAGAAGGAAAAACGCTGGCTATCGCCGGCGTGGACGATTATTATAATGGTTACCCCGATCTGAACAAGGTGGCCGCGCTGAGCCGGGGGGCGGATTTTACCATCTTCCTGCCCCACACGCCCGATCTCCTTCCCCAGGTGTACGACCAGCTGGGCAGCGTGTTTTATCAATTGGCCCTGTGCGGCCACACCCACGGGGGACAGGTGGCGCTGTTCGGCCATTCCATCCGCTCCTCTGCCGACACGTGGGATCGCTATCGATCCGGCTGGTATCATGAAAGAGGCGCCGATATCCTGGTCACCAACGGGGTCGGCACGTCGGGGCTGCCCGTGCGCCTGGGCGCCCGTCCGCAAATCCATTTGATCACCATGAAGCGCAGATAAAACAACATCCCGGGGGAGATGATCTCCTCCGGGATGCTGCTATGAAAACGCCTTGCGGCGGAAGAATTGGGATGGGTCAGGTGGTTTCGTTCTCATCCGGCACGATGTAGGAATCGATGGCCGTCAGGAATTTGGGATACAGGTTTTCATCCAATTCGCTGATATCCAGATACATGGAGTTCCGGGCGGAATACATCATCGCCAGGATACCCAGGGTGGATTTGGGATCGATGCAGAATTTTTCGGAGCGGAGATACAGCTCGTAGGGGAATTCTTTGCAGATGGCGCTCAAATGCTCGGCGGCCTTCATGGAATCAACGTGAATGTGTACGTTCATGGGTCATCCTCCTTCAGTAAAAGCAAAATGCTTGAAATGGCTTTGTTTTCCGGGGCCGGAAACGTTTCCATCCGCCCCAGGAGCGGTATTATAGCAAACTGGCTGAAAAAAAGCAAGCCGGTAAAATGCACCATATTTTCATTTGAAAATTTGGATAAATTGATTCTGAAACCCGTTGATAACAGATGCGGCGATTCGTTTTATACGCCATGCTTGCGACGAAAAGAAAAGTTTGATATAATAGAATCAGAAATCATCAAGGAGGAAAAACCATGAGCGAAATGAAAAAGGCCCCCGGCCTGGGCGGAGATCAGTATATACCTTTTGATCAGCGCACGGGCGATAAATCCGTGGTGTATTTTACCAGGGATCTGTCCGCCGAAGGGTTGAAAAAGCTGTATGAACGGGTGAACGAGCATATCGACGGTAAGGTGGCCATCAAATTGCACACCGGCGAGCAGCACGGGCCCAACATCATTCCCCGGGAGTGGGTGAAAAACCTGGTGGATACCGATCTGCCCGGCGCTACCATCGTGGAAACCAACACGTATTATGAGGGCGACCGCTATACCACCGAGCAGCACCTGGAAACCCTGAAGGTGAATGGATGGACCTTCTGCCCCGTGGATATTACCGATTCCACCGGCACCACCATGCTGCCGGTGAAGGGCGGCAAGTGGTTCACCGAAATGAGCGTGGGGAAAACGCTGCCCACCTATGATTCCCTGGTGGTGCTCACCCACTTCAAGGGCCATACCATGGGCGGCTTTGGCGGCAGCAACAAGAATATCGGCATCGGCTGCGCCGACGGCAGGATTGGCAAGGCCATGATTCATACCGCCGTTGGATCTGACGATATGTGGAGCATCGCCGAGGAGGAATTGATGGAGCGGATCGCCGAATCCACCAAGGCGACGGTGGATCACTTTGGGGAAAAGATCACCTTCGTCAACGTGATGCGCAATATGAGCGTGGACTGCGACTGCGCGGGCTGCACAGCCGAAAAGGTGGTCACCCCCAACGTGGGCATCCTGGCCTCCCGGGATATCGCAGCGCTGGATCAGGCCTGTGTCGATCTGATCTGGGCCCTCAGTCCCGAAGACGGCGACGCCCTGCGGGAGAGGATCACCACCCGTCACGGCCTGCGGCAGTTGGCCTATATGAAGGAGCTGGGCATGGGCAACGACCGGTATACGCTGATCGATACCGATCATGGCGACGCTGAAATCCAGCCTGCCAATGCGGTGGAAGGCGTGGTGCCTTTCGTGGAACTGCCTGAAACCGCCATCCGCCGGGCCCAGGCGCTGGCCGCCATGGCGGAAAGCGAACAGTAAACAACACATCGCCAAGAGACGAGCATCAGAGGGCCTGCGGGCTCTTTGATGCAGTCCCGGCGCGTAACGGTCTGCCAGCCGCAAATCGCGGCTTTTTGTTTGACGGAAAGGAATTAGCATGCTGATCCAGCAGGATTTTTATTTTCACGCGCTGAACGCACACCGGCCCCTGCATATCTATGTGCCGGATGAGGCGCAGGGCCCCCTTCCGGTCATGTATTTCTTTGATGGGCACAATTTGTTCCGGGATCAGGACGCCACTTACGGGAAATCCTGGGGAATGATGGAATACCTGAATCATTGGGATAAGCCCATGATGATCGTAGGGGTGGAATGCGGCCACGATGGAAACGAGCGCCTGTCGGAATACCTGCCGTACGTTTGCAAATACGGCTGGCTGCGAGGCAGGGAGGCCCGGGGCGATGATACCATGCGGGGCATCGTGTATGAATTGAAGCCCTATATCGACGCCGCTTTCCCCACCATTCCTTTCCGGGAATGCACAGGCATCGGCGGCTCCAGCATGGGCGGGCTGATGGCGGCCTACGCCCTGGTGCATTACAACCATTTGTTTTCCAAGGCCGCGTGTCTGTCCCCGGCGCTGGGGTCCGTTTCCTCTTTGCTGTGGCGGGAAATGAACGCTGTGACCCTCAGCCCCGATACCAGGGCGTATTTTTCCTGGGGCACCCTGGAATGGAAGCAAATCGAAAACCCGGAGGAGGAGGACCGCTCCAGCTGGATGTATAAAACCATCCGCGCTACCGCCAACAAAATCAACGCCCAGGGTGGAAAAGCCAAAATGTACTGCCAGATCGGCGGTCGACATTGCGAGGCGGACTGGGAAAAGCAGTTGGGGATTTTTATGCCGTTTCTGTGGCAGGAGTAATCAATATTCATAAAAAAGACAACGCCTCCGGGTCAATCGGAGGCGTTGTTTTTTGTGAAGCTGGCTTTACCGCTTGATATCGTAATTCATGTTCATCAGATTGCGGATAGATTTGACGTCGTCGGTAATGTTGGCATCGCCGTGGATGGTGTGCTTGATCACGCTGGACGCCACGGCGAAATTCAGCATATCCATGGGTTTGTATTCGTGGATCATGGCGTAAATCAAGCCGCTGGCAAAGGCGTCGCCACCGCCCACCCGATCCAGGATGGTGAAGGTGAACAGCTTGCTTTCGAAGGTGTGGCCCTCGTACCACATGAAAGCTTTCAGGCTGTTTTCAGAGCCGGAATGGGCATAGCGCACGTGGCGGGCGATGCATTTCAGGTTGGGCCAGCGGGCGATGAAGGCCTGGAAAATCTCATCCTGCTGCTCATAGGCGGGCTGCAGGGGCACGCCATCCTTCACATCGCCCTTGCTGTGATCGTTTTCGTCCTTCCACAGGTGATAGGGCTCAATGCCCATCAGCACATCCACATAGGGCAGGCATTCGGTACAGAAATCCCGGGCCTCCTCCCACGACCACAGGGTGGAGCGGAAATTGCCGTCAAAGGACACGGTGAGCCCCAATTCCTTGGCGTATTTCAGCATATTTATGGTCAGTTCCCGGCAGTTGGGGGCCAGGGCCGGGGTGATGCCGGACAGATGCAGCCAATCAAAGCCCTGCAAAAGCGATTTCAGGTCGTATCCCGAAAAATCGTATTCCGTCAGGGCGGAATGCTTGCGGTCATAGATCACCTTGCTGGGGCGGATGCCAAAGCCAGTTTCCAGATAATAGGTGCCCAGGCGGTGGGTGGGCGTTTCCTCGGGGGAGGAGAGGATCACCG
>JAFUXH010000097.1 GCA_017470945.1 Clostridia bacterium | reverse complement strand
ACGAAACCGACAGGCTTCCCGCTCGGCCCTTGGGCCGAGTAAGGGGCAGCCAAGAAGTTTTCCTAAGCAGCGCGGGCAAGCGAAGCGCCGGACGCGCGAAGTCTCCTACACGAAACCGCCATGCTTCCCGCTCGGCCCTTGGGCCGAGTAAGGGGCGGCCAGGAGAATTGCTTAAGCAGCGCGGACAAGCGAAGCGCCGGACGCGCGAAGTCTCCTACACGAAACCGACAGGCTTCCCGCTCGGCCCTTGGGCCGAGTAAGGGGCAGCCAGGAGAATTACTTAAGCAGCGCGGGCAAGCGAAGCGCCGGACGCGCGGACAAACTATAGATAGTCCATCCACGGGGCGGCTTCGTCCTGCCGGCCGGTCAGCGCTCCTTCCGCCGAGAGACCGGGGAAGCCTTGCTGGCGCAGGGCTTCGTAGACCACGATGGCGACGGAATTGGCCAGGTTCAGGCTGCGGGCGTCGGGGCGCATGGGGATGCGCACACACCGATCGTAGACCCTTTGCAGCAGCGATTCCGGCAGCCCCTTGGTTTCACAGCCAAACACCAGGAAATCGTCGGGGCTGTACTGAGCCTCGGTGTAGCTGCGGGGGGCCTTGGTGCTGGCAAAGTGATATTGCGCGTCGGGATACAGGGCCATCAAACGTTCAAAGGAGGGCAGCACCTGAATATCCACCATGGAAAAGTAATCCAGCCCCGCCCGCTTCATATATTTATCCGCCAATTGAAAGCCCAGC
This sequence comes from Clostridia bacterium, assembly GCA_017470945.1. Lineage (GTDB taxonomy): Bacteria > Bacillota > Clostridia > Christensenellales > Aristaeellaceae > RUG563. The sequence goes on along the minus strand of JAFUXH010000097.1, from coordinate 20,419 downwards.
GGCTCGATCAGGATCAGCCCGGTGCGGGTGGCGGCGCAGGTGCGGGCGATGTTGCCGGTATTTTGTGGAATTTCCGGCGCATATAAAACGACGTGCATAGTGCATTTCTTCCTTATTCTTCTTCATCCTGCCAGGCCTTGGAAAGGGAGGCGCGCAGCCCGATCAATTGCAGATCCCGCAATTGATCGGCGATCCGATCCTCCAGGCCGGGCACATCCCGAAGGTCCTCCTCCCAGAGGGCCCGGTCGGACAGCACGGCGTAGGCCAGCATTTCCGGCGGCATATCGCAGGAAAGGCGGGAGAAGGATAGCAGCGTGTCCTCCTCCTCGATCAGGGCGCAGGGCTCATCGTGGTGCAGATAGGTGAAGCGGCCGTCCTCCTCCTGCTTCGCCCCGGAAAACAGCATGATCAGCGTGGACAGCCCCATGCACAGGCAGGGCGGCACGGCGTCCTCCCGATCCTGGAAGCGCTTCAGCAGGGGCAGGGCCTGGTTTTTCCAGGCCTGCACGCCGTGATTGAGCAGCAGGGGCAGGGGCTGCACGACGCCGGGATGCTCCATTTCCCCGCACACCGCCATGGCCATGGGGTCCAATAGATCCCGGTTCAGGCCCAGGTTGGGCATGATCTCATGCAGCAGGGCGTGGCCCAGGAAGGGGCGGATATCGGGGTCCTTCATGCAGTCGCGCACGGTGTCCAGCCCGGCGATCAGCCCGGAAAACAGGATGGTATAGGTCAGGCAGCCCTGCATGCGCTGCCGGGCGGCTTTTTGCAGTTCCGGGTCGACGGGGATCTTCATGGCGCAATTCCTTCCTTATCGCTGGATTTCCTCTATTTTATCAAAGATTTGCCCCGGTGTAAAGCGAATGGTGAACAGATTGGCTGAATTGCGCATTGAAATCCCACGGGGAAGATGATATAATACCCTCGATTGAACAACGGAGGATTGCGACGATGCCGCAAAAGAAGCAAACCATTTGGAATGTACCCAACGTGCTCACCATGATCCGGATGCTGCTGATCCCGGTCTATTGGGCGCTGTATGTGCATGGGCATACATATCAGGCGCTGATCACCTTTGTGGTGGCCAGCCTGACCGACGTGGCTGATGGGTTCATCGCCCGGAAAACCAATCAAATCACCGATTTTGGCAAGCTGATGGATCCGCTGGCGGATAAATTGATGGTGCTCAGCGTGATGCTGTCCCTGGCCCTGCGCCGCCTGGTGCCCAGAACGGCGCTGATCATTTTGCTGGCCAAGGAGGCGCTGATGGTGCTGGGCGGCGCGGTGCTGCTGGATAAAGGCGTGGTGGTTTATTCCCGCGTGATCGGCAAGGCGGCTCAAGCGCTGGTGGTCATCGGCCTGCTGCTGTGCTTTTTCAGCGAATGGATCATGGCGCATTTGGGCTTTCCGCTGCATACCATCGTGATCTGGTGTGCCGTGGGGCTGACGCTGTGCGCGTTGATCAGCTATGCCCGCAGCGCGCTGAAGCTGTATAAGGAAGCGGGAGAAAAGCAATAAAGGAGGCGAAAAGACTATGCGTTTAATCACGGATGACGCTCCATGCAAGGCTTGAGGACGGTGCATGGAGGGTACGCCTGAACCGCTGAGGCGGGGGAGGCCAGTCCTCGGGCTTTGCTGTTTGATTCTCAAAAAAATCAAAGGAGCGAAGCCAAATGAAACAAGAATTGAATGAATTGAAATCCTTTCTGATCCTGTGGAGCACCCAGGCTGTCAGCCAATTGGGCAGTACAATGACCAGTTTTGCCCTGACGCAGTGGCTGTATCAGCAAACGGGATCGGCCCTGCAAACGGCGCTTTTATCCATTTGCTCCTACGCCCCGTACGTGGTCATGAGCATCTTCGCCGGGGCGCTGAGCGACAAGTGGGACAAAAAGAAAACCATGCTGGCGTGCGACACCGTGGCAGCCCTGTGCACGGTGGCGGTGCTGATCCTGCTGAAAACGGACGCGCTGCAGCCCTGGCATATGTACGTGTTGAATGCCCTGAACGGGCTGATGAACACGGTGCAATCCCCGGCGGGGGACGTGGCGATGACGCTGATCACCCCCAAACGGCACTACCAGCGGGCCAGCGGGCTGCGGTCGTTCTCCGCTTCGCTGGTCGACATTTTGCATCCCATGCTGGCCATGGCGCTTTTTTCCTGGGCGGGCATGGACGCGGTGATCGCCGTGGACCTGACCTCCTTCGCCGTGGCGTTTATCGCCTTGTGGCTGTTTGTGCGCATCCCGGCCGTTCCGGCGGCGCAGGCGGGGAAGGAAACCCTGCTGCAATCCGCCAGGAGCGGGCTGCGATACCTGCGGCAGAACCCCATGATCCTGACGCTGATCGCGTTCCTGGCGGGGGTCAACCTGGTGGCGTCGGGCTTCGACGCGACACTGCCCGCCTATGTGCTGCCCCGCGCCAACGGCGGGAAGGCGGTGCTGGGCCTGGTCACGTCCTGTGCGGGTATCGCCACGCTGCTGGGCAGCGTGATCGTTCACGTGATGCCCGTCCCCAGGAACCGGCTGCGGGTCATTACGTGGACGCTGCTGTTCTCCCTGGGCACGGAAAACTACCTGCTGGCATTCGCGAAAACGCCCTTCTGGTGGTGCGTGGCCCAGGTGATCGGCTGGCTGCCCATCCCGCTGATGAACGCCAATTTGGATGTGGTGCTCCGCTCCACCATCCCCGCGGACATGCAGGGGCGGGTCTATTCCTGCCGGAACACATGTCAGTTTTTTACCATTCCCATCGGGTATTTCCTGGGCGGCTGGCTGGTGGATACGGTGTGCGAGCCCTGGATGGCAGTGGCCCCGTCGGGCTGGAAGGCGGTGTTTGGCGCGGAAAAGGGCGCCGGCGCCGCGCTGATGATGCTGATCCTGGCTGTGACCGGCACGGTGATTTGCCTGGTATTTGGCCGCATCCTGCGGAAATACCGGTTTGAAGAACACGCGAAGCCGGCGATCCATGATCCGTGCGGATGAATTAATCGTAAAAATCCATAAAACCCGGGATGTTTTGATACTGAAATCATTTCAGCATCGCAACAAAACACCAGTTAACAAACACTGTCATCCCGACCGAAATGGAGCCAAAGGCGGAATGGCGTGGAGGGATCTGGCTCAGCAGATCAACCCAACTTTCAGATCCCTCGATTCCGCTTCGCTCTCGCTCCGCTTCACTCGGGATGACAGAAGCCTTTCAATGTATCCTGAATTATTTTCAATAGCATGAATCCACTTGGGTTCAAGATTCCACTTTGATTCGCCGGTTATCGAAAATACATTTTTGACAACCTGAAAGGCCATGCTGATACAACAGCATGGCCTTTCAAATGATGGCGCGAAAGGGCGCTTACTTTAATTTGAGCGCGGGGAATTCCATTTTCACGATGGAGGCCAGCGGACCGGCCACCCAGCCGGTTTTGCCGTTCTCCAGCTGGATTTTGTACCAGCCGGTTTCGGAGATATCCAGCAGCTTGTATTCCTTGCCTGCCCGGGCGTTGCCGATTCTTTCGCCCTCCAGGGACGGCTTGGTGCGCACGTTGGGGTTGACATCCTGGTTGATGCGCACCCTGCGGATCACCACCAGATCGTCGGATGCGTCCAGGGCGGTTTTCAGCGTGTTGATAGGCGCGCCCTCAAAAGCGGAAATGACGAAGGACTGCAGATCGTCGATATAGGCAACGCTTTGATCGATGTTTTTGTTCAGCTTCGCGATGCTCTTATCCTGCTTGTCGATGGTATCTTCCTTTTCGGCGATATCGGCGTTCAGGTTTTCAATCTGGGTCGCCTTGTCGGCCACATCGGCGTTGAGGTTTTCGATCTGAGACGCCTTGTCGGCCACGTCGGCGTTGAGGTTTTCGATCTGAGACGCCTTGTCGGCCACGTCGGCGTTGAGGTTTTCGATCTGAGACGCCTTGTCGGCCACGTCGGCGTTGAGGCTTTCGATCTGGGTCGCCTTGTCGGCCACGTCGGCGTTGAGGTTTTCAATCTGGGAGGCCTTGTCGGCCACGTCGGCGTTGAGGTTTTCAATCTGAGTTGCTTTATCAGCCACATCGGCATGCAAGGTTTCGATTTGGGAAGCCTTATCGGCCACATCCGCATTGAGGCTTTCGATCTGGGATGTTTTGTCTGCCACGCTGGCATTCAGCGTTTCGATCTGGGAGGCTTTTTCCGCCACGTCTGCATGGAGATTTTCGATTTGGGAAGCCTTCTCCGTCACGTCGGCATTCAGGCTTTCGATCTGTTCATCCTTGCCGGCGGCATCGGCGTGCAATTGCTCGATCTGCTCGTCCTTCTGGGCGATGCTGGTGCTCAGCTGTTCGATCTCGGCGGTTTTGCTGCCTACGTCGGCGCTCAGGGCTTCGATTTCCTCCGCCTTGGCGGCCACGGCGGCGGACAGCGAATCGATTTCTTCCTGCTTCTTGGTCACATCGGCGCTCAGGGTTTCGATTTCGGTGTCCTTGCTGTCCATACTGGCGCTCAGCGTCTGAAGCTCCTCCACCTTGCCGGCGAGGGTGGCGTTCAGCGTTTCGATCTCGCTGGTTTTCTTTTCCAGGTCGGCGTTGAGGGTTTCCAGCGCCTGGGTCTTATCGGCCAGGTCGGCGTTCAGCGCTTCGATCGTTTCATCCCGCACGGCCACGTCGGCATTCAGCGTTTCGATCTGGCCCGCTTTGTCGGCCACGTCGGCGTTCAGGCTTTGGATTTGCCCGTCCCGGCTGTTGACATCGGCGTTCAGGGCGTCGATTTGGCCCACCTTATCGGCCACGTCGGCATGCAGCGATTCGATCTGGCTGATCTTTTCCGCCACGTCGGCATGCAGCGATTCGATTTGCCCCACCTTGTCGGCCACGTCGGCGTTCAGCGATTCGATCTGGCCGATCTTTTCCGCCACGTCGGCGTTGAGCGCGTCGATCTGCCCGGACTTGGAAACCATATCGGCGTTGAGGGCGTCGATTTCGCCGGCTTTGTTGCTCACGTCGGCATTCAGCGTTTCGATGAGCCCCGCTTTATCCGCCACGTCGGCGCTCAGGGTTTCGATCTCCACGGCCTTGTTGGCGGCTTCCGTATTCAACGCGGCGATTTGCCGGGTCTTATCGTTGTTGGAGGTATAAAACAGGATACTCAATACGACCGTCGTCACGGTCAGGATGGAGATGATGGTGATTGCCAAGCCTTTCTTCACGGGGCGTCCTCCTTTTGTGCCGCAGCATGGATCAATCGGTTAGAAATTCTTTTCCAATTATATATCAATCCACAAGGTTTTGCAAGGGCTACAAGGCTTGAAACACCGTATTTTTCCTGGTTTTCATACAAAAAAAGCGGCGTTTGCGGGAGCGCGGCGCGCAGATTCCGCCGGGATTACAAAACGCGTGGGATTTTGCTTGTGAAAAACGTTCCATGGCGGGCGACTTGTGTTATAATGAATCAAAACACAGCGAAGCGGGGAGGCGGAAAAATGGAGGACGGAGCAAACGGCATCACATACCACAAGCTGGTGCGGGATCGGATCCCAGAGATCGTGCGGGCGGCGGGGAAGCAGCCGGTGTACTGTACGGTGGGGCAGGCGGAAGCGCTGGAGTACCTGGCGAAAAAGCTGATGGAGGAAGCGCAGGAATATGCCGAATCCCGGGAGGTGGAGGAATTGGCCGACGTGCTGGAGGTGGTGTACGCCATCGCGGCGGAACGCGGCGTCACCCGGGATGAGCTGGAAAAGCTTCGAAAAAACAAGGCTGATCAGCGCGGCGGTTTTGCCGGGCGAATCGTGCTGGAGAAGGTGATCACCCCTTGAAACGGGGCAAAGTTTGTTGCGAAGGAACTGAAATTCGGTTTCGTTTGTTTTAAAAACCGAGTGGCGTGACGAAACGGGCTGTCGGCAGGGAAAAGCTGTCGAACAGTCTATTTATTTCAAAAATATTACGAAAGTTTGTAAATAATTTGTCGTAAATATTGACAAATAATTGAATGAGGATTAGAATAGAATAGAATCAGGTATGTTTACCCGGAAGGGAGGGAGGACGATTGGCCCGCACCCAGCACATCAGGCTGCAAATGCAGGAGGCGATGGAGGCGCAGCTTCGCCCTGCCTTCCCGGAGGACGCGTTTTCCCTGCGGCCCGTCGAAACACCGGAGGAGCAGATGAACGACGCGGCCATGATCCACCGCACCGAGGAGGACCTGGCGGCGTACCCCGATATGGTGTATCAACAAACAGCGCGGCGGCGGCGCTTTGCCCGCCACAGCGCGCCGATGGAGCCGCCCACGGAGCAGCCGACAGCGGACGAGCCTGTTCAGACGCCGCTGGTCCCGGCCGATGGGGAATTATACGCGCCGCGGCACGGCGGCGCCATGTGGGCGCTGATCGCCCTGGTGTGTGCCACGCTGATTGCCCTGCTGGGCTACGCGGTGCTGCGCTGGCACAGCGCCTACGCCCCCTTCCGGCAGAAGGTCGACATCGTGTCCCAGGATACCATCGCCCAGGGGGTGCTGATCGATCAGGTGCACGTGGGCGGCATGACGCGGGCCCAGGCGGTGCAGGCGCTGGTGAACGACGCTTCCCTCAGTGATATGGTGCTGCGCATGACCATTCAGGTGGATGGCGAAACCTGGATCATCACCCCGCAGGAGCTGCCTTTTCTTCGCAACACCGGCGACGTGCTGGATACCGCCTTCGCCATCGGGCGGCAGGGATCGGTGGAAACCATCGCTTCTTCCACCACGCCCTTTGAGTACCGCTATCAGCATCTGTATCACACCGTGGCCACCCACGTCGATCTGCACACCGAGGTCACCTATGACCCTGCCACGGTTCGGTATCTGGTGGGCATCATTGAGGCCAACATCAACCGCGACGCCGTGGACGCCCAGGTGGCTACCTTCGATTTTGCCCAGCGCACCTTCACCTTCACCGAGGATCGGGCCGGGGCGAAGCTGGACGGCGAAAAGCTGTATCAGCAGATCATCGACGCCCTGAACCGCAAGGATCTGCAGGCGGTGATCGTTGCCTCCTCCGAGGTGATCACCCCAGGCATCACGAAGGCGGAACTGATGAATTCCTTCTCCCTGGTGTCCACCTACACCACCCAGACCACCAGCGACGCCAACCGCAACAACAACATCAATCTGGCCGCCAATGCCGTGTCCGGCACGGTGTTGATGCCGGGGGAGGTCTTTTCCTTCAATCAGACCACCGGCCAGCGCACCGCCGAAAAAGGCTACCTGCCGGCGGCTGCGATTTCGGGGGGTGCCACGGTGGATGAGATCGGCGGCGGGGTGTGCCAGGTCAGCAGCACGCTGTTCAACGCGGCGGCCATGGCCGATTTGAACATCCTGCAGCGCTCGCCCCACACCTGGCCCAGCAATTACGTCGATAAGGGCCGGGACGCTACGGTGAACTGGCCCAACCTGGATTTTTCCTTCCAGAACAACAAATCGACCCCCATCTTTCTGGTGGCCTGGTATCAGCAGCGGCAGTGTACGGTGGAAATCTACGGCGCGGCCCTGAGCGGCGGGGAAACCATCGCCTTGGAAACCCAGCTGATTTCCACCACCGAGCCCCCGGCCGACGCGATCTTCGAATTGAACCCCTCCCTGGCGCCCGGCACGGTGGTGGAAAAGAAAAAGGCCCGCACCGGTTATGTGGTGGATACCTATAAGGTATATATGCGCAATGGGCGGGAGGTGCGCCGGGATTTCCTGTGCACATCCAATTATCAAATGATCCAGCAGGTTTTGGAGTACAATTGACAAGGAGTGAGCGCGATGCTCAAGGGCGATTTACGCAAGCAGGCCATTTTGGATACGGGGGAGGCCCTGTTTTTCGAAAAGGGCTATGTGGGCGCTACCATCCAGGATTTTTTGGATGCGCTGGGCTGCAGCAAGGGCAGCTTCTATCATCATTTTGAATCCAAATTGCAGGTGCTCACCGCCCTGTGCCATCAAAAGGCGGCCCAGAGCTATCAGGCGTTTCAGCAGCAGGTGTACGATGACGCCATCAGCCGCCTGAACGGCCTGGTGTATTACGCCATGCCCTTCCGGGCGGGGGAGGAAAAAACCATCGCCCTGCTGCTGCCTCTGGAGGGGCTCAGCGACGGGAAAATGGTGCTGGAGGCCATGATCGACGCCCGGAAGGAATCCTTCTTCCCGGAAATGCTGCGGCTGGTGGAATACCTGAAGGAGAAGGGCGAATTCCATTATCACCAGGCCATGCTGCCGGAACTGCTGTGGGATAGCTTCGCCGCCTGCTTCCAATTGTTGATGCGGGAGGCCGCCGCCATCCAGACGGGCGGGCCCACGGCGGGGGTGGTGCAGATCATCGAGGCGGAGCGCTTCCTGTGGGAGCGATTGCTGGACGCACCCTTTGCCAGCATGGAATTGATCCGGGCCGACGAAGCCCTGCAAACCATCAGCCACGCCATCATGCGTCTGAAACGGATGGAAAACGCCCATCTGTAAACCGGCATTCAAATAAGGGGCTGCCGCATTTTTCGTGTGCGGCGGCCCCTTTGATTTTATTCCGCAGCCATGGACGCGAACGGAGGCTTGGGCGAACATGCCGCTCGGGTGGCTGCGGCGGATTTTGAACAGGCGGGAAGCGAGGAAAAAAGCAGCGCCGCCGCGAGCAGCCATGCGATCCATCGTTTCATGATCGATTCCTCATTTCTGAAATCAGATATTTCATTATAACATAATTTGCCCTCCACGGCAATTTTTCCTTGTATTTTTCGCTGTTTCCGGCTATAATGTTGCAAGCGCCTGACGGCGTAATTTCGTGATGCATTTTTGCAAGGAGGATGGCTATGGAAAACGAAGCGGCACGCAGCAATTTCATCTGGGACGCCATTGATCAGGATCTGGCGGAGGGGCGGGCCCAGCAGGTGCGCACCCGTTTTCCCCCGGAACCCAACGGATATCTGCACATTGGCCATTGCAAAGCGCTGATTACCGATTTCGGCACGGCGGAAAAATACGGCGGCCTTTGCAACCTGCGCTTTGATGATACCAACCCCGCCAAGGAGGATACCCACTTTGCCGAGGGCATCGAACGGGATATCGAATGGCTGGGCTTCCATTGGAACGGCGGGCTCTATTACGCCAGCGATTATTATCAGCGTCTGTATGATATCGCCGAGGATTTCATCAACCGCGGCCTGGCCTACGTGGATGAATTGACCGCCGATGAAATGCGGGAATACCGGGGCACGCTGACCACCCCCGGCAAAAACAGCCCCTGGCGGGACAGGCCCGCCGCGGAATCGCTGGATCTGTTCCGGCGCATGAAGCAGGGGGAATTCCCCGAGGGGCGGTATATCCTGCGGGCCAGGATCGATATGGCGTCCCCCAACATGAACATGCGGGACCCCACCATGTACCGCATCCTGTATAAGGAGCATTGGCGCATGGGCAAGGAATGGTGCATCTATCCCATGTACGATTTCGCCCATCCCCTGTCCGACGCGTTCGAGGGGATCACCTATTCGCTGTGCTCCCTGGAATATGAGGATCACCGGCCGCTGTACGATTGGTTCGTGGAAAAGGCCGGCTTCCGGGCGGGGGATGGCAAGGGCTATTTCGGCCCCCGGCAGATCGAATTCGCCCGGCTCAATATCACCCGCACCGTCATGAGCAAGCGCCATTTGCGCCGCCTGGTGGAGGAAAACTTCGTGGCCGGGTGGGACGACCCCCGGATGCCCACCCTGTGCGCTATGCGGCGGCGGGGCTACCCCGGCAGCGCCATCCGCAGCTTCGTGGATCAGGTGGGCCTGTCGAAGGCCGATTCCACTGTGGACGTGCGCATGCTGGATGCCTGTGTGCGGGACGCTTTGGGTGACACGGCGCCCCGGGTGATGGCGGTGCTGAACCCCGTCAAGGTGATCCTGACCAACGTGCCTGACGATTGGACGGACACCCTGCCCATGGAAAACCACCCCGACCACCCGGAATGGGGCGAAAGGCAAGTGACCATCGGCAAGGAAATCTGGATCGAGCGGGAGGATTTCGAGGAAGATCCCCCGAAAAAGTTTTTCCGCCTGAAGCCCGATGGGGAAGTGCGCTTGAAGGGCGCGTATATCATCCGGTGCGAGCAGGTGGTCCACACCGCCGACGGCGGCATCGACCACATCGAATGCAGTGTCGATCTGACCTCCCGCTCCGGCAGCGAAGGGGCCAACCGGAAGGTGAAGGGCACTATCCACTGGGTCAACGCCCGGGATTGCGCGGCGTTCGAGGCCCGGCTGTACGATCAGCTGATGACCGAGGAATGGGATACCGCGTCGCCCGAAGCCAAGAAGGATGTGACCGCCTTCCTGAACCCCGATTCCCTGCAGGTGGTCAATGGCTTTTGCGAGCATACGTTGATTTCCGCCAACGTGGGCGACACCTTCCAGTTCCTGCGGATGGGTTACTTCTGCAAGGATCCGGATTCCACGGAAGAAAAGAGCGTCTATAACCGGGTCGTCAGCCTGAAGGATGGCTATAAACCCCAAAAATAACACGGAGAATACAGAAAATAAAGACCAGTCAGCTTCTATTCCGAACTGGTTTTCAGAAGGAGCGCGAGGGAGGGGCTTTTGCCTCACAAGCCCTTCCCTCGTAGATTAAAGGAGGTTATTTTATGTCTCAAGTGCGCACTCGCTTTGCGCCGTCGCCCACGGGGTTCATGCACCTGGGGGGCGTGCGCACGGCGCTGTATGCCTATCTGTTCGCGAAGAAAAACGGCGGCAAATTCATCCTGCGCATCGAGGATACCGATCAGGAGCGCTTCGTGGAAGGGGCCACGGAGGTGATTTACGACACCCTGCGGGATTGCGGGATCCTGTGGGATGAGGGCCCGGATATCGGCGGCGATTACGGCCCCTATATCCAAAGCGAGCGCAAGAGCCTGTATCTGCCCTACGCCCAGGAACTGGTGGAGAAGGGCGCGGCCTATTACTGCTTCTGCACCAAGGAAGAATTGGATGAGCGCCGGGCGGCGGCGGAAGCCCGGGGCGAGGTATTCAAGTATGACAAGCACTGCCTGGGCCTGAGCAAGGAAGAAGTGCAGGCCAAGCTGGATGCTGGGGTGCCCTACGTGATCCGCATGAACGCGCCTACCGAGGGCTCCACCAGCTATCACGATCTGGTGTTCGGCGAAATGACCTTTCCCAACAGCGACACCATGGACGATATGGTGCTCATCAAGCAGGACGGCATGCCCACCTATAACTTCGCCAACGTGATCGACGACCACCTGATGGGCATCACCCACGTGATGCGGGGGGTGGAATACCTGAGCTCCACGCCGCGCTATAATTTCCTGTACAACGCCTTTGGCTGGGAGATCCCGGAATACATCCACCTGACCACCGTGATGCGGGATGCCACCCACAAGCTGTCCAAGCGGGATGGCGACGCCTATTACAGCGATTTCATCGCCAAGGGTTATTTGAAGGACGCGCTGGTCAATTACCTGGCGCTGGTGGGCTGGAACCCCGGCACCGACCAGGAATTCTTCAACATGGATGAATTGGTGCAGGCCTTCGACGTGAAGCACCTGAATAAATCCCCCGGCATTTTCGACGTGAACAAGCTGGATTGGATGAACGGCCAGTACGTGCAGAAGATGGATTTTGAGCGGTACCTGCAAATGGCGACGCCCTGGTTCGATCAGGCGCTGGCGGGCAGGGGTGTGGATTACCGCCGCCTGGCGGAGCTGATGCAGAGCCGCACCGATATTTTCAGCCGCATTCCCGAAAAGATTCAATTCCTGGCCCAGATGCCGGATTACGATCCCGCCATTTTCTTCAATAAGAAGCAAAAGAGCGACGAAAACGTGGCCCGGGAGGTGCTGCCCCTGCTGATCCCGGTGCTGGAGGGCATCGAGGATTGGACGGAGCAGAACATCCACGACACGGTGATGGCCGTGATTCCCCAGTGGGGCAAAAAGAACGGCCAGGTACTCTGGCCCATGCGCATTTCCATTTCCGGCCTGGAATCCACCCCCGGCGGCGCGTTTGAAATCGCCTATCTGCTGGGCAAGCAGGAAACCCTGCGCCGGATGCGCTCGTCGCTGGAAAAACTGGGCTGACGGGATCGGTACGACGCCGGCTGGGCCGCGGCGCGCCGCCCCTTAAGATGGAAAAAATGGGCGAAGCCCCCTTGCTTTTTTCCTTCGATCACGGTATAATTTGAGCAGCGAAATACAGGAGGTGCGTTACTCTATGAAATCTGTTCCCATCAAGCTGAGCTTTGCCGAAGAAGTGAAAGCCTTCGTCAACACCGTGAACCGGTATCCCTCTGAAGTGGACCTGCGGGCCGGCCGCCACGGGGTGGACGCCACATCGATCCTGGGCATTTTCTCCCTGGATCTGAGTAAGCCCATCACCCTGGATATTTACAGCGATACCTGCGATGATCTGATCGCCGATATCCAGCAGTTCACCATCAAATAAGCTTTGCCTCCCCTATGCCCCGCGCCGCATGGCCGCGCGGGGCGTTTTTGTGTTTCCGGGCGGCTTTTTCGCATACACTGGTGCGAGGTGATCGTATCGTGCATTTATTATCGTTTGCGCCGCCCCAGGTGCGGTCCGACTGCCCAAGGCTGGTGATGACCGGGCGGGACGAGGTGCTGATCGAGCAGCACACGGGCCTGTTTTCCTACGAAACCAAGTGCATCCGCGTGCGCACCCGGGACGGGCTGTGGACCGTGACGGGGGAAAAATTGGTGATCGCCTATTTCGGCGTGCGGGATCTGCTGATCCAGGGGAAGATTGACGGGGTCAGCGTCAGCGGGGAGGGAATATGATGCGGCGGGGGCTGGACGTGCGGTTTCAGGTCAGGGGCCTCAGCGGGGAAAAGCTGCTGAACGCGGCAAGAAACGCGCAGATCCCTCTGCGCGGCGTGAGCCGGAGCCCCGGCAGGAGCCTGACCATCCGCTGCGCCGCGGCGGACTATGAGGCCCTGAAGGCGCTGGCGGCGGAAAAGGGATTTGCGGTAGGGGAGGCCCGGCCGGTGGGATGGCTGAAGCGCCTGAAGCAAATGAAGAGGCGCTGGGCGCTGCTGGGCGGGGCCGTGTTGTGCGTGGGGCTGATGATCTACGCGCTGGGTTTTGTGTGGCAGGTCCGCATCGAAAACGCCGGGGCCTACGAGGGGGAGGTGCGTTCCTTCCTGCGGCAGGCGGGCATCGTGCCGGGCGTGCGAAAAAGCCAGGTGCGCTTGGGCGCGCTGCGGGATCAGCTGGAATGGTATCTGCCCCAGGTGAAATGGGTGCGCACTGCGTGGCAGGGGGTGGCGCTGCGGGTGAGCCTGGAGGAGGGCACCCCACCGCCGGAAATCGAAAGCGCCGGCGCGCCGGGGGATATCGTGGCGGCGGAGGATGGCTTGATCACCCTGCTGACCACTTATGCCGGCACGCCCCAGGTAAAGAACGGGGATTTTGTGCGGGCGGGACAGGTGCTGATCGCGGGGAAGGAGCAGGGGCCCGACGGCACGTGGACGGCGGTGAAGGCCCGGGGGCAGGCGCAGGCCCGGGTGTGGATCACCCAGCGGGTGCGGCTGCCCCTGACGGAATACCGCTCGGTGCCCACCGGCAGGCAGGAAACGCGGCGGGTGCTGAAGGCGCCTTTTTTTGCGTGGAGCGCGCAGGAAGCGCCCGACTATCTGACCAGCGACCGCCTGATCACCGAAACGGCGGTGGGCGGGGCGTGGCTGCCGGTGACGCTGCAAAGGGAAAGCTATGCGGAGGTCGCGCTTCAAGCGGCGGCGCGGGACCCTCGGGAAGCGCTGCGGGAGGCGGAAGGCGCCGCCCTGCGATTGCTGAACCAGCGCCTGAAAAAAGCGGAAACTGTTGACAAATGGATTAATTTCCGTATGATAGAAGGGGATACTATCGTGGTGGAGGCCGCCGGGGAGATACGCCGGGAAATCGGCCGCTATCAGAAAACCAGCCCGTAAGGAGATGCCAGGCAGAATTGCTGTTATCGCTTGAGAACATGGAAACCTATATGACCCTTTTTGGCATGAACGACCGGAATATGGCCGTGCTGGAGCAGGAATTGAACGTTAGTGTTACGCTGCGCCAGCAGGAATTGAAAATCGATGGCGCTGCGGCGGACAAGGCCCTGGCGGAGCAGGTGATCGCCAAAATGATCGATATGCTGCACCATGGCGAGCTCATCGACGTCAGCCGCATCCGCTATGCCGTGGCCCTGGCCCGGGAGGGACGACTGGATGAGATCGAGGAGATCCTGGGCGACGTGGTGGCCATCACCCACCGGGGCCGCCGCATCCAGTGCAAAACCCTGGGGCAGCGGGAATACGTGGCCGCCATGCGGGAAGGGGAGCTGACCCTGGCCGTGGGCCCCGCCGGCACCGGCAAAACCTACCTGGCCATGGCCATGGCCGTGGTGGCGCTGAAAAATAAGGAAGTGGAGCGCATCGTGCTCACCCGTCCCGCGGTGGAAGCGGGGGAGCGGCTGGGCTTTTTGCCCGGCGATATGACCCAGAAGGTGGATCCCTACCTGCGGCCGCTGTACGACGCGCTGTACGAGATCATGGGCGTGGAAAGCTACCAGCGGCTGGTGGAGCGGGGCACCCTGGAGGTGGCCCCCCTGGCCTTCATGCGGGGCCGCACCCTGAGCGACGCCTTCATCATCCTGGATGAAGCGCAGAATACCACCCCGGAACAGATGAAAATGTTTTTGACCAGGCTGGGGGCGGGGTCCCGCTGCGTGGTGACGGGGGACGTGAGCCAGATTGACCTGCAAAAGGGCAAAAAGAGCGGCCTGGTGGAGGCTATGGATGTGCTGCGCGGCGTGGAGGGCATTCACATCGTGGAACTGACCGCCAAGGATGTGGTGCGCCATGAGCTGGTGCAGAAGATCGTGCGGGCCTATGAGGCCTACGAATCGAAGGAAGGGAAGGAAGCATGAGCAAGGAAGGAAAAGCGCCGGCCAAGCGGCGGGGCAGGGTGCGGGCCTATTTGCGCTCCGCCAACGCCCTGCAGATGTTGATCTGCGTGCTGGGCACGGCCGTGATCCTGGCCATGTTCGTGCTGGCCATCGTGCCGGTACGGTATGATTTACAGGTGGGCATGGTGCCCACCAGCACCATCGCCGCCACCAAGGATGTGGTGGATGAGGTCAGCACCCAGCAAAAGCGCGAGGAGGCCGCCAATCAGGTGACCCCCACTTATCGCTATCAGGATGGCGTGACCGAGGCGGTGCTTTCCGATTTTGACCAGATTTTCGCCCAATTGCGGGCGGTGCGTCAATACGGCGATACCCTGCCCGATCAATCCTCCACCCGGCTGTATTCGAGGGAAGAATTGCAGTATGCCCGGGATATGCTGACGCTGATCACCCTGCGGGATTACCAGCTGACCAGCCTGCTACATTCCACCCAGGCGGAATTGGAGGAGGCCTACAGCCTGGTGTACGCCGCGCTGCAAAGCGCCATGCTGAGCTACGTGACCGAGGGCCAGGAGGCCGCCGCGGCCAGCAGCATCCGGCAGATCGTGGATTTCCGCATTTCCCTGCCCCTGGGGCAGAATATCGTGCCCACGGTGCTGAGCGCCTGCATCCAGGCCAATATGCTCATCGATCAGGAGGCCACCGAGGCCGCCCGGGAAGCCGCCCGGGAGGCGGTGGAGCCGGTGGTGTACAAGCAGGGGCAGAATATTGTGGTGCGGGGCGAAGGACGCATCACCGCCAGCCAGTTGGCCATGCTATCCACCCTGGGGCTGCTCAGCGGCGGTGAGGTGGATATGCCCATGTATCTGGGCGCGGCGCTGCTGGTGGTGACGGTGCTGGTGCTGATGATGCTTTTGCTTTGGCGCCGGGGCGGGGGCGTGATGCAGGATACCGCCCGGCTGCTGCTTTTGTTCACCGTGCTGGCCATCAGCATGGCGCTGTGCCTGCTGGGGCGGATGGTGAACGCCTACATCGCGCCTATGCTGCTGTGCTCTCTGCTGATGACGGTGCTGCTGGGCTTTCGCTGCGGCATGGTGTGTAACGCGGCGCTGACCATCCTGGTGGCCGCCCTGGCCGCCGGGGGCAGCGAGGAATTTACCGAAACCATGGTGGTGCTCATCGTATCCGGCCTGATAGCGGGCACGGCGGCGGCGCTGATGGTGAGTGTGCGCGTCAGCCGCACGTGGGTGATGCTCAGCGGGCTGCTGGGCTGCGCGGTGGATTTCGTATCCATCCTGGCCCTGGGGCTGATGACCGCCAGCGAATTGCACGGCTCCATCGAGCACGGGCTGTGGAAGGCGGCGGGGTCGGTGCTGGCCACGCTGCTGTGCATCGGCCTGCAGCCCCTGCTGGAAATGATTTTCAATCTGCCCACCCCCATGAAGCTGCTGGAGCTTTCCAACCCCAACCAGCCCCTGCTGCGCAGGCTGCTGCTGGAAGCCCCGGGCACCTATCATCATTCCACCATCGTTTCCAACCTGGCGGAGGCCGCCGCCGAGGCGGTGGGGGCCAACCCGCTGCTGGCCCGCGTGGGCGGTTTGTATCACGATATCGGCAAATTGAAGCGCCCCTCCTATTTTACGGAAAATCAGCTGGGCGGCGTCAATGCCCATGATCACACCGATCCCCAGGTGTCCGCCGCCATCATCACCGCCCACACCCGGGACGGGGTGGCCCTGGCGAAGGCGTACCGCCTGCCCCAGGAGATCCAAACCATCATTGCCGAGCATCACGGCGACACGCCAGTGATGTTCTTCTACCACAAGGCGCTGCAGCAGGCCGATGGGAACCCGGTGGATATCGACGCCTTCCGCTACGACGGCCGGCCCCCCCGCACGAAGGAAGGGGCTATCGTGCTGCTGTGCGATACCATCGAGGCCGCCGTGCGCACCATGAAAAACCCCACCACCGAGGGGATCGAGGATTTCATCGTCAAGCTGGTGCGGGGCAAGCTGGAGGATGGGCAATTGAGCGATTGCCCCCTGACACTGCAGGATATCGACCGCATCTGCGCCGCCGCCACCACGGTGCTGGTGGGCGTGTTCCATGAGCGGATCGAATACCCCGACATGGAAGAAACCGAAAAAAAGCCCCGGGTGATCCACCCGGTGGAAACGGAGGAAACGCTGGAGCGCCTGGTGCCGGAAGCGGAGGAAGCCCCCCTAGTGGTGCCTTCTCCCGTGCCCGATTCGCTGAACGTGGCGGAGCCCGTGATCCAGGAGCCCATGCCCGTGGTGGTGCCGGAAATGCCCGACGAGCCGGTGGCTGTGGAGCCGCCGCCCACCATCAAGCCGGTGGAGATCGACGAATTGGTGACCATTGAGCCGCTGCCCACCAAGCAGCAGGAGGCGGAGGAAAAGGCCGGCCAGGGAACGGAGGAGCAGCCATGAGCGCCCGTTTGGAAATCAGCTGGGATGTGCCCGCCGTGCCCGGGGCGGAGGATATGCTGCAAAAAATCGCCGCCGTCTGCGTGGAGGCCGAGGGCATTTCCCTGCCGGTGTACGCCCAGGTGCGGGTGACAGGGGATGAGGAGATCCGCCAGATCAACCGGGAATACCGGGCCACCGACCGGGCCACCGACGTGCTGTCCTTCCCCTCCACCAACGTAACGCCCCGCCGTACCCTGGGGCAATGCGAAAAGAAGCTGCTGGCCGAGCGGGATGAAACTGGCCTGTGCTTTTTGGGGGATATCATTCTATCCCTGCCCCGGGCCCGGGAGCAGGCGGCGGAATACGGCCACAGCCTGCAAAGAGAATTGGGATATTTGACGGCCCACGCCCTGTTTCACCTGATGGGCTACGACCATATGACGGACCAGGATAAAGAAAGGATGCGCGCCATGGAAGAAAAAGCGCTGAACCGGGCCGGGATCGGCCGGGTGACCGACGACGAACTGATCGCAATGGCCAAGGACGCCTTGACCTATTCCTATTCCCCCTACTCTCATTTCCGGGTGGGGGCGGCCCTGCTGAGCAAGGACGGCCGGGTGTTCAAGGGCTGCAACATTGAAAACGGCTCCTACGGCGCCACCAACTGCGCCGAGCGTACCGCCCTGTTCAAGGCCGTCAGCGAAGGAGCGCGGGAATTTACCGTTATCGCCATCGCGGCGGAAAAATCCATGCCCTGGCCCTGCGGCATCTGCCGGCAGGCGCTGAATGAATTCGCCCCCGACTTGCGGGTGATCGTGGCCTGCGGCGACGAGCGGGCGGAGGCAACGCTGCCCGATTTGCTGCCCCATGGCTTCGGGCCCAAGCAGGGCACGCTGGATTTCCTGGCGAAAGAATAAAGAAAAGGATCACGCAAATGCAAACGAAAAAAGATTTTCATTCCGGCTTCGCCACCATCGTGGGCCGGCCCAACGTGGGCAAATCCACCCTGCTGAACACCCTGGTGGGGGAAAAGGTGGCCATCACATCCAGCCGCCCCCAAACCACCCGCAATCGGGTGATGGGCGTTATGGGCGGAGAAAACTGCCAGATCGTATTCGTGGATACGCCGGGCATCCATCGCCCCCGCACCAAGCTGGGGGAATTCATGGTGCAGTCCATTGAAGAGGCCATGGAGGGCATCGACGCCCTGCTGGTGCTGGTGGACGTGACCGCCATCGGTCCCCACGACCGCAGCATCGTGGAGGAAATGAGCGGGAAGCAGGTGTACAAGCTGCTGGTGCTCAATAAGATCGACCTGGTGGAGCCGCAAAAGCTGCTGACCATCATCGATTCCTTCAAGGAGGCCAAGTATGACGGCATCATTCCCGTCAGCGCCAAAACGGGGGATGGGATCGATGCCCTGAAGCGGGAATTGGCCGCTCATTTGCCCATCGGCCCCCAATACTTCCCTGATGATATGCTGACCGACCAGCCGGAGCGGGATATCTGCGCCGAGCTGATCCGGGAAAAGGCCCTGCGGAACCTGCGGGACGAGGTGCCTCACGGCATCGGCGTGGAGATGATGGCCATGAAGCAGCAGAATGATCACTTCATGGAAATCGACGCCACCATTTACTGCGAGCGGGATTCCCACAAGGGTATCATCATCGGCAAAAAGGGCAGCATGCTGCAAAAGATCGGGGCGGAGGCCCGGGCCGATATCGAGCAATTGCTGGGCATGCACGTGAATTTGCAATTGTGGGTGAAGGTGCGCCCCGGCTGGCGGGACAGCGCCGAGGATCTGAAAACCCTGGGGTACGTGCAAAATAGGTGAAATGTATGAGATTATGGACGGTGCAGCCGCTGTCGGCGTTGGAGGAACTGAAGCAAACGGGGGTTTACCGTTGCCGAAGGGAAAAATCTTTTAACCTGACGAAGCGGGATTCCCTTGAAAAGCCCTACCAGTGGCTGATCCAACGCATGAAGGAAAAGATCGGCCAGCCGCCAGAGGGGGTGACCTACCCCGTGTGGGCGTGGCACACCTGGGAATTTGCCCGCAGGGCGCCGGATGCTGACAGCGCGGCGTTTTTGCGGCGCACCGAGGATAAGGTGCTGTTTACCCTGGAGATCCCGGAATCTCAGGTAACCCTGACCGATTTTGACGCCTGGCAGCTGGTGCTGCAGAACATGTATGTGGCCGACAAAAGGACGGAGGCGGAATTCGCCGCCCTGCAGGAAAAGCTGGAGGAATTGCCGGCGGACGAACTGGCCGCCGCCATCGAGGCGTCCTGGGATCACGTGTTTCTGATCGATCCGGTGGACACCGACGTGCTGACCCGGGGCAAATTCGTCCAGGCCACGTTTTGGGAGATCAAGCCCGAATACGTGGTGCAGGCGGATGTTCTGCCCAGGGAGGCGCCATGACGGAGGTCGCCTTGATCGCCAAGGACGGCCCTTCCTGGCGCGACGCCATGGCCTATGCCCGGCAGTGCCCCTGGCGGGCGGGCCCCTATCTGGCGAAGGAAATGGAAAAGGGCGGCTGGCTGGCCTGGGAGCGGGTGATCGTCGCCCGGGAGGCGGGCTGCATCGTGGGCTTTTGCAGTTTCCGGGCGCAGGACGAGCTGCCGGAAATATGGGGCTTTTCTCCCTTCATCGGTTTTGTGTATGTGGAGGAGGGGCAGAGGGGCCGGCGCATTTCCCAGCGCATGATCGACGCCGTGATGCGGCACGCCGCCGCCTGCGGCTTTGAGCGGGTGTATCTCATGAGTAGTGAGCGGGGCCTGTATGAAAAATACGGCTTTGAAAAGATTGGCGATTATGAAACCGTCTGGGGCACTGTGGATCAGCTGTTCGCGCGGCCCTGCGAAAAACAGCGTATATGAACCAACACCGGAAAGCCATGCGCGCTTTCCGTTCAGGTTGTCGAAAAAGTATTTTCGACAACCTGCGAATCAAAGTGGAATCAGGATTCCGCTTTGATTCGGAACATCCATTTCCTGCAAAAATGGGTTTTCGACCTCCAAGGAGGCCAAAAACCCGATTTTCGCGGTCGGAAATGGATAGCGGAAGCGGCTTTCAGCCGAACCTCGCAATTCGGCATTGT
>JAFUXH010000096.1 GCA_017470945.1 Clostridia bacterium | reverse complement strand
GGCTCCGGCAGCGTGATGACGCTGATCGTGGCCATGAGCCTGACGGGCTGGATGGGATCGGCCCGCGCCACCCGGGGCCTGGTGCTGCAGATCAAATCCCGGGATTTTATCACCGCCTCCGAAACCCTGGGGGCCCCCGCCTGGTGGATCATCGTCAAGCGCCTGATCCCCAACACCCTGGGCATCCGGGTGGTGGGCATCACCATGAGTATCCCCAGCGTCATTTTCTACGAGGCGTTCCTCAGCTATATCGGCCTGGGCGTCACCCCGCCCACCCCCTCCTGGGGCCAATTGATCAAAGCCGCCGGGGAAAATTTCCGCTATTACCCCTACCAGTTCATCATCCCCTGCGCGATGGTGGGCATCACCATGCTGTGCTTCAACCTGGTGGGCGACGGGCTAAGGGACGCCCTGGACCCCAAACTGCGCGCCTGAGGTGACGAAGAATGAGCGAAAGAATTTTGGACGTTAAAAACCTGGTGGTTACCTTCGATACCTACCAGGGTAGCGTGCAGGCGGTGCGGGGCGTATCCTTCCACGTCAATAAAAAAGAAACCATCGGCGTGGTGGGCGAATCGGGCTGCGGGAAATCGGTGTCGGTCAAAACGGCCATGGGCCTGAACAGCAAAGCCAACGGGTCGGTGAAGGGCGGGCAGGTGCTCTTTGAGGGCAAGGATATCCTGACGCTCAGCGAAAAGGAGATCCGCGGCATTTTGGGCAACCGGATGAGCATGATTTTCCAGGATCCCTTCACCTTCCTGAACCCCACCATGCAGGTGGGTCGGCAGATCACCGAGGCGTATCTGCGCCATCATCCCGTGAGCCGGCGGGAGGCCTACGATAAAGCCCTGAAGATATTGAAGCTCATTTCCCTGCCCAATCCGGAAGCCAACATGAAGCGCTACCCCCATCAATTGTCCGGCGGCATGCGCCAGCGCATCATGATCGCCATGGCCCTGATTTGCGACCCGGCGGTGCTGTTTGCCGACGAGCCCACCACCGCCCTGGACGTGACCATTCAGGCCCAGATCATCGATCTGATGAACGACCTGAAGGAAAAAACCGATACCTCCATCGTATTGATCACCCACGATATGGGCGTGGTGGCCAAAATGGCCGATCGGATCTACGTGATGTACGCCGGCAAGATCGTGGAGCACGGCGACGCCGATACCATCTTCCACAGGCCCCGCCACCCCTACACCTGGGGCTTGCTGAACAGCGTGCCCCGGCTGGACGAGCGCACCCAGGAAGAATTGCATTCCATCCCCGGCGTGCCGCCCGATCTGATTTCCCCGCCGACGGGCTGCCCCTTTGCCGCTCGGTGCGACCACGCCATGAATATCTGCAACCGCAGGATGCCCGACGCCTTCGATCTGCCGGAGGAGGGGCACTTCGCCGCCTGCTGGCTGTGCCACCCGGAATACGTGGCCGCCCACGGCGAACAGCTGAGAGGAGGGGAAGCGCATGCGTGATCAGGGCAGGGCCCCGCTGCTGGAATTGAAGGACGTGAAAACCTATTTCAAGGTGCAGGGGGGGCTGCTGAAGGCCGTCAACGGCGTCAGCCTGACGGTGCACGAGGGCGAAACCATCGGCCTGGTGGGGGAATCCGGCTGCGGAAAATCCACCCTGGGCAAAACCGTGCTGCGGCTGCTCAGGCCGGTGGGCGGGCAGGTGCTGTACGAAGGCAAGGATATCTGGGCTTTCGACCGGAAGGAGCGCAAGGCGTATACCCGCCAGGTGCAGATGATTTTTCAGGATCCCTACGCCTGCCTGGACCCCCTCAGCGTCATCGGCGACACGGTGGCCGAGGGCATGGACGTGCACAGGATGCACCGGGATAAGCAGGCGCGGGGCCAGGAGATCCTGCGATTGTTGACCGACGTGGGCCTCAACGAAGGGCACGCCGCCCGCTTTCCCCACGAATTTTCCGGCGGCCAGCGCCAGCGGGTGGGCATCGCCAGGGCGCTGTCGCTCAAGCCCAAACTGATCGTGTGCGACGAGCCCATTTCCGCCCTGGATGTATCCATCCAGGCCCAGGTGGTGAATCTGCTCAAAAAGCTGCAGCGGGAAATGGGCATGGCCTATATCTTCATCACCCACGATCTGTCGATGGTGCGGCAGATCTCCGACCGGATCGCCGTGATGTACCTGGGCAACATCGTGGAAATCGCTGACAGCGAGGATATTTATCTGTCCAACCGCCACCCTTACACGAAGGCGCTGTTGTCGGCCATTCCCATTGCCGATCCCACGGTGGAGCGTACCCGGGAGCGCATCGTGCTGACCGGCGACGTGCCCAGCCCCGTGAACCTGCCGGCGGGCTGCGCCTTTGCGGGCCGCTGCCCCCGGGCCTGCGAGCGATGCAGGCAAGAAACGCCCGCCCTGCGGGAAATCGAAAAAGGCCATCAGGTGGCCTGTCACCTGGTGGAGTGACGAGGGGAACCGATGAAACGATTGTGCGAGGAAGATTTGCGCAGGGTGGTGTGGCTGTCCTGCCCGGCGCTGTCGCCGGATGGGAAAACGGCGCTGTATATCCGCGCGGAAAGTGAATATCAAACCGGGAAGAACCGGCCTGTTTTGATGGGCCGCCCCCTGTCCGGGGGCGAAGCAAAGCCTGTATCCAGCCTGACGCAGATGCAGGCTTTGCCGCGTTTCAGCCGGGATGGGCGGCGCATTGCGTTCCTGAGCCTGGATGGTTTTTTCCCTCAGGTGTGGGTGCTGGATCGGCAAACGGGGGAAGAACGGCAGATCACCCATTTCCGCCGGGGCGTGACGGATTATATCTGGCATCCCGACGGGGAAAGCGTGGTCGCGGTGGCGCGGTATGAAGCCGGCGTGGCCGACCCGACCCGGGAAATGACGGGGGAGGAATACGCCGCCTTTTGCCGGCAGCGGGATCATGGGCCCCGGTTCACGGAAAAGCTGATGTACAAGCTGGATGAGGCCTTCGGCTTTCTGGAGGACGGCGCGCTGCGGCTGTACCGGGTGCCGCTGGATGGCGGCGCGCCCGTGGCCCTGACCGATGGGACGTTCGATTGCTACGGCCCCTCCTTCGGGAAGGACGCGCTGTATTTCTTTGCCCGTCCCGACGGGCGGGAGCGGGCCCTGCGCCCCGCCCTGTACCGGCTGCGGGATGGGCGCGTGGAAGCTGTGAAAACGGATCGCCCGGTGTCCGACGCCGTGCCGGTGATCGAGCGGGGAGAGGACTTCCTGTACGCCGGACAGGAGGAGGAAAGGGGCCGCGTCGGTCTTTTCCGGCGGCGGGGCACGGAAGAAGCTTCCCTGCTGCCGCTGGATACCGAGGGCGTCGATCCTCCGATCCTGGGCGACGACCGGAGCGGCGATGGCTGCTGTACGGTGCAAATGGACGGCGATACGATCTACATGCTCACCGCCCGCCGGGGCCGCACCCTGATCCAGACCCCGGAAAATGGGCAAACGGTGATCGAAGGCGGCTGCATCCAGGGCTTTTGCGCCCCGCGGCAGGGAAAACTGCTGTTTCTAAAAAGTCAGCCCGATCACCCGGGCGAATTGTGGTGCAAGGATTTGCGAACGGGGGAAACGGCGCAGCTGACCCACGAAAACGATTGGATCGAGGCGTACGATACCGGGCGGCCCAATCCAGTGCCGGGGCGGACGCCGGGCTGGGCGTTGCTGCCGGCAGGGGAGGGCCCCTGCCCGGCGGTGCTGTATGTGCACGGCGGGCCGGAGTGCTTTTACGGCGAGGATATCTTCTTTTTCGAGGCCCAGACCCTGCGGGCGGCGGGCTTTGCCGTTTTGTGGTGCAATCCCCGGGGCAGCGCCGGGTATGGGAAGGATTATCAGGCGGGGGCTTACGGGGATGAGGCGGTGAAAGACCTCGTGGATTTTGTGGACGCCTGCGCCGCCATGTGCCCCCGGATCGATCTGCGCCGCCTGGGCGTGACCGGCGGCAGCTACGGCGGATACATGACCAACAAGCTGACCCTTGTTACCGACCGCTTCCGGGCCGCCGCCGCCCAGCGCACCTGGATCGACCCGGCCACTTCCTACGGCACCGGGGATATGGGGTTCCTGTCCGGCTCGGGGCAAACGGATTTTGCCGCGTATATGCTGAACCGGGCCAAGGGCAGCATCCTGCGGGATATCGGGAAGCTGAATGCCCCCACCCTGATCCTGCACGGGGAAAGGGACGTGCGCTGCGGGGTAGAGCAGGCGGATCATTTGTTTAACGCCATCCGCGCCCTGCGGCCCCAGGTGCCCTGCCGATTGGTGATTTTCCCCGGGGAGAACCACAATATCACCCGGGGCGGCCTGATGCACAACCGCATTCGCCATATGCTGGAGATCCGGCGGTGGATGGAAACGTATGTGAAGGAGGAAAAAGCGTGATGCGTGGGTTTGCGCCCGAGGATTACGGGCGGTTGACGCGGTTTTCCTCCCTGGCTTCATCCCCCGACGGCGCGGTGGCCTGCGTCCAATATTTTTGGGAAAATGATTGTTGGCGGCGCCGGGTGACGCTGATTTTCCGCGGAGAGGCCCGGGAGATCACCCTGGGGGGAAGCCGGGAGATCGGCCCGGTTTTTTCCCGTACGGGATGCCTCCTATGGTTCCTTTCGGATGGGCGCATCGCGCTGCACGACCGGCAGACGGGGGAAACGCGAGAAGCGTTCCCCCTGCCCCAAGGCGTGGAGGCGGTGGACGTATTGCCGCTGGCAGCCGGCTGCCTGTTCGTTTGCCGGAAAGAAATCCGGGAAACGCCTCCCGCGGGCTGCGATTGGGAAATGCCCCTGGTGGCGGAAAGCCTGCGGTACCGCAGCGACGCCGATCATGGTTTTACGAAAACATATCATTATCAGCTGTGCCGGTTCGACGGGGAGATCCGGGTGCTGAAGGAAAGCGAACAGCCCTTTTCCGCCCTGGCGGTGCTGCCCGATGAAAGCGCGGCGCTGTTCGCCCAGGGAAGTTTTCGCTGGCTGCGCTTGAGCGACGGCGAGGAGCGGGCGGTTTCCCCCGCCCTTCAGGCGGCGGGCGATATCCGGCCCTGCGTGTCGCCGGATGGGCGGTACGCCCTGGCAGCCGTGCGCACGGCGGGGATGGAAATTGCCCTGGCCCGCTTGTGGCTGGATGGGCAGGAACACCCCCGGGACGAAATAGAAAACGAGCCGGCTGGCCTGACCGAAGGGGCGTATATGGATGCTTCCCCCGAGCGCAAAACGCTGATCGCCCCCGCGCTGCGGCGGGATACCTGGTTCGTATCCGCCTGCCGGGATCACAGGCCCATGCTGTGGCGGGTGACCGTGACGGAAGGCAAACTGCGTTATGAAGCCTGCGACGTCCCAGGCGTGGTAACGGAAGCGGCGGCGGAAACAGCGGGGGGCGTGCCCGTGCTGCTGGGGGATCACAGCCGGCCGCCGGCCCCGGCGCTTGTTCAGGACGGCGCTTTGGCTCCCCTTCTGCCCGGCGTCAACGCCTGGTACGACCGGGCGGAGGCAGCGCCCTATACGCTTCTTTCCGCCCCTTCCCAGGATGGCCGGGCGGAGCTGACGGGGTATATGCTTTTTCCCGGCGACCAGCAAGAAACTTACCCCCTGCTGGTGTGGGTGCACGGCGGCCCGGCGGGCTGCTGGGCCCCGGGCTTCAACCTGGAAATCCAGTGTGCCGTAAGCCGGGGCTATGCGGTGCTGCTGCCCAACCCCCGGGGCTCCACCGGCCGGGGCAACGCCTATGCCGATCCGGAGCACGCCTTCGACGGCGGCGCGGCCAACGATATCCTGACCCTGCTGGGCGCGGCGCTTCGGCGCTTTCCCTGCTTGGATTCAAGCCGCGTGGGCATCCTGGGCGGCAGCTACGGGGGCTACATGGCCGCCTGGATGGCGGGGAAAACCCGGCGCTTCCGGGCCGCCGTGGTGGTGAAGGCGGTGACGAACTGGCTGTTCATCCACTTCAAATCCGCCCAGGCGGGCCAGCCGATTTTTGACGATTACCGGGATTTTCAGGATTTCCTGGTGGATACGGTGAAGCAGTCGCCGGTCTATTTCGCCCAGGACGTCGCAATCCCCACCCTGATCATTCACGGGGAAAAGGATCAGCAGGTGCCGGCGGAAAACGCCCATCAGTACTATACCGCCCTGAAGGACTGCCACCCCGACCTGCCGGTGAAGCTGATGCTGCTGCCCGATTGCTGCCACGGCTATAGCCGGGACGCCCTGCCGGATTACATCGCGATCCAGCGGGAAGCGCTTTCCTGGCTGGATCGGTATGTGAAGGAGGAAGGCCATGCGCTTTGATCATTACGCCCTGTATGCGGAAATCGTGGGTCAGCTGCGGGCCTGGGAAAGGGAATATCCCCGCCTGTGCCGCCTATCTTCCATCGGAAAAACCTACGAGGGCCGGGAAATCTGGCTGCTGACCGTGACGGGCGATACCGGCGTGACGCCGGAGGAAAAGCCCGCCCTGCTGCTGGACGGCAATTTGCACTCCGGGGAGGTGGCCTCCTCCATGGCGGTGCTGTATACGCTGCAGGGCTGGCTGACCGCGTACGGAAAAGACCCCGGGCTGACGGAGCTGCTGAACCGGCACACCGTTTACGCCATCCCCCGCGTCAACGCCGACGCGGCGGAGGTATACCTGACCACCCCGCGCACCCTGCGGGGCTCCACGGAAAAGTATTACCCGGAGGATACGGGCGTCGTGCCCGCGGATCTGGATGGGGACGGCGAGATCCGGCAGATGCGCATTCTGGACCCCGCCGGGAAATGGAAGGCGTATGAAAAGGATCCCCGCATTCTGATGGAGCGGGGGCCGGAGGACGTGGAGGGCCCTTTCTACACGCTGGTGCCGGAAGGCGAGCTTCGGGGCGGGCCGGAAGCTATGATCAATCCCCGTCCCGCCGCCCCGCAGGAGGATCTGGACCCTAACCGGCAATTTCCCTTCGAATGGAACAAGGATTACCCCGATCCCGCCCGGCCCACCAGCGGCCCGGAGCCGCTGCACGACCGGGAAGTTAAGGCTTTGCACGGTTTTGTCAGCAGCCGCCCCAACATCGTGTTCAACATGAATTTCCACACCTACGGCGGGCTGCATATTTCCCCGGCGGTCTTTTGCCCCCACCTGGAGGTGAACCCCCAGGACGCCCAGGCCATGCGTCAATTGGGCCTGTCCATGCTGAAAAAGACGGGCTACAAGTGCGAGGGCATTTTCCCCGAGGGGGCCCGGGATATCGCCCCCGGCAGCTACACCACCTGGGAATATTTTGAAAAAGGCATCATGGCGTTCGTGACGGAGCTGTGGGATTTTCACTTCCAGGCTGATCCCGATCGGCCGGAAAACTGGAGCATGTTTTTTGCCGAATCGGAGGAGCAGTTCCTGCGGGAGGCGGAAACGGCCCTGCAATGGGATGAACGGGAAAACGCGGGCCGGGGCTTCCGGCCCTGGACGGCCTTCGATCACCCCCAATGGAATGATCCGGAAGCGGGCGTGACGGTGGAAATCGGCGGCTGGGCGGAAAAATTCTGCCGGCAAAACCCGCCGCCCCACTTGCTGGAAGGGGTTTGCCAAAAGGCCAAAGAAACGGCGCTGGTGGCCCTGAAGTCCCTGCCCCGGGTGCAGGTGCTGGGGCTTGGCAGAACCTGGGATGAGGCGCAGTGGAAGCAGGATCGGATCGAAACCATCCTGATTACCCTGGCCAACATTGGCTATCTGCCCACCAGCGGCACGGAAAACGCCGCCCAATTGGGCATTGGCGACGATATGACGGTCACCCTCGCCGGCTGCGAGGTGGTGGATGAGACGCCTGTGCGCGTGGAAAGAATGCCCGGGTTTTCCAAGCGGCAGATCGCCATCCGGGCGCGGATCGAACAGGAAACCGACGTGACCGTGATCATTCAGGGCAGCCGCTGCGGCAAAACGACGTATACCTGCCATTGCCTGCCCAGGATCGATCCTGCGAAGGAGGAAAAGCAATGAACGCATCTGTGCCCGAGCCCTTCAGCCTGGAGGAATTCACCCCCGGCCGCTTTCAAAAACGGCATATCCTGCATTTGCCCAGCGGCGACGTGGCTTTTTCCTCCATCGGGGAGGATTTTGTGTTCCGCGCCCCGGACGGCACGCCGGAGGCCAGCTTGTTCGCCATATCCTATGTGGCAGAGGGGGAAGAAAACCGGCCGGTCATGTTCCTGTGGAACGGGGGGCCGGGATCGGCCACGTCCACGCTGCACCTGGAATGCTTCGGCCCCTGGCTGATCGACCGCGACGATCAGGGCGCGCCCATCTATGGCCTTTCGGAAAACGCCGACTGCCTGCTGGATCGGTGCGACCTGGTGTTCGTCGATCCCGCGGGGGTGGGCCTGTCCCGGCTGCTGAATCCGGAAAAGGCCGGCAAATATTATTCTGTGGACGGGGATGCCCGCAGCGTGGCGTTCCTGATCATCGAATGGCTGCGCCGCCGCGGGCGGTGGAACAGCCCCATTTACCTGACCGGGGAAAGCTACGGCACGGTGCGCGCCTGCCGGGTGATCGCCGAATTGGGCCGCAGCCCCTATTCCGAAAGCCGCATGGTGCCGGGCATCCCGGTGCAGGGTGTAGCGCTGATCGGCTGGGCGGCGGGGGATGGGGGCCAGGAATTGACCCTGTCGATGATGCCCGCCATGGCGGCCACCCACTGGTATCATTTGGCGGATAAGCCCTGCGGGCAGGAGGAATTCGTGGCCCGGGCGGTGGAATTTGCCCGGCAGGAGCTGCTGCCCGCCCTCTACGAGGGGGACGCCCTGCCGATGGAAACGAAAAAGCACTGCGCCGATATCCTGGAAACATACACCGGCGTGCCCCAGGCGGAATTCCTTTCCTCCGGCCTGCGCATCCGCAGCGCGGAGGATTTTCAGCGCAAGGCGCTGCCGGGCTACGTGCTGGATCTGTACGACGCCCGGCTGAAAACCCCCGTGGATCAGCCCTATCAATTGCTGGGCGGCGACAACGTGCCCCTGCTGGTGATGAACGGGCTGCTTTTGCCCCGTTTGGGGATCGATGTGAAACGGCTGTATTACACCGGCAACATCAACGTGAACGTGCTATTCCATATGGACACTGAGGACGTGGGGGAGCACCGCCGCACCAACATGGAGTGCCTGAAGGACGGTATGGCGCGCACGGCCGGCATGCGGCTGCTGTTTGCCAGCGGGCTGTACGATCTGTGCACCCACGCGGGCAACACCCGGTATATGGCCGCCCACGCGGGCCTGCCGTCGGATCGGGTGCGGGTGCGGGAATATCCCGGCGGCCACGGGGTGTATTCCACCCCGGAGGGAAAGCGGGCGTTTTTGCAAGACGTGCGGGCCATGATCGAACGACATTGACGGGAGGATGCTGACTGTGGATCATATCAAAGTATTGCTGGGCCGGATCATCGATTCCGTGGGGGAGGAAGCCATCGAGGATGGGGCCGTCGTGATCGAAAATGAGAAAATCACCTATGCCGGCCCCCGGGATCGGGCGGCCATTCCTGCGGATGCCGCGGTATTCACCTGCGAAAACGCCACGATCATGGCCGGGTTCATCGACGCCCACATCCATCTGGTGGGCAGCGAAAGCATTCACAAAAGCGGCGACACCCCCTACGATCTGCTGTTGACCACGGTCAAAGACCTGTGCGACCTGGTGGACGCGGGCGTGACCGGCGTCAGGGATATGAGCGCCTTTGGCCGCCCTTTGCGGGATGCCATCGCCAGGGGCAACATCAAGGGTCCCCGCATCATGGTGGGGGGAAGGGTGCTGAGCATGTCCTCCGGCCACTGCGATTTTGACGTGACAAAGCCCGTATCCCAGTGCAACGACGAGGATCTGACCGGCTTTATGATGGACGGGCCGGAGGATTGCTATAAGGGCGTGCGCCGCCAATTCCGGGAAGGGGCGGAATTCATCAAGATCTGCGCCACCGGCGGGGTGTCATCCGCCATTGATGATGTGAACGACCAGGAGTTTTCCGAAGAGGAACTGCGGGTGATCATCGGCGAAGCCAAGCGGCACAATACCTACGTGACCGCCCACTGCACCGGCACCGCCGGCACCAAGGCGGCGCTGAAGGCCGGCATCGGCTGCGTGGAGCACGGGGTGATGCTGGATGAGGAATGCTGCGAGATTATGCAGAAAAACAACGTGCCCCTGGTGACCACCCTCAGCGTGTCGCTGGGCATCGCCGATATGAAAAACCTGCCGCCCCACATGATGCGTAAGGCCCAGGGGGTGAAGGAACACGCCATGCACTCCTATCAATTGGCCCATGCGTATGGCATCACGGTGGCCCTGGGCACCGATTATTCCAACAGCCCCAACACCCCCTTCCACGGCATCGGCCGGGAATTTTACAGCCTGACCCGCTGCGGCTACACCCCCATGGAGGCCATCAAGGCCGGCACCGTCAACGGGGCCCGGCTGATGCGGCGGGATCGGGAAATCGGCACGGTGGAGGCCGGCAAGCTGGCTGATCTGGTGCTGGTGCAGGGGGATCCGCTGCGGGATATCCGGGTGCTGGAGGATGCCGACAACGTGAAAATGGTGCTGATCGGCGGCGCCATTCAAAAGCAGATGCCCGAGGTGCGCAATGGACTTTGATTTTGATACGGTGGTGCGCCGCCGTCCTGCCAATTTGAAGCGGATGTTCACCCCCCGGGCGGTGATAGACCACGGGAACGTGAGCTTTGACGGGGCCGAGCCCGATTATCCCACCGCCCCGGTGATCCGGGACGCGGTGAAGGCCCTGGCGGATAACGGGCTGTACGGCTTTACCCTGATGGATCAGGCGTATCAGGACGCGGTAATGTGGTGGATGGCCCACAGCCGGGGCGTCGCTGTCGAGCCGGATTGGATCGTGCCCACCCTGGGCACCATTCATGCCCTGGCCAGCGCCATCCGGCTGCTGTGCCCCCGGGAGGAGGACGCGCTGCTGGTGATGCCGCCGGTGTACAATCGCTTCGCCCAGGCGGCGGACCGGCTGAACCGGCCGGTGGTGCAATGCCCCCTGATCCGGGAAAAGGGCCGCTACGCCGTCGACTTCGATGGCTTGGAAAAGGCGCTGAGGGAACGCCCGGTCAGGCTGATGGTGGTGTGCAATCCCCACAATCCCATCGGCCAGATCTGGCCTAAGGAAACGCTGATCCGCCTGGCGCAATTGGCCGGGCAGTACGGCGCGGTGATCTTTTCCGATGAAATTTTCGCCGATAATTGCTATGGCGGCCGGCGCTGCCCCAGCTTCCTGGAGATTCCTCAGGCGCGGGAGCGAGTGCTGGTATCCGCCTCCCTCGGCAAGGCCTTCGGCCTGACGGGGCTGAACCACGCCCATGTGATGATCCCCGACGCCGCGCTGCGGGCGGCGTTTGCCGACCGGCGCACCCGGGATCACTACGGCAGCATGGATCCCCTGGCCTATGAATGCGTGCTGGCGGGGTACAGCCAGGAGGGGCTGGATTGGGTGCGGGCGTCCAATGCGGTGTGCGAGGGCAATATCCGTAAGGTCAAAGAAGCCTTTGCCGCCTTGTTCCCGCAAAGCGCCGTGTATGGCGGCGAAGGGGCCTATGTGGTGTGGATCGACATGAACCCGTATTTTGAATCCGAAGAAGCGTTGATCGATTTTCTGTACAACAAGGCCTTTTTCCACGTGGACGCGGGCAGCGCCTACGGGGCGCCGGGGTTCATCCGCATGTGCGTCGCTTCGCCCGCCCGGTGCGTGGAACAGGCGCTGAAGGATTTGGAAAAAGCGTGGAAGGAGAAACAATGATATGCTGCTGATCGAAGAAAAACAGGTGCGGGAGATCCTGACCCCCGAAAAATGCATGCGGGCCATGCGCGACGCCTTGGGCGATTTGGAAAATGGCCTGTGCGATATGCCCCAGCGGCTGATCTGCAAAATGCCCAACACGGCGGCCTTCGGCTTCATGCCTGCCTACGTGGGGCCGTATTTCGGCGCCAAGGTGATCGCCGCCTACGCCCCCAATATGGGCACCGAATACCCCTCCCACATTGGATACGTGATGCTGTTTGAAAGCGCGCATTGCACCGTGGCCGGCCTGATCGAGGCGGGCTCCATCACCGAGATCCGCACCGGCTGCGTATCGGCGGTGGCGACCGACCTGCTGGCCAGGAAGGACGCCCGCACCCTGGCGCTGATCGGCGCGGGGGCCCAGGCCCGATCCCACCTGGCGGCCATCCATCTGGTGCGGAAGATGGAGCGGGTGTACGTATACGACCTGAACCCTGCCGCCGCCCAGAAATTCCAGCGGGAGGCGGAAGAAAAGTACGGCCTGCCGGTGGAAATCTGCCAGGGCGTGCGGGAAGCAGTGGCCAACGCCGATATCATCTGCACCCTGACCCCGTCGAAGGAGGCCTATCTGACCCGGGATATGGTGAAGCCCGGCGCCCACGTCAACGCCGTGGGCACCTTTTCGCCCGTCACCCGGGAAGCGGCGTCCGACCTGGTGGCGGCGGCCAGGCTGTATTCCGACCACACCCCCGCCTGCAAAAAGGAAAGCGGCGAATACCTGATCCCCCTCCAGGAGGGCCTGATCGGGGAGGATCACATCGTGGGCTCCGTGGGCGAAGTGCTTTTGGGCAAAGCGCCCGGGCGGCAGGGGGACGAGGAAATCACCCTGTTTGACGCCCTGGGCCTGGCGGTGGAGGACGTGGCCGCCGCCCGGATGGTATATGAGGAGGGCGCAAAATGAGCACATGCCAAATCACGCTGCGGCCCGAAGCTGAGGGGGGCGAGATCACCCGGGTGGATGTGACCTATCGCCTGACGGGCTGGGCCGCTGAAAAAGGGCGGGAAATGTTCCGGGCCCAATTGAACACCGTATCGGTGCCCGGAGCGGAGCCGATGGGCCTGACCGTCGAAGACGGCGATGGCCCGGTGCCCTTTGCCGTGCGGGAAACCAACCCGTACCCCATCCTGTACCGCCACTGGGACGCGGGCAGGGATTTGCGCGGCCCGGTTGTGATTCGTTATGCCGTTCTTCCCTGCGAGCGGCTCAGCCAGGGCCGCCACGGCCCCTACTTTCAGCTGGCCCGGGAAAACGGCGGGGTCAGCGGCCCCGGCCTGGCGTTCCTTGTGGAGGTGCCGGAAATGCAGGGGGATATTTCCCTCCGCTGGGATCTGACCGGCCTGCCCCGGGGCAGCCGCGCCGTATGCACCTGGGGTGAGGGCGACGTTCATCTGTCCGGCCTCCTGGAAATCCTGCGTCAGGCTTATTACGCCTTTGGCCCGGTGAACAGCGTGACGGAGGGGGATTTCGGCTTCTACTGGCTGACGGAGCCGCCCTTTGACGTAAAGGAATTGGCGGGCTTTACGAAAAACCTGTTCGGTGTCATGCAGCGCTTTTTCCACGACGATCGGGCGGTCTACCGGGTGTTCATGCGGCATGATCTCACCGAGTCCAGCGGCGGCACGGCGCTGGCGCGCTCCTATATGTTCGGCTGGAATGACCGCCAGAAGGTGACCGTGCAGGAAAAGCAGAACCTGCTGGCCCATGAAATGGTGCACAACTGGCCCCATTTGAACGACGAGCCCTACGGGATCACCACCTGGTACAGCGAGGGCACGGCGGAATATTATTCCATCATGATCCCCCTGCGGGCGGGGCTGATCACCCCGGCCCAGGCCCTGTTTGAAATCCAGAAGCGCACCGACGCCTATTACACCAACCCCACCCGCCGCCTGAGCAATATGGACGCGGCCCGGGTGGCCTGGCAGGATCGCCGGGCCCAGCGGCTGTCGTATGGTCGGGGCATCTTTTTCCTGGCCAATACCGACGCGTTGATCCGCAAGGCCACGGCGGGGAAGTATTCCATCGACGACGTGGTGCTGGATATCCTGGATCAGGGCCGCCGGGGCGAACCCCTTGGCAACGAGGTGTTTTTGGCGGCGGTGAAGCGCATCGGCGGCATCGACGTGCGGGATGATTGGCAGCGCATGTGCGACGGCGTTCCTTTCGCGCCGCTGGACGGCAGCTTCGGCGGCCTGTTCACCGTTACGGAAACCACCGCCGTGGAGGCCGACACCGGGCGCACGGTTCCCTCGTACGCCTGGGCCCTGCGATGAAAGGAAGAAGCCTATGAAAAAAACGTTCACGCCGCAGGATTTGTGGCGCTTTACCTATCTTTCCTGGCCTGCCCTGTCGGCGGATGGAAAATACGCTGCGGTGACGGTGAAAACACCCGACGCGGCGGGCGTGTGCCAGCCGGCTGTGCGGGTGATGGAGGCCGATTCGGGCCGCGTCGCTTATGCATCCCCGGCGGGCGTGCACGAAATGCAGCCCCGCTTTGGGCAGGATGGCGCGCTGTATGTGCTCAGCGACGCATCCGGCGCGTATCAGGTGTGGCGGCTCTCCCTGACAGACGGGAGCCGCGACCAGAAAACCACCCTGCGCCACGGGGTCGATCATTACGACGCGCAGAACGGGGTGATTGCCTTTTCCGCCCCCCTGTGGCCCGAGGAGATCGAAAACGGCACGGCATTTCATGAAATGACGGCGGAGGAAAAAACCGCC
Source organism: Clostridia bacterium (assembly GCA_017470945.1). Lineage (GTDB taxonomy): Bacteria > Bacillota > Clostridia > Christensenellales > Aristaeellaceae > RUG563. The sequence goes on along the minus strand of JAFUXH010000096.1, from coordinate 12,553 downwards.
TGGGAAAAGGAATTGGACAATCGCCCTTACGTGGCCGAGGATTTGACCTATAAAATGGACGAGTGGTTCGGCATGCGCAAGGGGGAGTGGCCCCGCCTGGGCTTGGCGGATGAGCGGGGCCAGCGCCTGTTGCCGCAGGTTCAGGGGGAGGAGTGCGTTTACCCCGCCCTGTCCCCCGACGGGAAAACGGTGGCGTTTTTTTCGTATCCCTACGGCGGACCCAAGGGCCGCACGGCGGAACTGACGATCTGCCGGGACGATGGCGCGCCGCCGGATCGGTTTTCGTTCAATCTTTCCTTTTCTCCCACACAGGCCCCGGTGTTTTCCCCGGATGGGAAAAGCGTGTGGGCGCCGGTGTGGCAAACGTTCGAAAACGGCGCGTCTCCGGCGGCGGCGCGTTTTGACCTGGCCACGGGAAAGCCCGTGTTTTACCCCGATCTCCAGGAGGAAGGGGTATGCGAGGGGATTGATGAAATGATCGCCGGCCGTACGGAAAACGGGGAAAACCGCGCCTGCTTTGCCGTATGGAAGGATCGGCTGCTGTTCCTGGCCGGCTTCCGGGGCCGCACGGGCCTGTTTTCTGTGCTGTTGGATCAGCCCGGGGCAGTCGAAGCCGTGCCCGGAGATTTTGAGGATATCACCGGCTTTGCCATCAACGCCCGGGGAGATACGGCGGTGCTGGCCGGCTCCTTCCAGTCGCCCGCCGATCTGTATGTGAACGGAAAACGGCTGACGGATGAGCACGCCTGGCTTTCGGAATACGATCTGCCTATGACCGAGGAAATCCATATTCCTTCCCGGGACGGCAAGGCGGAACTGACCTATTTTTACACCCATCCCATCGGCGTAACGTCGCCCGCCCCTGCCGTGCTGGATATCAAGGGCGGGCCGGAAACCATGTATGCCCGCGCCTACTGGCACGAATTCCACGCCCTGGCCGCGGCGGGCTTTGGGGTGATCCACGGCAATCCCCGGGGCAGCGCCGGCTTTGGCCGGAGCTTCCGCTCCGGCGGCGTTTGTTGGAAGGACGAGGCTATGCACGATCTGATCGACATGTGCCGGGATGCCGTCCGGCGCGGCTGGGTCGATAAGGATCGCCTGGGCGTGACCGGCGGCAGCTACGGCGGGTATATGACGCTGAAGCTGATCGGCAAGACCCACGATTTTGCCGCCGCCGCGGGCCAGCGGGTGTTTGCCAACCCCGGCACCTCCTATGGCACCGGCGACGTGGGCTGGGTGTCGGCGGGGGGCGATATCCCGCCGCACTTTTCCATGCTGGATTACCTGATCGACCGGGCCCGGGGCAGCAACGTGAGCCGGGTGGATCAGATCGATACCCCTCTGCTGCTGCTGCACGGCTACAAGGATTACCGCTGCACCTTTGAGCAGGCGGAGCAAATGTTCATCGCCATGAAGGAGCGGCGGCCCCAGGTGCCCCTGCGGCTGGTGATGTTCCCCAAGGAAAACCACGCCCTGACCCGCACCGGCAACATGAAAAACCAGGTGCGCCACCTGCAGGAGATCGTGGATTGGATGCAGGCCCATTTGACCGGAAAGGGGGAGGCCCATGAGTAAGCGACGGATGACGCTGCAGGATTGCTGCGGGATCGAGCGATTCAGCGGCGGTGATTGGCACGAACAGGCCGGCCTGGTATGCTGGGCGTCCAACCAAACGGAGGGCGTGATGGTGCGGGATCTGCGCTCGGGCGGCATCAGGCGGCTGACGGCGGGCGGCGGGGGAGAAGCCTATCCCCGTTTTTCCCCCGACGGCACGAAGCTGTCCTTCCTGTCCTCCCTGCCGGGGCGGGGCCGCCAGGTGTGTGTCGGCGATTTACGCACCGGGGAAACCCGGGTGATCACTGCCATTCCCGGTGCGGCCATGGAGCCCATGTGGCACCCCGACGGGCGGCGCATCCTGTTTTCCTCCTCCCAGGAAACGGCGGATCATCCGGAAGCGCCCACCGACGAGCCGGTGGTGATCGAGGATTTCCACTATAAGGTGGACGGCGCGGGCTTCATCCGGCCGGATGGCCACGTGCAATTGTTTTTGACCGATGGGGAAACGGGGGAAACCATCCAATTGACGCAGGGCGAATCGGATTGGATGCACCCCTGCTTTTCCCCCGACGGGCGGTACATCGCCGCCGCCGGGAACGTGAACCGGCCCAAGGAGGACAGCATCGGCTTTGATCTGTTCGTGATGGATCTGCAGTCGGATGCTCCCACGTTTCGGCAAATTTCCACCGACCTGACCATGGTTTCCTATCCCAACCCCATCCGCCCGGCGTTCACCCCGGATGGGCGGTGGGTGGTGATGGGCGTGCTGGATCCCGAAGCTGATCCGGCCTTTGGCTATCCCCCCGCCGCACTGTATGCCTTCCCCGTGGAAGGCGGGGAGGCCCGCCGCTTGTTTTGGGCCGACGAGCATTGCTATCAATGCGTGCAGTTCCCCTACAACGCCTTTTGCGGGGCGGGGCTGGACAAGGTGCAGATCGACCCCGAGACGGGGGATATCTACTTTGTCGCCGGCTGGCAGGGCCAGGCCAATCTGTACCGCCTGCCGCTGCAGGGGGATGGCCACGCCGTGCCCGTGCGCGCGGGGCGGCGGGTGATCCATGGCCTGAGCCGCATCCAAAATGGCCGCGTGATGATCGCCGAGGGGCTGACGGACAAACCGGAGGCTTATCTGCTGATCGATTTGCGGCAGCCCATGGCGGGGGAGACCCTGGTGCAGTCGGCCCGGGAATTGCTGAATGACTGCGTGATCGCGCCGACGGAGGATTTCTTCTTTGCTACCTTGGATGGGGAAAGCCGGGTGCACGGCTTCGTGACCCACCCCGCCCAGCGGGAGGAGGGGAAGAAGTACCCCGCCATCGTGTACATTCATGGCGGGCCCCACCCCTTCTATACCTATGGCTTCACCGCCGAATTCCAGGCCCTGGCCGCCCGGGGCTACGCCGTTTTGTGGTGCAACCCCCGGGGCAGCAGCGGCTATGGCAGCCGGCATCAAAATTACGTGCGCTCCATTGACGGCAGCGCCTACACCGACATCCTGCAGTTCGTGGATGAGGCCCTGCGCCGCTTCCCCTGGATCGACGGGGAGCGCCTGGGCGTCACCGGCGGCAGCTACGGCGGCTACATGACCAATTGGATCGCCAGCCACGCCCGGCGCTTTCGGGCTTACGTGACCCAGCGCAGCGTGGCCAGCAATCTGATCGGCTACGCCTCCTCTGATATGCAGGGCGACAGCAAGCGGTTTGGCAATTTCGAGGAATTCATGGTGGACGCCCTGCGCACCTCCCCCGTATCCTATGCCGAGCGGATCGACAGGCCCTTCCTCATCCTGCATGGGGAGGATGATCTGCGCTGCCCGGTGGAGGGGGCGCATCAGCTGTTCACCGCCGTCAAGGATCTGCATCCCGACCTGCCGGTGCGGCTGGTGATTTTTCCCCATACGCCCCACGATCAGCCCCGGGATCCGATGATGCTGAAGCGGTACTATCAGGAAATGTACGATTGGTTTGACCGGTATCTGTAAAATGGAAGGGGGAAGAAGGGTGGAGCTTCGTTTTCTGGGGCGAGGCGCGGCGTTTTTCCCGTCGGAGGGGAATACGGCGGCCTACATCCGGGAGGGGAACCGCCTGCTGCTGCTGGACTGCGGGGAAACGGTGTTTGCCCGGCTGCTGAATCGCGGCGTGCTGGCGGGGGTGCGGGAGGTATACGCTGCCATTTCTCACCTGCACGGCGACCACTGCGGGTCGCTGGGCTCCCTGGCGCTGTATTGTTTCTTCCAATTGGGCTTTCCCATGACCGTTATAATGCCGGATGGGCAGGATGCCTACGCCGCCGACCTGGGCCGGTTGCTTACGCTGTTTGGCGTGCGGGATGCCTATTACCGGCAGATCCCCGCGGGGGAGGTGAAGGGCTTTTCCGCCTTTACCCGTTTTTCCTATGTGCCCACCGTGCACGACCCGGCCATGACCTGCTTTTCCTTCGTCTTTGATACGCCGCGGGGCGGGGTGTTCTATTCCGCCGATACCTGTCGAACCGACGAATTGGCGGCCTTCCTATCATCTCATCCTCAGCCGGAGGCCCTTTACGTGGAGGCCACCGACGCGGATTACCCCGGCAACATCCACCTGACGCTGGACCGGCTGGCGGCGGCAGTGCCCCGGGCGTGGATGGAACGGACGTATGTGATGCATTTGAACGGCCCACAGTGCGCCCAAAAGGCCCGGGAGATGGGCTTTTCCATCGTGCCGGTGGACGCGAAATGAGCATTTTTTACAATTCGATGAAATCTTTTGCCGATCGATTGAAGGATAGCGCGCAATATTATATAATAATGCAGGAATACCAATATATATTACACAGGAGGGATTTTGAAATGAAGAAGATTGTCGCTCTCATCATGGCTCTGGCGATGCTGCTGGTCAGCGTATCCGCGCTGGCGGAAGGCATCGACGTGGATACCCTGCGTATCCAGTTCGTGCCCACCAACACCGAAACCGCCGACGCCACCACCGCTGAATTCAGCGCCTACATGAGCAACCTGCTGGGCATCCCCGTCACGGTCACCGTGGCCACCAGCTACAATGGCATCGTGGAAGCCATGGAATCCGGCACCGTGGACGTGGGCATCATGCCCCCCGCCACCTACGCCCAGGCCCGGGATATGGGCGTGGCCCAGGCCATCCTGTCCTCCACCCTGACGGATTACGACCAGGAAACCGAGCAATTGCTGCCCGGCACCGTGGTGGGCAACTTCAAGGCGGAAGTGCTGGTGCGGGCCGACAGCGGCATCGACGGTTATGAGGGCCTGGAGGGCAAAACCATCGCTTACCTGGGCGCCTCCTCCGCCTCCGGCTACATTTATCCCGTGGCCGAAATGAAGAAGCTGGACATGGATATCGAAAAGAACACCTGGATCAACATCACCTCCATCCCCAGCGCCATCCTGGCGGTGATCAACGGCCAGGTGGACGCCTGCTTCACCTTCGAAGGCAGCCGCTATGTGTTTGCCACCGCCGTGCTGGATGACAACGGCAACCCCTATGATCTGTATGAAGTGCTGAAGGTAGCCAAGCTGTCCGACGGCGATATCCCCAACGACGCCGTGGCTGTGAACCCCAAGCTGAGCGACGCCACCAAGGCCGCCGTGACCGACGCCTTCCTTAAGATGGCCGCCGATGAAGCCGGCCTGGCGATCATGAACACCTGGGGACACAACGGCTATGTGCCCGCCATCGAATCCGACTACGACACCATCGCCGAATACATCGCGCTGGCTGCCGACTGATCGACGCATATGATTACATTTGATCACGTCTCCAAAACCTATCCCAATGGGGTGAAGGGCCTGATCGATGTCAACCTCACAATCAATGATGGAGACTTTGTCTCCATCATTGGTTTAAGTGGGGCTGGCAAAAGCACGCTTTTGCGCTCCATCAATCGGCTCAACGATATCACCCAGGGGGAAATCACCATCGACGGCCGGTCCGTCACCAAGGCCAACAAGCGGGAATTGAAGCGCATCCGCCGCACCATCGGCCTGATTTCCCAGCAGTTCAATCTGGTCAAGCGATCCACGGTGCAAAAGAACGTGCTGTCGGGCAAGCTGGGGTATTATTCCACGTTCAAAAGCGTGTTTGGCATCTTCTCCAAGGAGGATTACGCCCTGTGCGCCCAGGTACTCAAAAAGGTGGAATTATCCGATAAGCTGCACGAAAGGTGCGACAATCTGTCCGGCGGCCAGCAGCAACGGGTGTCCATCGCCCGCACGCTGTTCCAGGAGGCCAGCATCATTCTGGCCGACGAGCCGGTGGCGTCCCTGGATCCGGCCACCAGCCAGGAGATCCTGTCCGAGCTGAAAAACATCAACGTCACCATGGGAAAGACCGTGATCGTCAACATTCACTCCATCGGCCTGGCCAGGCAGTATTCCGACCGTATTCTGGCGCTGCAGGATGGCCGCCTGGTGTTTGACGGCACGCCCGACGAACTGACCAACGACGTGCTGGAAATGGTCTATAAGGGCGATTCTTTCCTGAAAGAAAGCGAGCGGTAACGATGAAAATCAAAGATACCGTTCATTTTCAATGGTATAAAAGCCTGTTCGTGGCGGTGATCCTGGCGCTGTGCCTGATCGGCTCTATTCAGTATACCAACGCCGATTTCAAGCAATTGGCGGGCAACATCGGCCAGGTCAGCGCCTTCTTGCGCAAATTGGCCAACCCCGATTTCAATTACTTGAATCGACTGGTGGACCCCATGGTGAAAACGCTGAAAATGTCGGCCCTGGGCACGGTGATCGGCGTGATTGTGGCCATACCGTTCGCCTTCCTCGCCACCACGGTGGTGACCGATAACCCGGTGGTCACCCACATTTTCCGCTTCTTTCTGAATATCATCCGCACCATCCCCAATTTGCTGTTGGCGGCCCTGCTGGTGGCCATCATCGGCATTGGGGAAGCCACCGGCGTGGTGACCATCGCCATCTTCACCTTCGGCGTCACATCCCAGCTGATTTTCGAGGCCATCGAAACCATCGATCTGAGCCCCCTGGAATCGGCCATGGCGGTGGGGGCCAACAAGCTGAAAATCGCCGTTTGGGCGGTGTGGCCCCAGGTGGCGTCCAGTGTGTTCAGTTATGCGTTCTACGCGTTTGAATTGAACGTGCGGGCCTCCACCGTGCTGGGCTATGTGGGCGCGGGCGGCATCGGCGTCAAGCTGAATGAAGCGCTGGGTCTGTTTCGGTACGAGCGGATGTCGATCATCATCCTGTTCATTTTCGCGGTGGTCGTGGTGGTGGACGCCGTATCTGAAGCGATCAGAAGGAGGCTGAAGTAACATGAAGCTTTCGGCCAAATTCAAGCATTGGATGACGGCGCTGCTGGTGCTGGCGGTGCTGATCTGGTGTGCCATGGATATCGACTGGAGCACGTTCCACTATTTCTCCTGGGGCAGCTTCCGGGGCACCATGGCCAGCCTGTTCCGGCCGGATTGGAGCGCCTTTTACACCGGCGGCACGGAGGATATTTTCTCCCTGATGATCATGACCATCGCCATCGGCTTTTTCGGCACCTCCATCGGCACGGTGCTGGCGATTCCCTTCACGCTGATTTCGGCCCGGAACCTGTGGAAGAATCCGGTTGTTCCCCGCATCGGCAAATTCGTGCTGGACGTGCTGCGGGCGTTCCCGGAATTGGTGTACGCCATCATTTTCATCAAAGTGGTGGGCCCCGGGCCCTTCGCGGGGGTGCTGGCCATCGGCATCCATCAGGTGGGCATGATGGGCAAATTGTTCACCGAGGAAATGGAACGCATGGATGAAACGGCGGTGGAGGCCTGCCACGCCGTCGGGGCCAACGGGGTGCAAACCATGTTTTTCGCCCGCATCCCCCAATTGATGCCCATTTACGCTTCCCTCGCGCTAAATCATTTTGAAATCGCTGTGCGCAGCGCTTCCACCCTGGGGCTGGTAGGCGCGGGCGGCATCGGCGCCACCCTGATTTTCGCCATCCAGGCTGCCCGGTGGCCCCGGGTCAGCATCATCCTGCTGACGGTGATCGTCACCGTATTCCTGCTGGACCTGCTGACCGGCTGGATCCGGAAAAAACTGCGATAATCAATGTCCATGCCGGGTCTTTTCGTATTTGCAGTAATTCGTCATCCTGTTCTCAAGGAAAACGATGAACGAAAAATCGAAAACATCCGTCACCCCGAGTGAAGCAAAATCGAGGGATCTAATACTAAAGCTCCTCTAACACATTGAATCTTCGGGCGTCTTTTCCGCCCTGGCTTTGCTTTAGACGCCCCACGCTATCCCGTTGCGCGGAAGCGCGGGTATCGAGCGGCAGTCCAAGGATTGCTCGTCTGTGGCAAGAAGCACTTTGCGGCTATGCGAAACTCACAGCATGGCCTTGACAGGCCGATTATACCACAGGCGGGTCGAAAAATGACTTGCATCTTTGAACAAATGGGTGGAACCTACACCCAGGCAGGTGATTACCTGATCCCAGACCTATCTTTATCAGAGGTCTTGCTATCCACCTGATCCTGTCGGGAAAGCTGTATGAGCGCTTGGCAGAAGTTGATCACATTGGACGCGAGCGGCTGGAGATCATGAGCCCGCAGATGGAAAATGGCAAGGCGTCACAGAGGAATTGAAAGCCAGAGATCAGCTTGGTTGGGTAGGCCGGATGAGTGAAATCCAGCACGGCGCAGAAGAGATCATCCTTGCTGAAATCGTATATGAGGAACAAGTTCAGGGGCAGCCCGTTCATCACAGCGGACTGCCCCTTTTCATGCCTCAATGGGTATCATCTTGTTTGCGGGCATCAAATTGTTTCCTGCACGACGCTCCGCAGAAATCCCGATCTTTGCGTTTGGCAACATACACCTTAGCGCAGTTCCAGCAAATGCGGAGCGGGTTTTCATCGTCCGCCAGGGGATCATACATGATGGGCTTTGCATCAGCGGCGGGGGTGAGATACAGAATCCCCTTGCCGTCTTTCTTCCATTCATAATCGCTGTACCGTACCCATTGGGCGCTGGCCTGCTCAAAATATTGTTTCATTCGTGTTTCTCCGAGAAACTATATGTTTTTTCTTCTTGATTTATCCCGTTTATCTCCACAAGCTGGATTTATTTATGCATCGCACCTGGCAGTCGTTCAAGTTCTTTCTGCGTGTGTCGATGCCCGTGCTTGTCATCCGTTAGATAGTGGTTATGAACATGAGAATGCGTAATTGTATGCGTATGTGTCGATCCATCATGCGTGTGCTCAAATGTATGCTGATGCTGATGTGTATGATGCCGAATCAATGTGTCGGCTACAACAAGAATCGAACCTGCAATCATGACGATCAAAGCCACAAGATACATCCACGACAGCTGTTCACGAAGGAAAATAAATGAAAGGAACGCTCCGACAAACGGCGCTACGGCATAGTAGGCGCTTGTCTTTGCTGCTCCGAGGACGTTTTGAACTCGTACATAGAGGAAGATGCTTAATCCGTATGCGACAAAACCAAGCAGCAACGCCATAGCAATATATCCTGCTCCCGGCATAGCTTCTTTTTTGATCAGTGCAATGATCAGCGCACCCAACCCAGAGAAAATTCCCTTAAGCACTACAATCTCATAGGTACTCTTAGATGAAATATTTCTCGTGCAATTATTTTCAAACCCCCAGCAGACCGTAGCCAACAGCACAAACAATGAACCATAAGAGAACTGAAAACTGTCAGCACCTTCAAAGGAAAGAAGGATGCTGGATAAAGTAATCAATACAATCGCAGACCACAGTCTTTTGGAAACAGCCTCCTTGAAAATGAAGAGTGCAATCACAGTAGTCGCCACGATTTCAAAGTTTCCGAGCAGCGAGGCATTGGCCGATGAACCATAACTGATGCCGAGCATTAGGAATATCGGCGCAGCAATATCAAGAACAATCATGCCGATGACGAAAGGTACATCCGTCTTTGTCAGTTTCTTTGATTTTGCTCTATCTGTCTTATTGACCAGCGACATAATCCCGATCCCAATGCCTGCCCCAAGATAAAGAAGCGCAGCCATTGTAGTCGGGCCAATTTCCCGTAGCAGAATCTTGGATAACGGCACATTGATGGCATATAACACTGCTGCCAGAAACGCATACATTATAGCCTTTGCTTTACTCATTTCTTCTCACCAACAAATCTCGATTTTTCTATGCTGTTTTTTCAAAACAGCGCATCTCGAAACAACCTGTTTCAGTATATCATATTTTTGTCGTTTTTGCTTTCCTCTTTTCGCTGAAAGCCTCTTTTTCTTTTTCCAGGGAATCCCGCTCCCGGCTTGTCAGCGGTTCTCCCGCTGCTTCCATCTGCAACAATGTACGCCGAATCTTCTTCCGAATCCGATTCAAGGAGGTATTGCGGATTTTGCGGATGTTCCGATCCGTCTGCTTGCGCCAGGAGGCGACGCCTTAAGCAGAAAGCACAAGCCCCAGTCGTTTAAGGCTGGGACTTGTGCCGTTCAAATGAGTATTTTTTCGTTGCTTACTTTGCGTTGATCTCCGCCACAGCGGTTTCCGCCGCGGTTTTGCCGGCTGCGGTGTACAGGCCCAGGGAGAAGGAGCCCACATAATAATCGCCAAACAGCGTGGAGGTGGCGCATTCGCCCACGGCAAAGAGGTTTTCGATGGGCTGGCCCTCGGTGTTCAGCACATGGAATTCCTCGTCGGTGATCGCGCCGCCGATGGTGCCCAGGCTGGTGGGAGACAGATAGATGGCATACAGGCCGCTCGCTTCGTCATAGGCGACCAGATGATCGGCATCCTTGCCATATTCGGCGTCCACGCCCGCTGCGCAGGCAGCCTGATAGGCATCGAAGGTGGCCCGCAGAGCGGCAGGCTCCATACCCAGGCCTTCGGCCAGCGCTTCGGCCGTATCGGCGTGCAGCACGGTGAATTTGCCGCCCTTTTCAGCGATGGTCTGGATCTGGTTCAGCAACGCTTCATCGGTATGCGCGGCGTCATAGATGGCGTAATAGGCCGGAGAAGCTTCCCGCAGCAGATAGGTGTTCAGCATATAGTTGAGCATGGGGTTTTCATTGCAGAAGCGGCTGCCCTCGGCATTGATGATCAGCTTGTCGCCGGGATTGGGGGTGTTGCTCCAATCCATGTGGAAGGCGTAAGGGAAGGTAGGCACTTCGGACTTGATGAAGGGGCCGTTGCCCATCTTGGCGCCGATGGCTTCCATCATGTGCGCGCCGTCGCCGGTGGCGCCGGGCGTGGCTTCATTGGCCAGACGGATGGTGGCCATTTCGGGATTGTTGGCATTGATCGCTTCCCTGTCGTAGGTGGAACCGCCGGTAGCGATGATCACCTTCTTGGCGTAGATGTTATAAGCGCCTGTGCGGTTTTCCACCTTGACGCCGATCGCCTTGCCATCTTCCACCAGGATTTCCGTGGCACGGGTGCTGGTCAGCGCAGTGCCGCCCTTGGAGAAGAAGTAATCGGTCAGCTCTTTGGTCATGCCGGCGCCATGGGCCACATCATGGCTCATGATCACGTTGCCCGCGTCGAAGGTTTCCATCTGCACGCCCATGGTGTCCATCAGGTAATCGATGGCAGCGCCGGTCTTGGCAGCCAGGGCAGCGAAGAAGTCATAATCCGGCTGGCGGACAGAATCCTCATTGACCTTTTTGTAATAGGTGATCACCCGATCCAAAGAATCATCCAGGCTGTCATCCACATGCGCGCCATCCACAGTGACCAGATAGCCGCCGGCAATGATCAGCGTGCCGCCCAAATAAGGCTGCTTTTCCACCAGGATCACGTTGGCGCCCTGGTCTGCCGCAGTCGCGGCCGCAACCTGACCCGCCATGCCGCTGCCAACCACAACCACGTCACAGGTCAGGTCTTCCGTAGGCATATCCTCATGGGGAACTTCCACCTTGCGCAGGGCCTTAACATCAGCGCCGGCCTGCTCCAACGCGTTGGCGGCGGCGTTGATCACGCCATAGGAGGTGATGGTCGCGCCGGAAACGGTGTCCACACCCAGGGACTGATACTTCACAATGTCTTCCGGAATGCGGGAAAGCGGCAGATCAGATACGCCGGCGGAATCGTGATGTTCCTTGACGGTTACAGATTCGATTTTATCAGAAGCAACAGTAACTTCCACGATAATGGTGCCGAAGCGCCCTTCGGCGGAGCCCTCATAGGTTCCATCCGTCATGCCATCCGCCAGGGCGAAGGCGGGCAGCATCAGGCACAGGGCCAGAAGCAGCGCAAGAAATTTCTTCATGTGTGTTACCCCTCTCATTCTTTAATTGATACAGTCCATGCTGTTTATTATTTTTTCATCAGGGCGGCGCCGGCGTTCCAGGCTTTGCCTACCTTCGCGCCGGTGGCATAGTAACCGTTCTGGAATTGGTCGAACATCAGGGCGTGCAGCTTTTCGGGCTCCACCTTGCCCTTTTCGTTCAGCACCGCTTCCTCGGCCTTCACGTTCACGATCTTGCCCACGATGCCGTCCACGTAATCGCTGTGCAGGAATTCCAGCAGCTCGCATTCCATCACCACCGGGAATTCCTCGATGATGGGGGCATGCACCTTGTCGCTCTTGACGGCGTGATAGCCGGTGCGCTCGAATTTATCGTTGATCTTGTTGCCGGAGGCGATGCCGAAGAAATCGGCCACGTCCATATGGGCTTCGTCCGCCAGGGCCACGGTGAACGCTTTGCTGGCTTTGATGTTCAGCCAGGTTTTCTTGCCTTCGCCGATGAACAGGATAATCTTGTCCTCATCGCAGATCTGGCCCCAGGCCACGTTCATCACGTTGACCTTTTCATTTTCATCGTAGGCCGCCACCATCAATACTGGCATGGGATATACGGCTTCTACTACACCCAAGTCTTTTTTCATTTTGATTTTCCTTCTTTCTGTTCGTTTTGATCATCGCAGAAATACCACCAGCGGTATTTCCCGGGATCGGGATTAGGGTCTTTTGCATAGGCCACGGCGCAGCGGAAGGCGTACAGCACGCACTTATCCAGCTGT
>JAFUXH010000095.1 GCA_017470945.1 Clostridia bacterium | reverse complement strand
GCCTGGCTGAAATCGCCAAGGAAAAGGAGGGGGCCAAATGAGCACGCCGATGATCGAGGTCAAGCACCTCAAAAAGTATTTCAACACCCCCAAGGGCACCCTGCACGCCGTGGATGATATCTCCTTCAAGATCGAGAAGGGCAAAACCATGGGCGTGGTGGGCGAAAGCGGCTGCGGCAAAAGCACCCTGGGCCGCACCATCATCCACCTGCTGGAATCCACCGACGGCCAGATCTTCATGAACGGCCAGGATATCACCCGCGTGGATAAAAAGCAGATGCATGAGATCAACGAGAAGATGCAGATCGTGTTCCAGGACCCCTACTCCAGCCTGAACCCCCGGCAGACGGTGGAGGACGTGATCCGTGAGCCCTTGAAGCTCTCCAAGCGCTATAAGACCCGTGCCGAGATCGACCAGAAAACCGACGAGCTGATGAAGCTGGTGGGCATCGACGAGCGGCTGCGCCACTCCTATCCCCATGAGCTGGATGGTGGCCGCCGCCAGCGCGTGGGCATCGCCCGGGCCCTTTCCCTGAACCCGGATTTCATCGTGTGCGATGAGCCCGTGAGCGCTCTGGATGTGAGCATCCAGGCTCAGGTGCTGAATCTTTTGCAGGATCTGCAGGAAAAGCAGGGCCTGACCTACATGTTCGTGACCCACGACCTGTCCGTGGTGCGCCACATCAGCGACGATATCTGCGTCATGTATCTGGGCCAGCTGGTGGAAACCAGCCCCGCCAAGGAGCTGTTCAAAAAGCCGCTGCATCCCTACACGAAAGCGCTGCTTTCCGCCATTCCCAGCACGGATATTGATCATCCTCATGAGCGCATCAAGCTGCAGGGCGAAATCACCAGCCCCATCGACCCCAAGCCCGGCTGCCGTTTCGCCGCCCGCTGCCCCTACGCCACCGAGGCCTGCAAGCAGCCCCAGCAGCTGGAGGAGATTTTGCCGAACCACTATATCTCCTGCTGCCGCGCGCGGGAACTCAACAAAGATATTTTGTGATTCTAAGGTCAAGCAATTCATTACATAATCCCCCATACTGCTTTCTTGGAAGGGGCCTGGGGGAAACCATTCTTTGGCATCCAAAGATTGGTTTCCCCCAGAAAAAGAAAGGATGAAACCATGAGCGATGTAAAACCGTTTGATTTTTCCTGCAAGAGCAATATTTTGCTGGAGGACGAGGAGGGCAATCGCACGCCCATGAGCGAGCCCTATTACCGGGTGAAGGAGATCGCGCCGAAAACGTGGCAAATCCTTTCCGACGGGGATTTTTCCTACCTGCTGGAGGGGGAGGAGGGCGACGCCCTCCTGATCGATTCCGGCTACGGCGCGGGCAACATCCGGGAATACTGCAAAAACTTGATCGGCCACGACGTGCCCCGCATCATCAACACCCATCATCACTTCGACCACACCGCCAACGACGGGTATTTCGACCTGGTGTACATGGCGGCGGAATCCGTGCCTCTGGCTACCCAGCCCTTCCCCAGCTTCGAGGGCATTTACTTCCCCCGGAATTACGAGGTGCAGATCGTAGAGGACGGCGATACCATCCCGCTGAAAGGCCGCGACCTGCTGGTATTCAAAATGCCCGACCACGCCGTGGGTAGCATCGTGCTGCTGGACAAGGTGAACCGGTTGCTGTTCACCGGCGACGAATACGGCATGCCCTTTGGCAAGCCCATCAACACCACGGTGGAAAATTGGGCGCGGCTCAGCGAAAAGCTGCTGCCCCATCGCAAGGATTACGATGCCGTTTGGGGCGGCCCTGGCAGGGCGGAAGACGATATCGTGCAAAAGATTTACGATAATTGCCAGGCCGTGCTGAACGGCGCGGAGGGAGAGCCGCAGGAGGACCCGCCCTTCAACAATTGGGAGCAGCGGGACGAGCAGGGCCGCATCGTGTGGAAGCGCAAGCTGCCTCACCCCGGCGACGGCCCCAAGCACCAGAAAAAGGGCAGCGACGGAAAGATCGAGGATGTGCGCTGGAATGAAAAGCGGGAAACTACCAAGCGCATCTACGGCAAAGCCCCCACCGCCATCGTGTATGATATCAAAAAAATCTATGACGGTGATCAGAAATGAAAATGAGAGGCGTTACCCTGCCGGGCAATCTGTCTGTGCAATTCCATGAATACGACGTCCCGCAACCGAGCTTCGGCCAGGTGCTGATCCGGGTCAAAGCCATTACGCTGTGCGGCAGCGATAAAATGCTCTACACCGGCAAGGCTCGCTTTCCCCGCAAGGAAAACCTGATCAACGGTCATGAAGTTGCAGGTGTGATTGCTGGGGAAGGCGAGGGCCTCCGGCTGTTTCGCAAGGGCGACCGGGTGATCGTGTATCACCATTCCGGTTGCGGCGTGTGCTATTCCTGCCGGAAGGGCTATGTGAACCTGTGCCGCGGCACATCCCAGGCCACCTACGGCTGGCAGCGGGACGGGGGACTGGCGGAATACATGATCGCTGAGGAAAAAGACCTGATCAAGCTGCCGGACAGCATGAGCTACTTGGACGGAACGCCCCTGACTTGCAGCTTCGGCGCAGTATACGAAGCCATGAAAAAGGTAGGGGTCAGCGGAGATCACAGCGTAGCGGTCACCGGTTTAGGCCCGGTGGGCCTGTCCTGCCTGATGCTGGCCAAGGCTATGGGTGCAAAGCCCGTGATCGGTATTGATCATAATGCCTATCGCCGGGAATTAGCGCTGCGTATGGGCTGGGCGGACGCCGTTTTCACCCCAGAGGAAGCATTGGAAGGGGTTCGTTCCCTGACCGGAAATCAAGGGGTGGAGCGAGCTTTTGACGCCAGCGGCGATGAAAGCGCCCGCAGCCAAGCCATTGATCTAACCCGGGAATGCGGGAAATGCACGTTCCTTGGAGAGGGCGGCAAAGCTGTTTTTGAACCTACCCGCACCCTGATCCACGCCCAGAAAACCATTCAGGGTTCCTGGGCCTCTCCTGTATGGCAATTGGAAGATCTGATGGAAAGACTGGAGCGTTGGGATCTGCACCCCGAAAAGCTGGTCACTCACACCTTTCGCCTGGATCAGGCTGCGGAAATGTTTGCCCTAATGAACAGCGACCAATGCGGAAAAGTGGCCGTTGTTTTCGATGAAGAATAAAAGTGAAGGAGGCGCGTATCATGAGCAAAGTGATCGACGCCAACCTGTATTGGTTCCCGGAAGCGTTATTTACGAACAAAGAACTGGCTGAAAAATTTCTGGCGGAAATTCCGATTCAGTACGGCATCAAGGGATATCTGAAGGAAGCAAATGGCCTGAAGCAGTACGTGATCGAAAAGCCCGTGGGCAGTGAAAACCTGAACTACGTTCAGGGCGATTACGTGCTGGAAAAACAGCTGGCCGACATGGATAGGGCCGGTATCGACAAAGCCGTGCTCAAGCTCTCCTGCCAGCAGGAATGGATGGGGCTGGATATGTGCCGCCTGTTTAACGACGGCATGGCGGAGCACGTGAAAAAATCCCAGGGCCGTATGGCGGGCCTGGGCGTGGTGCCGCCCCAAGGAACGCCTGCCGTATTCAAGGAAATCGACCGCTGCCTGGACGAGCTCCATTTCGGCGGTTTGCAGCTTTCCGCCCATTACGGCAATTTGTATCTGGACGACGAGGCTTTTGCGCCGTTCTTCGCTTACCTGAACGAGCGGGGCGTCACCTGCTATGTGCATCATACCCCGGTGCCCGTGCAATACGACAGCCTGACGGCCTATACCAACCTGCGCCGCAGCTACGGCCGCTGTATTGATCAGGCCACCGCCATCGGCCGGGAATTGTTCAGCGGGTTCTTCACCAAGTATCCCAACGTGAAGCTGGTTCACTCCATGCTGGGCGGCGGGTTCTTCGCCTACACCAGCCTGTGGTTCCCGAAAAAACCCAAGGTGCAGGAGGCCGTCAGCCGGTTCAAGGATGATAACGAACTGGTGGTGGAGCAGCTCAAAAACAACATCTTCTTTGAGATGAGCCATGCCCAGCCCTGGGGCAAGGAGCAGCTGGAATGCGCCGTGAAAGTATTGGGCGCGGATCACATCCTGTTTGGCACCAGCTATCCCGTGCGGCCCGTGTGGCTGCTGGAAGGGGCGGATTTCGTCAGGAAGCTGAACATATCCGAAGAAGAGAAGGCTTTGATTCTGGGTGGTAATGCGGAGAGGCTTTATCACCTGTAAAGACTTCAACAGTCCCCATACTGCTTTCTTGGAAAGGGGGCTGGGGGAAACCATTCTTTGGCTTCAAAGAATGGTTTCCCCCAGAAATCCCTCGTATCTTTAGGAGGGAATGATCATGCCCCGGTTTATGACCAACACCAAATGGTACGGCTGGAACGCTCCGGAGAACGCAATCAAGCAAACCAAGCGGCAGATGTTAGCGCTTTCTGTGCTCAATGCAGTGGTGTCCCTGGCCTGCGGGCTGATCCCCACCGGCGTCACGCGGCACAACTGGGTCTCCTTCGCCGCCACGGCGGCATTGGTTGCCCTGGCCGCGGAAATCATCGGCATTGTGCGGTTTTATCGGGCGAAAGGGCAGATGTACCAGCGGGAATTTGAAGGCATCGACCATTTTATCCGCTTGCCCTGCATCCTGCACATGATGCTGACGCTGGTGGCGGTAATCGCCGCCGTTGTGTCCTGCATCCGGAATTGGACGGGCTGGCTGGACGCGCTGCTTTTGATTCTGTTGGCATCGACGGGCGTGTGTTCCTTCCTCGTTTACAAGCTGTATCGGGCGCTGCCCACCTTTGAAATGGAAAATCCGGCTTGATTAGCACCTGCTTCGCCATGGACAAAGCGGCTTTGTATCCATTACAATGCTTATGACACGATACATGCGAGTCATTGCGCAGATACGATACGGCAGTGATTCGCGTGTATTTTTTATTTCAGAGGAGTGAAAAAAACATGTCCGAAACCCGTGCCAACGAATTCCTGGTCAAGGAAAAGCCTGGCAAATTGATGCGCAAGTACGCCATTCCCTGCATCATTTCCCTGGTGGTGGCGGCGCTGTACAACATCGTGGACCAAATCTACATCGCCAACGCCGATTACCTGGGGTCCTTCGGCAACGCCGCCAACACCACCGTGTTCCCCATGACGGTGCTGGCCCTGGCCATCGCCGTCATGATCGGCGACGGGGCCTGC
>JAFUXH010000094.1 GCA_017470945.1 Clostridia bacterium | reverse complement strand
CCGGATCATCGCTCAGAAATCTGCGGAATTGGAGGACAAGCTGGAAAAGCTCTCCGATGCCAATGCGGCGCTGGATGCTGTGGCCGATGTCGCCTACAGAGAAGCGGTCAAAGTCGTTGCAGCCGAGGCTATCCAAGAGACGCAGAAGCAAGACCTGATGATCCTGGAAAAAGGCAAGCAAAAGGTGATGTCGCCGGAGATCAAGATGAAGCAAAAAGACCGGGAGCTTGTGGTTGAGTGGTTCGGGAAAGCAGCCAACACGCTGAAAAAGAAAGCCAAGACGATTTTTGAAAAGGTCGTTGAAGCGCTCCGCTTGCCTGCTGCCCGGGAAGCAGCAAAAGAGAAAATCAAAGAGCAGGCCAGGCCGTCCATCCATGAATTACTGCAAACCTACAAGCAGAAATCCCAGGAGACGCGGACACAGAAGCCCAGACGGCAGAACTGGGAGGAGAGGTAAGCAAATTGTAAAGTCCAGGTTTATAAAATTGAATATCACACGGGGCTACTGTTGCACACCGAAAGACGGGTGCAGGCTCCGTTCACAGGGCCAGTTGATATGCTGGTTGATGCGCCGATGAGAAAGCGTAAATCCATTGGCGTGTTTTCATCTCAAGGGAGCTGCCAGGGCGAGGCGGCTCCCTATCTTTTAAACAAAATATTAAAGGAGAAAACTGTATGCACTATATCTCGTATTCCCATCAGCAGGTCAGGATCGTCATTCCACGCTTTCCTGACAATCTTATCCAGCGCCGTTTTCGATGTATGAAAGCTGGTAAAATTATAAACTCTATTACCGGGAGGTATATTAAGGAATGAGCAAAGCGGCAAGAACCTTCTGGAGTATGTACTATATTAACCTTTTACGGCGGGAAAATATGATTTCCCAGGAAGAATATACCGAATTAGCGCGAAATGTTGACATTTTTCCTCTTTACAATAAACGTATTACAGAATATAATAAATGTGAAACCACACATATTCAGAGAGGAGGTGTCACATGAATCTGTTTCAGATTCGGGAGTGCCTGAAGACACAGACGATCTATGAATTGCCCCTTCGCGTGACCTATTACGCCCGCGTATCCACGGACAGCGACGAGCAAATCAATTCCCTGGGGAACCAGGAGCAGTACTACGAGGAGCTCATCAAGAGCAAGCCCGCCTGGACGTATGTGCCCGGCTACATCGACGAAGGAAAAAGCGGGACTTCTACCCGGAAGCGGGAGCGCTTCAACGACATGGTGCGGGACGGAAAGCTGGGCCTGTTCGACCTGATCCTGACCAAAGAGGTTTCCCGTTTTGCCAGGAACACGGTGGATTCCCTGCTGAACGCCCGGGATCTGCTGCGCTGCGGGGTGGGGATATTCTTCACCAACGATAATATCAACACCCTGGAGCCGGACAGCGAGCTGCGGCTTACCATCATGAGTGGCATTGCCCAGGATGAAAGCCGGAAGATTTCCGAGCGCGTGAAATTCGGCGACCGGCAGGCCATCAAGAATGGCCGGGTGTTCGGCAGTAGCCGGATCTATGGATATGACTACGTGGACAAGCGCTTGGTCATCAATCCCAAGGAAGCAGCTTTCGTGAAGGAAGTGTTCACCCTGTTCGCCACCGGGGAGTATAGCCTGAACCAACTGGAAAAGCTGTTCCACGAACGGGGCCTGCGCAGCAGCAATGGAAACGCCATCAATCACGCCACCATGGCGCAGATGATCCGCAATCCCAAATACAAGGGCTGGTTCTGCGGGGGCAAGACCACCATTTCCGATCCCTTCGACGGTAAGCAGATTCGGATTCCCGCCGAAAAATGGGTGATGTTCAAGGACGAATCCGGGGACGTGCCCGCCATCGTTTCCGAGGAAGTGTGGGAGCGGGCCAATGTGATCCTGGAAAAGCGGAGCCGGGACGTGAAGCAGCATCGGGGCCAATACAACCACGGGAACCTGCTGTCCTGCAAAATGTACTGCACCCATTGCGGGGTGCTGTATCATCGGCTGGCGTCCGTGCGGCATACAAAGGAAAAGCAGCTGAACAGCTGCTGGATCTGCTCCAATAAAAAGAAAAACGGGGCGGATAAGTGCCCATCCAGGCATTTGTACGAGAGCGAGATCAAGCAGGCGATCTTCTCTATGTTCCAGGAATTCAAGGAGGACGCGGGCGCTTCCCTGGAAGGCCTGGTGGAACAGCTGGAGGGGATGCGCCAGGGCAGTGACCTGAAAAAAGAGGTCACAAGGCTGGAAGCGCAGATCGACAAGGAAAAGCAAAAGCGCACTAAGCTGCTGCAATTCAACCTGGACGGCAAAATCAGCGACGAGGATTTCCTGACCATGAGCGCCGAGATCAAAGGCGATATCACAGCCCTTACCGAACAGATCGAGCAGCTCAATCAGAAAATCCAGGATAATTCGGAGCTGAAAAAGCGGCTGGAGGCTATGCGGAAGATGATGGAGGCCGGCGCAAATCTGCTCAGCCCCGACGACATCACCCCGGCTATGATGGACGTGCTGGTGGATCGCATCAACGCAACGGCCCTGGACGAAACCCACATGCAGCTGGACGTTTTCCTCAACGACGGCACGGAAAAAACCATGGAATTATACCAGGAAAAACGGGGCAGGGGGAGACCTAAAAAAATACTTCCTTTGGTTGCAGAAGGTTGACCATGTATCCGCCCACATAGCCGTTTTCCCGGCTGGTCAGGTCGCCGTTGTAGCCCTGTTTGAAGTTGATGCCCAGTTCCCGGGCGATTTCAAACTTCATGTTGTCCAGGGCGCCCCGCGCTTCGGGCACGTTGGCCCGGCTGCCATTCTGGCTGCTTTGCTGATTCATCGCTTTTCACCTCCTGTTTTCAAGGTCAATGCTATTGTGGCCCCTCCGGCGGAAAATACGCTGGTATTTCATGAGAATGACGTATTACAGGAAGAACGGACGGAACGCGTTCGTTCCTTTTTTATGGCGACGCCGCCTTTTTATCCGTCGGTGCGAGGCTTTGAGCGGAAATGGCAAAAAGGCGGCCAATTTCGCCAATGGAGGTCAAAATGCGATTTTTTTCGGAAAAAAGGGTTGATTTTTGGGCTAATTTCCTGTACAATAAAGCCGTGTTCTCTTGAAATGTTCGGGTTTTCCCAACAAGGAAAGGAGCGATGGATCGATGCAGGCGCTGCGTG
This sequence comes from Clostridia bacterium, assembly GCA_017470945.1. Lineage (GTDB taxonomy): Bacteria > Bacillota > Clostridia > Christensenellales > Aristaeellaceae > RUG563. The sequence continues at coordinate 15,837 of JAFUXH010000094.1, read as the reverse complement.
AAGCAATCGCTATGTATGGCCAGGGGCTGGGAACGGATATCGTGAAGGTGGATATGTTCCTGAATCACCGCATCGATACAGCGCTCCTGTTTGCGATGGGGGAGGAATTGGCCGCCCGGTTCCGGGAGGAAAAGCCGCAGATCATCCTGACAGTGGAAGCCAGCGGCATCGCCATCGCCGTGGCGGTGGCCCGCGCCATGGGCAATTTGCCGGTGGTGTTTGCGAAAAAGAGCGCCACGGTGGTGCAGTCCCCCGACGTGGCCCAGGCAAAGGTGTATTCCTTCACTCACAAGCGGGAAAACGTGATCCGGGTGGATAAAAAATACCTGCCCGCCGGCAGCCGGGTGCTGATCATCGACGATTTCCTTGCCGACGGCCAGGCCTGCCAGGGCATGATGGCCCTGTGCGCCCAGACGGATTGCCAGGTGGTTGGCGTCGGCATCGGGATCGAAAAAGGGTTCATGCCCGGAGGGAAGAACCTGCGCGCCATGGGCGTGAAGCTTTCGTCTTTGGCAATCGTAAAAAGCATTGAGGATGGCCACATCCTGCTGGAGGACGATTGATCCAAATAAATTCGGGAATGACAACGGAGGAGGAAACAACCATGAAAAAGGGAATCGCTCTGCTGCTGGCGCTGTGTCTGTGCCTGGGCACCGTGGCCGCGCTGGCCGAAAAGGCCCCCATCGCCAAGGAAGACGTGAAGATCGGCTTCATTTTCCTGCACGATGAAAACTCTACCTACGACAAGAACTTCATCGACGCCGCTAAGGCCGCCTGCGACAAGCTGGGCATCGCCTATGTGCTCAAGACCCAGATCCCCGAAGGCGAGCAGTGCCTGACCACCGCCGAGGAACTGGTGGAGGATGAAGGCTGCAACATCATCTTCGCCGACAGCTTCGGCCATGAATCCTTCATGCTGCAGGCCGCCAAGGAATATCCCAACGTGGAATTCTGCCACGCCACCGGCACCCAGGCCCACACCGCCGGCCTGGCCAACTATCACAATGCGTTCGCTTCCATTTACGAGGGCCGTTTCCTGGCGGGCGTGGCCGCCGGCCTGAAGCTGAATGAAATGATCGCCAACGGCGAATTCGCCGCGGAAGACGCCAAGATCGGCTACGTGGGCGCTTATCCCTACGCCGAAGTGAAGAGCGGCTACACCAGCTTCTTCCTGGGCGCCCGCAGCGTGTGCCCCACTGCCACCATGGAAGTGACCTTCACCAACTCCTGGTATGACGAAGCCCTGGAGAAGGAAGGCGCCCAGATGCTGATCGGCCGCGACGTGAAGCTGGTCAGCCAGCACGCCGATTCCTGGGGCGCCCCCACCGCCTGCGAAACCGCCGGCATCCCCAACATCTCCTACAACGGCAGCACCGTTTCCGCCTGCCCCAACACCTTCATCGTATCCTCCCGCATCAATTGGGAACCCTACTTTGAATACATGATCAACTGCGTCGTCACCGGTGAAGAAATCGCCGCCGACTGGACCGGCACCATCGAAACCGGCTCTGTGGAGCTGAGCGAGATCAACGAAGCCGCTGCCGCTGAAGGCACCGCCGCCAAGATCGAAGAAGTGAAGGCCGGCCTGCTGGATGGCTCCATCAAGGTGTACGACACCGCTACCTTCACCGTCAACGGCGAAGCCCTGACCACCTACCTGGCCGACGTGGACGACCTGGGAGACTTCGTGGGCGAAACCGAAGTGATCAAGGACGGCTATTTCGCCGAATCCGAATACCGCTCCGCCCCCTATTTCGATCTGGACATCGACGGCATCGAAATCCTGGGCGCCTGATGCGCGCATCCTGTTGACTGACGCGGGCTGTCCCGGTCCTTCGGGGCCGGGGCAGCCCTTTCGACTTTGATTCGGGCGTACTGCGGATGAGGGCGGGGGCGCCGGCCGCCCCGCCGTCCTTTGCAGTAAGCAGCCCAAACGACGCAAGGGGAGTGAAGCCTTTGGATACCAGAACCGCCGCGATCAGCATGCGGGGCATCACCAAGCGCTTTGGCAAGGTGGTGGCCAACGACCATGTGAGCATGGATATTTACCGGGGGGAGATCCTGGCCCTGCTGGGGGAAAACGGCAGCGGCAAAACCACGCTGATGAACATGCTGTCCGGCATTTATTTCCCCGACGAGGGGGAAATTGCCGTGGATGGCAAGCCCGTGGTCATCAAATCCCCCTGGATGGCGTTTGAACTGGGGATCGGGATGATCCACCAGCATTTTAAGCTGGTGGACGTGCTGACGGCTGCGGAAAACATCGTGCTGGGCCTGGAGGGCAAGCTGGATTTGAAGGACGCCGCTCGGAAGATCCAGGCGATCTGCGATACCTACGGCTTCGAGGTGGACCCGACGCAAAAGGTGTACGATATGTCGGTCAGCCAGAAGCAGACGGTGGAGATCATCAAGGTGCTCTACCGCGGGGCCGATATCCTGATCCTGGACGAGCCCACCGCCGTGCTGACGCCCCAGGAAACGGATAAACTGTTCGCCGTGCTGCGCAACATGCGCGACGACGGCAAGGCCATTGTGATCATCACCCACAAAATGCACGAGGTGGAGGCTCTGTCCGACCGGGTGGCCATTCTGCGCCGGGGCCAGTATATCGGCGATATGATGACCCGGGAAACCACCGCCCAGGAAATGACCAACATGATGGTGGGCCACGCCGTGACGCTGAATATCGACCGGCCTGAGCCCGTGGATCCCCAGCCCCGCCTGGTGGTGAAGGATCTGACCGTGCGCAACGAAGAGGGCACGGTGAAATTGGATCACGTGTCCTTCACCGCCCGCAGCGGCGAGATCCTGGGCATTGCCGGCATCGCCGGCTCCGGCCAGAAGGAATTGCTGGAGGCCATCGCCGGCCTGCAGCCCCTGGAATCGGGGGAAATCATTTTCCACAACCCCAAGAAGGATAAACCCGTCACCTTCTTCCACAAAAGCATGAAGCGGGTGCGCCAATTGGGCGCGCAGGGGGCCTTCCACGATGGGAACATGAAGCCCGTTTCCTTCGACGGTATGCGCAAAAGCGCCGTCAAAAAGTGGGTGGAATCGGGGGACGTGCTGTTCAAAGAGGATGAAATCATCAACCTGAAGGATAAAACACCCCTGGAGATCCGGGAATTGGGGGTGCGCCTGTCCTTTGTGCCGGAGGACCGGCTGGGCATGGGCCTGGTGGGCAGCATGGGCATTACTGATAATATGATGCTGCGCAGCTACCGCAAGGGCCCGGCGGGCTTCCTGGACCGGAAAAAGCCCAAGGCCCTGGCCGATCAGATCATCGGGGAATTGGAAATCTCCACCCCCGGCACCAACACGCCGGTGCGCCGGCTGTCCGGCGGCAACGTGCAGAAGGTGCTGGTGGGCCGGGAAATCGCCTTCACTCCCAAGGTGCTGATGGCGGCCTACCCGGTGCGGGGGCTGGACATCAATTCATCCTATACCATTTACCGGCTGCTGAACCGGCAGAAGGAAAGCGGCGTGGCCGTGATCTACGTGGGCGAGGATCTGGACGTGCTGCTGGAATTGGCCGACCGGATCCTGGTGCTGTGCGGCGGCAAGGTCAGCGGCGAGATCCCCGGCCGGGGCGCGGATAAGCGTCAGGTGGGCATGATGATGACCCAAGTGGGAGGTGAAAAGGCCCATGCGTGATGACAAAAAGAAGGAGCCCCTCTTTCACATTTCCAAGCGGGCGGTGCTGCCCTGGTGGGGCGCGTGGGGCATCCGCCTGGGGGCCGTGGTGCTGGCGCTGATCGTGTGCGCGGTGATCAGCGTGATCATGACCGGGCAAAACCCCCTGCAGATCTATACCACCATCTTCAACGGTTCCTTCGGCTCCGCCCGGAAAATCTGGGTCACCATGCAAAATACCGCCATGCTGCTGTGCATTTCCCTGGCGGTCACCCCGGCCTTCCGCATGCGCTTCTGGAATATCGGCGGCGAAGGCCAGGCCCTGATCGGCTGCCTGGCGTCGGCGGCGTGCATGATCCTGCTGCGGGACGCGCTGCCCCATTGGGCCATCATCGTGTGCATGGCGGTGGCCAGCGTGGCGGCGGGGGCGATCTGGGGCGTGATCCCGGCGTTCTTCAAGGCCAAGTGGAATACCAACGAAACCCTGTTTACCCTGATGATGAATTACGTGGCCACCCAATTGGTGGCGTATTTCTGCGTGGTGTGGGAATCGCCCAAGGGCTCGGGCCAGATCGGCGTGATCAACCTGAACACTAACCTGGGCTGGCTGCCGGACCTGTTCGGCAACAAATACCTGCTCAGCATCGTGGTGGTGCTGGTGATCTGCGTGGCCATGTATTTTTACCTGAATTATTCCAAGCACGGATATGAAATTTCCGTGGTGGGCGAAAGCGAGAACACCGCCCGCTACGTGGGCATCCGGGTGGACCGGGTGATCGTGCGCACCATGTGCCTGTCCGGCGCGGTGTGCGGCGTGGCGGGGCTGCTGCTGACTGGCGGATTGAACCATACCTTGACCACCACCCTGGTGGGCGGCCGGGGGTTCACCGCCGTCATGGTGTCCTGGTTGGCCAAATTCAACCCCATCTGGATGATCCTGACCTCCTTCCTGCTGGTGTTCCTGGAGCGGGGGGCCGGCGAGGTGGCCTCCAAGATCGGGCTGAACGCCTCCTTCTCCGACATCCTGACCGGCGTGATCCTGTTCTTCATCATCGGCAGTGAATTCTTCATTTCTTATAAGATCAATTTCCGCAAGCCCGCCGGGAAGGAGGCTGCCAGCCATGTTTGATCTCATTTCGTTCATTCCCCGGGCCGTGGTGCAGGGCATCCCGCTGCTGTTTGGCAGCACCGGCGAAACGCTGACGGAAAAAAGCGGCAATTTGAATCTGGGCATCCCCGGCGTCATGTATGTGGGCGGCATCAGCGGCGTGATCGGCGCGTTCCTGTACGAGCAATCCCTGGCCAGCAAGGCCGATATCAACGGCTTCCTGGCCACCATGATCCCCCTGCTGTGCTGCCTGCTGGGCTCGTTGCTGATGGGGCTGATTTACTGCTTCCTGACGGTGACACTGCGGGCCAATCAGAACGTGACCGGCCTGGCGCTGACCACCTTCGGCGTGGGCGTGGGCAATTTCTTCGGCGGGTCGCTGATCAAGCTCAGCGGCAGCTCGGTGCCCTCCATCGCCCTGTCCGCCACCAGCGCGTATTTCCATGCCTCCCTGCCTGTGGCTGACCGCCTGGGGTGGTTTGGCAAGGTGTTTTTATCCTACGGTTTCCTGGCGTACCTGGCGGTGATCATCGCCCTGGTGACGGCTTACATCCTGCGGCGCACCCGGGTGGGCCTGCACCTGCGGGCGGTGGGCGAAAGCCCCAACACCGCCGACGCCGCCGGCATCAACGTGAGCCGGTACAAATACGCCGCCACCTGCATCGGCAGCATGATCGCCGGGCTGGGCGGGCTGTATTACGTGATGGATTACGCTAGCGGCGTGTGGAGCAACAACGCCTTTGGCGACCGGGGCTGGCTGGCCATCGCCCTGGTGATCTTCACCATCTGGCGGCCCAACGTGGGGGTGCTGTCCTCCTTCCTGTTCGGCGGGCTGTATATCCTGCACATGTATATCCCCTCCGGCCTCAACCTGGCGGTGAAGGAACTGTATAAAATGCTGCCCTACGTGGTCACCATCATCGTGCTGGTCATTTCCAGCATCCGCAATAACCGGGAAAAGCAGCCTCCCCAAAGCCTGGGCCTGGCCTATTTCCGGGAAGAAAGATGAGCGGCGTTGCTGCTTCAAATCATCAAAAAAACCCCTGCTTTCGCCCGAAAACAGGGGTTTTTCGGCAGTCTGAGCCGTTGGATCGATATCCAACGGCTTTTTGTGATAATTTTCAAATATGTGAAACATTTTCCTCGCTTCCGTCGTTTATATAGATGAGAAACACCAAGGAGGGAAAGAAAATGAAGAAATTCCTGTTGCTCTTCCTGGCGGCGCTGTGCCTGACGCCTCTGGGCTGCCGGGCGGAGAAGGAAAACGGATTGATCCCCTATCAGGCGGTGATCGCCAATCCGCTGGTGGCGGACCGGCTGAACGTTCGGGAACAGCCCAACGCCGCGTCGGCGTCTCTGGGCCGGTTTTACAGCGGCACGCCGGTGACGGTGCTGGATGAAACGACGGATGGGGACGGGACGGTATGGGCCCGCGTGCAGGTGCACGGCGGCCAGTGGAGCAATGCTTCCGTTCTGGTAGAGGGTTACGCCATGAAGCAGTACCTGATGCGGAAAAACCGGAATTACGGCGCGCCGGGATTGCTGGTGACCGCCATGCCTGTGGACAGCCGGGTGGTGCTGCGGGAAACGCCCAGCGGCCAGGGCGGGCAAGTGGCGGTGATATCCGGCCGGGTCAACGTGCTGGGCGACGTGGGGGACGATTGGCGCTATGTGCAGCGGATCGGCAGTGATCTGCATGGTTATGTGCGCACCGCCCAGCTGACCGACCGCGTTACGGAAATCCCCGACGCGTTCGTGATCCCCGCCGACGGAGGCGACCGGGTGACGCTGTATCAGGATAAGGAATTGACCCGGGAGGCCGGCGTGCTGTACGCTGGGGTGCCGGTGCGGGTGACGGATTACACCCGGGCGGGCTGGGCTTGGGTGGAAAGCTACGGCGACCTCAACGATCATTACGAACGCCATTCGGCCAACAAAATGGCAGGTTACGTGCACCAGGAGGATCTGACGGTGTTCGTGCAGCCCTGGCAGGTGACGGAGAAAATGAAGGACGCCTATGCCCTGCGGGAATTGAGCCTGGCGGACGGCGCGATCGTGCCCCAGGGCGCGGCCCTGACGGTGCTGGGGGAGACCCAGGATCGGTATTGGGCGCTGTACGGCTCCATGATGGATTTTGGCGTCGCGGGGATGGTGGAGAAATCCTCGGTGCAGCTCACCGGCCGCTATGCCGGCATCCATGGCGGCGGGCGGATGGGCTACGCGGATTTACCCATCGGCGTGGACGAGGAGGGTTACGCCGAGGCGTTCCCCATTTACACCGTTCCGGGGGATCAGGAACACAGCACCTGGAACCGCCTGGCCCAACTGGTTCGGCCCGTGGACGGCGGCATGCTGCAATTGCGCCAGCGCGGTGAAGGCAACTTTTTCGCGCCGGCGGAGGGTGTGCGCCTGATCCTGGAGGAGGATTTGTGGCACGACGCGGACCGGGAAATTGCGGTGGGAGAAAACCGGATCGCCGGGGAGGACGACGCGGGCCTGTGGCTGCTGACGGTGGAACCGGGCAAGGAAGCGGCCCTGACGCTGACGAAAACGGAAACAGCGCTGCCGGAAGTTTACCATGCGGCCGCGGGCGATCAGCCGGTGTATTACACCGTGTATATCCCGGCAGGCACGCAGGTGACCCTGACGGGGGAGGGCGTGCTTACCGCGGCGCGGCAGGGCAGCCTGCCCGTGCTGCTGAACCCGGACGATCCGGGCGATCCAATGGAGGATGAAGCGCTGTTTTCCGGCAGCGGGCGGTTCTTCTGCGACGCGCAGCTGCCCGACGAACACAATTATTTCGACTACCGGCTGGAGCCCATGCCCGGGGCGGAGGAGGATGCCTGGGCCAAAGTGACCAGCCTGTTTTCCGACGGGGAGGACGCGGCCCTGGACGAGGCGGCCTTGATCGATCCGGAAATGATGGTGGAGATCAACGCCGGGGAATTCCTGGAGCTGCATAACTGCGTGCTGTACGTCAATTATGGCAACGGCTGATACGGCGGAAAAGGCGGGCTTGACAAATTTTTGCCCGAATTGAAAAGAAAATTCTTTTACAATTTCATTTCAAATGATTGCAAAACCACTGTACTTGCGCCCCCAAAGTATGCTATAATAGGGGGCGCCTTTTTTGTGTACCCAAAAAGGCGGAAGGAAACCCGGCGGATGCGAAAAGAAAAATACGGAATCCGCCCGGAAAGGGAAGAAATACCGATGGCTGAATCGTTGATATTGGCGTCCTCCTCCCCCCGCAGGAAGGAATTGATGGGCTACACGGGCCTGCCTTTTACGGTCGTTACTGCCGATGCGGAGGAGATCAAGCAGGGCCTGCCCGAAGCGCTGGTGATGGAAAACGCCCGCCGGAAGGCCCGGGCCGTGGCGGCAAATCACCCCGGCCACACCGTGATCGGGGCCGATACGGTGGTGTTCCAGGAGGGCAGGGTGCTGGGCAAGCCCCGGGATGAGCAGGACGCCGTGAACATGCTGACCCACCTGGCCGGGGCGTGGCACACGGTGTATACCGGCGTGTGCGTGATCGCCGCCGACGGGCGGGAGGACGTGCGCTTCGATGCGTCGAAGGTGCTGTTTTCCGCCCTCAGCCAGGATGACATCCTGCGCTATGTCCGCACGGGGGAGCCCATGGATAAGGCGGGGGCGTATGCCCTGCAGGGCATCGGCGGTATGTATGTCAGGCGCATCGAGGGCAGCTATTCCAACGTGATCGGCCTGCCCATGGCGCTGGTAAGGGATATGCTGAAGGAAGCTGGGATCGAGAATCTGTAAGAGAAACGGATGGATGAAGATACATGGCAATCATCGCGCCGGATATAGGAATTGATATTGGCACCGCCAATACCCGGGTTTACGTGAAGAAAAAAGGTATCGTGATCGACGAGCCCTCCATGCTGGTGGTGGATCGCGGCGGCCGCCACGCGGTGCGCGCTATTGGGGAAGAGGCGCGGATCCTGGCGGGCCGCACGTCCAACGACGTGATGGAGGTCCGCCCGCTGGCGGACGGCATGATCCGCGATTTTGATATGACGCAGCTGATGCTGCAGTATTTTGTGCGCAAGGCCATCGGGGCGTCCATGCTGGTGAAGCCCCGGGCCATCATCACCATCCCCTGCCGGGTGTCGCCCATTGAAAAGCGGGCGGTCAAGCGGGCGGCGGTGTACGCCGGCGTGCGCAGCGGCGAAAACCAATTGATCCTGATCGAAAAGCCCTTCGCCTCCGCCCTGGGCCTGGGCCTGCCGGTGTTCGACGCGGTGGGCTCCATGGTGGTGGATATCGGCGGCGGCACCTGCGAGGCGGCGGTGATCAGCCTGGGCGGCGTGGTGGCCTCTCGTTCCATCCGCATGGGCGGCATCAAGATGGATGAAGAGGTCATCGCCTATGTGAAAAGTGAATTCAACATGGTGATCGGCGAACGCACCGCCGAGGATGTGAAGGTATCCTTGGGCGCGGCGCTGCCGCTGAAGGAGGAGCGCCGGGTGCTGGTGCGGGGCCGGGATATGATCACCCGCCTGCCCCAGACGGCGGAAATTTCCTCCACCCGCGTGTACGAGGCCCTGCAGGGGCCCTGCAACGCCATTTTGTCGGCCATCGAGCACGTGCTGTCCCGCACGCCGCCGGAACTGCTGGGGGATATCATGCGCTCCGGCATCCACCTCACCGGCGGCGGGGCCCAATTGTTCGGCCTGGATCAGTTCATCGCCCAGGAATTGCAGATGCCGGTGCTCCTGGCCCGGGATCCTTCCAACAGCGCGGCCCTGGGCGTGGGGCATTTGGCGGACAATATCGAACTATTGCATCGCATTGGCAAATCCAGCTTCCTGCGGGAGGATGGCGAGGAGTAACACATGGCAAGAGATCGGGAACATCAATTTTCCGAAAGCGAAAACCTGCAGGGCCTGGATAAGGACTGGCTTTTGCCCGACGAGGATGACCAGCGCCTGCCCGCCTGGGCCCAGCGGATGGCGGAGGATCAAAACGCCTCCCACGCCGAGGAAAAAGGGCAGCCCTCCCCGGAGCCCCGCCAGGGCAGGGAGCAGGCGGAGGAAAGCGGCAACAGCGCTTCCGCCGCCCCGGAAAGCAAAAAGCTGGCGGAGGAAGCCTGGGACCGGGAGGCCAAAAAGGTGGAAAGCAGCCAGAGCCGCCCCGCCCAGCCGGAGGATGAGGCAGGGCAGGACGGCCCGGGGCAGCCCCGGAAAAAGCCCAAGAAAACCAACGCCAAGAAAAAAAGCCGGAAAAAGAAGCGCGTCAGCGAGGCCGAGGAGCGCCGGGGCTTCGTGCGCAGCATCGTCACGGTGGGCCTGTGCGTTTTCCTGTTCGTGCTGGTGGCGTTGATGGTGGTGTCGAATTTCGTCAACGCTTCCATCCTCAACACCCCCCGTCGGTGGGTCACGTCCATCGTGACGCCGGTGCAGGATATTTTTTCCAGGGTCACGGAAAGCGTGGCCGGTTATCTGCGCACGCTGAAGATCCGGGGCAACATCGAATATGAGTATGAACAGCTGACCCTGCTGTTGGATGATTACGCCAACCTGGTGGCCCAGAATGAGGAGCTGCGGCGCACCAACGAATCGCTGTACGACCTGCTGGATGAGCAGAACCGCAACCGCAGCATGAACCCCGTGGCGGCCACGGTGATCGGCACCGATTCCAGCAACTTTTTTTCCACCCTGGATCTGGACGTGGGACGGGCCAACGGCGTGGAGGATTATATGGCCGTGGTGGCCCAGGGCGGCCTGGTGGGCGTCACCTACGACGTGAGCGAGTACGCCTGCAAGGTGCGCTGCATCATCAACAGCGACTGCACCGTGGCGGCGCTGGTGCAGTCCAGCCGGGACCAGGGGTCCGTCAAGGGCACTTTGGGGATCAACGGTGAAGCCATGTGCCGCATGTATTACCTGCCCGATAATTCCCTGCCCCGGCCGGGCGACACGGTGGTCACATCCGGCGTGGGGCTGGAATTCCCCAAGGGCATCCCCATCGGCTATATCCGGGAGAGCACCCGCGGCATGGAGGATAACAAATCCTACGTGGTGCTGGAGCCGGTGGTAGATTTTCAGCATCTGGAGTATGTGACGGTGTATCGCTACAAGCCCACCTATGCCGAGGCAGCCCAGCAGCGGGATACCACCTCGGCCAGCCTGATGCTGGAGCCCCTGGCCACGCCCCAGCCCATTCCCACTTGGCAGGTGGGCGGGCTGAGCGACTTCCTGTTTGGGCCCACCAATACGCCCACGGGCACGGAGACCAAAGAAACGCCCACGCCCAGCCCCGCGCCGACGGCCACGCCCCGGGTGACGGCCACCCCCGATCCCAACGCCACGGCCATGCCGGAGAACCTGGAATACGTGCAGGCGGAGGACGCCGATCATACGCCCACGCCGTCGCCCCGGCCCACATTTACACCCACGCCCAGCCCCGTGCCTACGCCGGATCCGGGCGATATGACGGTGGAGGATGACGCGTGAGATCCGTTGCGAAAGTATTGAAGGCCCTGCTGATCACCGTGCTGGCTTATCTGATCCAGGTGTGCGTGATGCAGTATTTCACCATCGGCGGCATTTCGGGCAGCGTGCTGTTCGCGGCCCTGGCCATCCTGACGGTGTCGCTGGGGAAGAAATACACGTTCTGCGCCTCCTGCCTGATCGGCATGATGATGGAAAGCATGCTGGGCAACGTGCCCGGGCTGTACATCATCGCCTATCCGGTGATCGCCATGATCTGCGCCCAATTCTTCGCCGATATGAGCGATCGGCAGCGGGAGCGCCGGCGCATGATCAACGATATCCGCCGCAGCCGCCGGGGCGAGGGCAAAGGCCCCCTTCGGCTGCTGAACCGGATGACCGGCGGCTATCGGGACGGGGATCTGCCCGCCCATCTGCGCATCGTGCTGTGCGCCGGGCTGATGGATTTGATCCTCAACATCGTTTTGACCGCTTACATGTATCTGATCGGCGTCGATATGAGCTTTACCCATCTGGGCCGGGCGGTGGCGTCGGTGCTGTACACCATGGCCATCGCGGCGGTGCTGATGGGGCCGGCGCGGCTGTTCCTGGGCATCTATCCCCGCCGGGGAAAACGCCGCCAGGGAGGTGAATTGATTTGAGCCGAAAGGCAAACCGGGATTTATTCAAAGGCGAAAAGAAAAGACGCAAGAAGCTCGATATGCTCAACACCCGTTTCCTGGTGTTCACCGGCGCGGTGATGGCCATGTTCGGCGTGCTGGTGTACGGCCTGTTCAACCTGCAGGTGGTCAAGGGCACGGAGTATGCCGAGGAAACCGGCAATTTGAGTATCAAAAGCATCGCCATTAAAGGCAGCCGCGGCATGATCACCGACGTCAATTCCGTGGTGCTGGCCAAGAGCGAAAAGGCCTATAACGTCACCTTCTACCGGGAAAACGTGGATTGGGATTACCCCACCAAAATGCTGCTGGAAGCCATTGAGATCGTGGAAAATCACGGCGGCGCCCTGAGCGTGACGGCGCCCCTGATCCGGGATGAGGAATCCGGCCAGTGGAAATTCAACTTTGGCGACGGCATTTCCGAAAGCGCCTGGAACACCCGGAAGGATTATTTTTACAGCAATAATTATTTGAGCAGCACCCTGGCCACCGCCACCCAGTGCTATAACCGGCTGCGCCAGCGCTATGGCTTCACCGATCTGGGGGATGGGCAGTACGAGCTGCGGCTGGATCAGTACGGCAATTCCGTGGTGCCCGACGCCGTATCGGTAAATAATAACGCCGTGACCCAGATCATCCCCGTGGATGAAGCGACGGTGCTCAAGGTGATGGCCATCAACACCACCATGCAGGATAACGCCTTCAACTCCCTGCCCATCGCCATCGCGGAGGACGTGAGCTACGAAACGGTCAGCGAGATCGAGGGGCGCAGCATGTCCATGCCCTGGGTGGGCATCAGCATGGGGGATAAGCGGGTGTATCCCAAGGGCAGCCTGGCGGCCACCATCATCGGCTACACCGGCAAAATCCAGAACGCCGCGTATTATTACAGCGATTTGAAGCCCGCTGGCTACGCCATGAGCGATTATATCGGCCAGGCCGGCGTGGAAAACAGCATGGAAAACTGGCTGACCGCCAATATCACCGAGCGCCAGGGCACCCGGGTGGTGGAAACCGACCCCGCCGGTAAGGTGACCCGCGAACTGTCCTATCAGGAGCCTACGGACGGCAACACCGTCAAATTGACCATCGACTCCGAATGGCAGCAGGTGGCGGAGCGTTGCATCCGGGAAAACGTGCAGAATACCCGCACCACCCAGGAAGAAAAAATGCGCGATCCCTCCTGGCTGGAAACCAATAAGGATAAGATTTCCACCCGGGATTGGGAGGAATATCCCCTGAAACTGGCCACCACCGGCGTGCTGATCGTGATGGACGTGAGAACGGGCAACATCAAGGCCCTGGCTCAGTACCCCAATTACGATCTGAACGCCATGGTCAAGGGCGGCGATTCCGCCATGCAGATCGTGGCGGACGAGCGGGGCCTGCTGATGAATTACGCCATCCAGACCCGCGCCGAGCCCGGCTCCATTTTCAAGATGGTCACGGGCCTGGCGGCCCTGACCAACGGGGTGCTGACCCCCACCGAAACCATCAGCGACGGCGGCCGTTTCATGGATTACACCAATAACTTCGCCGACGCCCCCAAATGCTGGACCAATTACCCCGCCCAGCACGCCGATCTGAATATTTCCAGCGGGCTGACCAAATCCTGCAACTATTTCTTCTACACCCTGGCCTCCCGCCTGTACAAGCTGGATTCCACCGAGCGGCTGTATAAATACGCCTCCCAGATGGGCCTGACCAGCAAAACGGGCATCGATCTGCCGGGCGAACTGCGCTCCATCGTGGGCAACCAGACCAACCTGTACGACAAAGAAGTATCCCTGGATGAGCAGGTCACTTCCACCCCCATCATCGTGGCCAACGCCATCAAGCGCCACCTGATCAACTACGGCGCCAGCTACGGCATCGAATACGACGAGGTGCGGCTGGATACCTGCATCAAAAAGCTGATGGACATGGCCATTAACACCAGTTCCGACGACTGGGTGGTCAACGCCCGCCCCATCTTCATGACCGAATTGAATATGACCCGCACCATGGTGATGCAGGCCGCCCTGATGACCGACCTGTGGACGTACCTGAACACCATCAAATGGGGCGGCAGCCAGGAGATCCAGATGGGCGTGGGCCAGTCGATCACGCTGCTGACGCCCATCGCCGTGGTGCGCTACGTGGGCGCGCTGAACAGCACCGGCATCGTGTGGAACCCCAATATCATCGATTCCATCGTGTCGCCGGAGGGCGAGATCCTTTCCCAGCGCGCGGCCACCCATTTCAACGTATTGGAAAGCGCCCAGCCCTATATGCAGTACATTCTCAAGGGGATGGAGGGCGTGGTTGATGAAACCGGTACCGCCGGTAAATTCTTCAAAAAGAATCTGTGGGGCTACGAGGCCACCGAGGTCATGGCCGGTAAGACCGGGACCTCCCAGGTCACCATCGGCGGCATCAAGCTGGACCTGGAAAACAATGGCTGGTTCGTTGCCATGACCCCCAAGGAGGAGCCGGAGATCGCCGTGGTCTCCTTCATCCCCAACGGTTATTCCGGCGCTTACACCACCACGGCCGCCCGTGACTTTATCAAATTCTACCTGAATGAAAAGGAAAAGAAGGAAGTGGAAATCGCCCTGCCCGGCGGCAACACCCTGGCCCCGTAAGGCGGTTACCGCGATCCATCGTTTCTTTTCGCTTTACACGAGGAACAACAATGGGAAAAATCTTTGCAATCATGTCCGGCAAGGGCGGGGTGGGGAAAAGCACCCTGGCCGCCGGCCTGGCGGAATATTACGCCCGGCTGGGGAAAACAGCCGTTTTGCTGGATGGGGATACCGGATTGCGCTGCGCCGACCTGATGCTGAACGCCCAGGACCAGGTGCTCTACGACCTGGGGGACGTGGTGAAGGGCGCCTGCAGCCTGGATCAGGCGCTGGTGCGGGTGAATGGTATTGGCGGGCTGTGCCTGCTGGCCGCGCCGCAATTGATGAAGCCATCCGACCTGAAGGCCAAGGAAATGGGCCGCCTGATCACCCGCCTGGCCGAGGAAAAGGACGTGGTGATCCTGGACGCGCCCGCCGGCATTGGCCGGGGGCTGAAAAACCTGCTGGGCGCCGCGGCGGAGCCTGTGATCGTGGCCACGGCGGACGACGTATCCGTGCGGGACGCCGAAAAGCTTGGCGCGATGTTGAAGGAAAAGGAAGAGCCCCGGCCCGTGATCGTGTTCAACCGGGTGGAGCCCGCCCTGGTGCGCCGGGGCGTGATGGCCTCGCCCAAGGCCCTGGCCCTGGCGCTGGATATGCCGTTGATGGGCATCGTGCCGGAAAGCAAGGCGGTTTACAGGGCCCTGCTCAGGCATCAAACGGTGCTGAACTGCGGGGATGAGCAGGTGATTTCCGCCATCGCCGTGCTGGCCAAGCGGCTGCTGGGCCAGGAGGCGGCGCTGCCGGAGTATATCCCCAGCCCCATTTTGCGTTTTTTCTATCGGGGAGGTGATCGTCCGTGATGACGGAAACCAGGCGCCGATCCCAGGCGCACTTTGACTGGCCGCTGCTGGCGGTGGTGTACGCCCTATCCTTCTTTGGCATCCTGTGCATCACCATGGCCACCTACGATGTGGACCTGAGCGGCAACGTGCCGCTGCTGAACAAGATTTTGAATTCCCGTTCCGGCATGTGGCAATCTATTTTTCTGCTGGTGTCGCCCGTGGTCATTTTCGTGATCATGGCCGTGCCCACCGATCTGTTCCGCGCCCGTGCCCGGCTGGCCTATTACGCGGTGCTGGCCCTGCTGCTGATCACGCTGGTGGTGGGGCAGGTGTCCAACGGTCTGAGGGGCTGGCTGCAGTCCAGCATCCTGGGCCGCTCCATCCAGCCCAGCGAATTTGCCAAGCTGGCCATTCTGCTGATGCTGGCCCGGCAATTGTCCCGTTCCGAAAAGCCCATGAGCAAGTTTAAGGATTTTGTGCGCACCTGCATGATCGTGGGCCTGCCCTCGGTGG
>JAFUXH010000093.1 GCA_017470945.1 Clostridia bacterium | reverse complement strand
AGTAGCTTGCGCCCCCACAAGAGAAAAAGCGTACATCGCAAACCGCTGCTCGTCCGTCATCTTTTCTACAATATCCCTGCGGGTCTTTTTCACATTTCCCATGAAGTATCTGCACAGGAATTCTTCAAAGGAATTCTGCCCGCGATAGCTGGCAATGTTTCTGAAAAACTGCTTATGTTCCCGCATATAGGCATGCAGGACAAGCGTCCATTCCTTCCAGCTTTTCAGGTCCGGCAAATCCTTGATGATCTCTTCCGCCTGTTTTTGATAGATCCAGTTGACCACCTCGAATTTATCGGGGAACAATCGATAAAAGGTGGAACGGGATACGCCTGCCTTCGCCATTAATTCCTGCGTGCGCAGCGATTCAAGAGAGGTCGTGTTCAACAATTCCAGGCAAGCCTGAGCAATCCTTTCCCTTGTATTTTCCTTTTCCATAACAAGAAAGCCCCTCTCCAAATATTGACTTATTCCTGCTTTTCTTTATCTGGCAGGAGAAAGCAGCTGTTGATAAATCCGCAAATCGATATCCTTAAAAACGTTGAATACGGTGTTGATTTCACTGCCCGTTTCTGCATAATAGGCTTGCACAGTCTTTACCGCGATTTCCGCCGCCCGTTGGTTGGGGAACATGAACACGCCGGTAGATATGCAGCAGAAAGCGATGCTTTGGCAGCCGTTTTCCTCCGCCAGCTCCAGGCAGCTTCGATAGCAAGAGGCCAGGAGACGCTCGTGTTCGTGGGTCAATGGACCATCCACAATGGGGCCAACAGTATGCAGGATATACTTGCAGGGCAGGTTATACCCCGGCGTGATCTTGGCCTGGCCGGTGGGCTCCTCGTGCCCCTGAGCCCGCATCAGCTGATCGCAGGCCAGCCGCAGTTGCACCCCGCTCATGGTATGGATGATGTTGTCAATGCAGCCATGGCACGGAGAAAAGCAGCCCAGCAGCTGGCTGTTGGCGGCGTTGACGATGGTGTCGCACCGCAGGGTGGTGATATCTCCCTGCCACAGGCGCAGCCGGGGATCGATCGGGCTGGGGGGCAGGCGCAGGGCGTCGGTCACACCCTTTTCCCGGGTGAGGGCCTGCAGATACGCGTTCTGCACAGAAAGAAAGGCGTCGTCCGCCGGCAGGGGCGGGCGCACGTTCATCAGGCTGCGCAGCAGGCTCCACCGCTTTTGCGGCAGGGCGGGGATGGGAATATCGGCGTACTGGGGCATTTCCTGCTGCAGGGCCTGAATGAGGTACAGGCATTGCTCGTTACGGGTCACGTTTGTCACCTCCACGTTGGGGCGGGCTGAATCGCGTTTGCCGGGTTGCTTCCCGGGGCGGGGGGTGGTATAATCATGCGGCTGGGAATTTTTCCCGGCCGACGCGGATAAAAGGAGGCTGCGGCCATGCGGCGCATGACGGAGGGCCCCATCGCCCGGCATTTGGCGGCTTATGCCCTGCCGGTGATCCTGGGCAACTTATTTCAATTGATGTACAACGCGGTGGATTCCGTGGTGATCGGCCGCTATGCGGGGGAGGACGCGGTGGCGGCGGTCAGCGCGGCCAACCCGGTCATGACCATCGCGGTGCTGGGGGTCAGCGGGCTGACCATCGGCGCGTCGGTGCTGATGAGCCGGTTTTTCGGGGCCGAGGACGACACTTCCCTGCGCCGGGAAGTGAGCACCCTGTGCCTGTTCGGCTTGGCGGCATCGGTGGCGATCCTGCTGCTGGGGCTGCCGCTGGCGACGCCCTTTTTGCGCCTGCTGCACACCCCCCAGGCCATCGAAGGCCGGGCGGCGGATTACCTGCGGGTGATCCTGCTGGGCTTCCCCTTCACGTTCCAATACAACGCCCTGTCCTCCGCCATGCGGTCGGTGGGCGATTCCAAGGGCCCGGTTTTCTGCCTGGCGTTTTCGGCGGTGCTGAACACCGGGTTGGATATCCTGCTGGTTGGCGCAATGGGCATGGACGTGATGGGCGCGGCGGTGGCCACGGTGATTTCCCAGGCTGTATCGATGCTGCTGTGCCTGCTTCTGATGCGCAGGACCCCGGTGCTTTCTATTCCCCGGCAGGATTTGAAAATCGACGGCAAGCTGCTGCGGGAAACCCTGCGCATCGGATCGGTGACCGCCCTGCAGCAGGTGTGCCTGCCCATGGGCAAGGTGATCATTCAGGGGGTCATTAACGCCCAGGGCGTATCCATGATGGCGGCCTTCAACGCCTGCGCCCGGATCGACGATTTCGCCATCGTGCCGGAGCAGAGCATTTCCGCCGCCATGATGACCTGCATGGCCCAAAACCTGGGGGCAGGGAAAAAGGAGCGGGTGAAATCGGCCTTCCGGGTGGGATTGGCCATCGAGCTAAGCTACGGCGTGTGCGTATGCCTGACGGCGTGGCTGCTGCGGCGGCCCATCATGCTTTTGTTCGCCCCCTCCGCCCAGGCGGATATGGTGCCGTTGGGGGTGCTGTATCTGGGCATCCTGGCCCCCTTTTACGTGCTGCCGGCCTTCAACAACAGCCTGCAGGGCTCCTTCCGGGCCTTCGGCCGCATGCCGGTCACTTTGGCCTCCACCTTTTTACAAATGGGCACCCGGGTGGTGCTGATCATCCTGCTGGTGCCCCGGGTGGGCATCGCCGGGGCGGCGTGGGCCACCATTGTGGGGTGGGTGCTGATGTCCACCCTGGAGGGGGCCTATTTCCGCAAAACCTGGAAGGAACTGCTGAAATCCTGATGGGCATCGCGGGGCGGAGCGCTTCATCCGGCGCGGCTGTATCCTGATCGGTCGATGCAACCGTCACGCGGCGCGCTTTCCCCCATCCGTCTGCCCCAGATAGCGCAGATAGTGGGCGTAGGCTTCCCGCCCGTAGGGCGTCACGGCCCGAGTATCGGCGTTATAGCGGGTGAAGATGCGCTGGATCTCCTCCGGCGAATAGGACGAAAAATCGATCCGTCCCGTTTGCTCCTGCGCGGCGAACAGCAGATGCAGGGCGGCGGCGGTCAGGTTAAAGGCCCGGTCGGTATGCAAGCGGCGCCATACCGCGCGCAGATCGGCGGGCCGATCGGCGGTCAGGGGGTGATCAAAGCCCCATTGTGCCCAGCCGGCCCTGCCCTGATCCACAGCAAAGGCCATGACCCGGATGGCGACAAAGGCGAACACCTGGGCATAGCCGGTGGAGCTATCCCGCTTCCCCAGCCAGCCCTTCGCGGATGGGGCTTTTCGGCCCAGCCTTTGCCCCAGGGCATACCGGGCCCAGTAACACGCCACGGCCCCATCCGCCAGGGCATCCAGATAATCGATGTGGGTGATTTCCTGATACAGGATGGCCTGCAGATACGGCGCTGGCACGCCCCAGGCGTCCTCCGTCCGTTGGATCAGCGGGTGCAGTCGCTCAATGATTTTTTCAGCCCGCTTCGGGCTGTAACGGGCAAGGATCATGGCGCGCTCCTCCCTCAGGGCAGGGGGTAGGCTTCGTTTTCCCGCGTCAGGGCGGTCATCACGCCGTTTTCGATCCGGTAAGCCTCGCCCAGCAGGGTTTCCTTCCCATCCTGCCCCAGCAAATAGCTGCCGTCCGGCAGAACATAGAAGCGGCGGCCCATGCTGTCCGGAAAGGTGATTTCCTCAAACAGGCGCAGGCCGTCCACCCGGTCGTCCTTCACCAATTGATAGTGGGGCAGCAGCATCGCGTCGGTCACCCCCAGGCCGGGCAGGAACCGCCGGTAGCCCGGGTCGATCGCCTCGCCGGGCATTTCCGGCTGTGCGTATACCACCCGGGCGCTGTTCATGCTGCCGGCGCTGATGCCCATCAGCACGCCGTCATAGGCGGCGATATGGGCCGCCAGCCCCACCTGATGGAAAAAGGCGTTCTGGGTGGGCACGTGGCCCCCGGCCAGGATGATCAGCCCGGCGGAGGCGATCAGCGCCCCGGCGGAAGCGGCGTTGCGCCCATCCAGGATCGACCAGCCGCTCAGGGCGATGCCCTCGTGCGCCAGGGCCCAGCGCATATCCTCGGCAAAACGATCGGTCAGGTCGGGCCGCAGGGGATCGGAGCAGATGAACAGCCCCCGGCACGGCCCAGGCAGCGCCTGCTTCAGCCGTCGGATCATGCCGTTGGCCGGGTTCAGGGTGGGCTGGCCGGGGGTAAAGGGGCTGCTGGTAAGGAAATAAATCATGTTCTGCCTCCTGCCGGACGGGTTTTGGGTTAGTATATCATAAGAAAAGCAGATTTGCAAAGCCGCCGAAAAACAGGAAATCGCACCTGGACGCAGAATCACCCAAAGGAAAAATAAGAACAGGAGAGAAAGCCATGTATATCATTGCGCAGGATGGCAGCGGGGATTTTACCACCATTCAGGCGGCCATCGACGCCGTGCCCGCCGGGGGCCGGTCCCCGACGCTGCTGCTGATCCGCCCCGGGGAATACCGGGAGCGGGTGGTGGTGAACAAGGATCATCTGCGCCTGGTGGGCGAGGACAGGGACCGCACCGTGATCACCCATTCCGCCTGCGCCAGGGATAAGAACCCAGACGGAACGGAGCGGGGCACCTTCCTCTCCTTTACCATGCTGGTAACGGGCCGGAACGTGGAAATCGACCGCCTGACCATCCGCAACGACGCGGGGGACGGCGATACCGCGGGCCAGGCCGTGGCGGTGTACGCGGCGGGAGATCGGGGCGTGTGGCGCGACTGCCGCCTGATCGCCTGCCAGGACACCCTGTTCTGCGGCCCGTTGATGCCCAAGGTGCTGCGGGATATCGCGCCACGCACCGCCGACGCCCCGTGCGTGGACAGCGTGGGCGACGCCCCGGTGACCTATGCCCGCCAGTATTTTGAGCATTGCTTCATCCAGGGAGACGTCGATTTCATTTTCGGCCCCTACCGCTGCTGGTTCGAGGGGTGCACCCTGTATATGAACGCCCGGGGCGGCTGGTATACCGCCGCCAACACCCCCCAGGATCAGCCCCACGGCCTGGTGTTCCACCGCTGCCGCCTGACCGGGGCGTGCCCGCCGGGCCGGGCATACCTGGGCCGGCCCTGGCGCAAATTCGCCCGCACCGTGTTCCTGCACTGCGATATGGACGCCTGCGTGGCCCCCGAGGGCTTCCGGGATTGGGACGCGGACAAGCGGATCACCTCCCGCTGCGGGGAATTTGGCACCACCGGCGTCCGGGCCGATCAAAGCACCCGCCATCCCGCCCAAAAGCGGCTGACGGAGGAGGACGCCATGGCGCTGACCGTGCCCCAGGTGCTGGGCGGCTTCGACGGGTGGCGGCCCGACCAGGTGATTCCCACCTGGTTCCTGTGCGGCGATTCCACCATGGCCGATTATCCCGCGGCCCAAGCGCCCATGATGGGCTGGGGGCAGACGCTGCCCGCCCTGCTGCCGGAGGGAGCGTTTGTGCAAAACTGCGCCGTCAACGGCCGTTCCAGCAAAAGCTTTGTGGATGAGAACCGGCTGCATTTCATCGATTGCTGCCTGCGCCCGGGAGATCGGCTGGTCGTATCCTTCAGCCACAACGACGAAAAGCCCGATCCGGCCCGCCACACCGATCCGGAGGACACTTTTCCCGCATATTTGAGCATGTACGTCGACACCGCCCGGAAGCACGGGGCGGAGCCCATCCTGGCCACCCCCATCGCCCGGCGGCATTTTGACCCCCAGGGGCGGCTGCTGGCCACCCACGGGCCATACCCCGAGGCGATCCGCCGCCTGGCAGCCGAACAGGGGCTATGCATGGTCGATCTGGAGCGGGCCACCATGGCCCTTGTGCAGCAGGCGGGAGCGGAAGGCAGCAAGGCCTACTATTGCCACGTACCCGGGGGCCATCCCCACTATCCCGACGGGGCGGCGGACAACAGCCACCTGTGTGAACGGGGGGCCATTCGGATAGCGGCGCTGTTCCTGGCCGGCCTGCGGGGTGATTCCGCAAACGGGGAAACGACGACCTTTGCCGCCGCGCAGGACAATTTGGATGATTTGATCAGCCGGGAGGACAGCGTCTACCGATGAGCTTCGCACGTCTGCGTCAAAAGACGCATCCGTGCTTCTTAGGAAATATTGTTGGCCGCCCCTTTCTCGTGCCTTCGGCCCGAGCGGAGTTTGTTCGCACGTTCTGCGCGCTATCGCGCTTGCCCGTGCTTCTTAAGTAAGTTTCCTGGCCTCCCCTTTCTCGGCCTAAAGGCCGAGCGGGAAGGATGGGGAGGTGCCATTTTTTTGACAATCCTCTCCGTAGGGGCGGATATCATCCGCCCGTTTCACACGATCTAAAATTCTTCGCACGTTCTGCGCACTATCGCGCTTGCCCGTGCTTCTTAAGAAATTTTCCTGGCCGCCCCTTTCTCGTGCCTTCGGCCCGAGCGGGGAGGGTGGGGAGGCAACGTTTATTGGCAGCCTTCCCGTAGGGCCGGATATCATCCGCCCGTTTCACACGATCTAAAATTCTTCGCACGTTCTGCGCGCTAACGCGCTTGCCCGTGCTTCTTAGGAAATATTGTTGACCGCCCTTTTTTCGGCCTAAAGGCCGAACGGGAAGGGTGGGGAGGCAACGTTTATTGGCAACCTTCCCGTAGGGGCGGATATCATCCGCCCGCGCGAGACGCATATGTTTTCATGGCTTGTCAAACGCTGATTTTGCCATCAAAAAACCTCCCGGAGAAAATCTCCGGGAGGTGGTTTTATCTTTAGAATGATCGGCTTTGGAATTACCGGTTCAGGATGGTTTCTTCGGTATCCTTATCGAAGAAGTGCAGCCGGCTGGTATCCAGGGCCACCTTGGTGTCGTCGCCAGCGCGGGTCACGGTGCGCGGATCGACGCGGGCAATCACGTTTTCGTTCTTGCCGGAGGTGGAGAAGTACAGATAGGTTTCGGAGCCCATCAATTCGGTCACTTCCACGTGCACCTTCATGGTAGCTTCGGGATGCGCGGCCACGAATTCGGGAGCGTCGTCAATATTTTCGGGACGGATGCCCATGACAACTTCCTTGCCGATGTAGCTTTCGTCCTTCAGCTTGGCGATCTTTTCCTGCGGAACGATGATCTTATTGTCGCCGAACACGGCCACGATCTTGCCATCTTCCTTCTGCAGCTTGGCATCGAAGAAGTTCATCTGGGGAGAACCGATGAAGCCGGCCACGAACTTGTTGGCGGGATAGTCGTAGTTGTTCTGGGGGGTATCCACCTGCTGGATGATACCATCCTTCATGATGACGATACGGGAACCCATGGTCATGGCCTCGGTCTGGTCGTGGGTCACGTAGATGAAGGTGGTCTGCAGGCGCTGATGCAGCTTGGTGATTTCAGTACGCATCTGCACGCGCAGCTTGGCGTCCAAGTTGGACAGAGGTTCGTCCATCAGGAAGACCTTGGGTTCACGCACGATGGCGCGGCCCAGAGCAACACGCTGGCGCTGACCGCCGGACAAAGCCTTGGGCTTACGGTTGAGCAGGTGGCCGATGTCCAGGATGCGGGCGGCTTCTTCCACGCGGCGCTTGATTTCATCCTTGGGGGTCTTGCGCAGCTTCAGGCCGAAGGCCATGTTGTCATACACCGTCATGTGGGGATACAGAGCGTAGTTCTGGAACACCATGGCGATGTCGCGATCCTTGGGGGCCACGTCGTTGACCAGCTTGTCGCCGATATACAGTTCGCCGTCGGAGATTTCTTCCAGACCGGCGACCATGCGCAGGGTGGTGGACTTACCGCAGCCAGAGGGGCCGACCAATACGATAAATTCCTTATCTTCGATTTCCAGGCAGAAATCGCTGACAGCGGTGACACCGCCGGCGTAGATCTTATAGATGTGTTGCAGAGACAAACTTGCCATGGGAAACATCCTCCTTCAAAATAATGATCTGGAAAGGGTGCCATCGCCCCTTCCGATGAACTACCTGTATTATACTTGTTTTTGCCCAAAAAGGCCATCCGCAAAACCTCACAAATATTCTGTCATATGTTCGTGCAAGCCTATTATATCCGGTATTATTTTGAACCATTTTTAACATATCTCCTTGACAATCAGCATTTTATGACTGATAATATGCACAAAAAGGAGGCGATCGATCATGGCAGCGGAACCCATCAAAAAACTGGCGGATATGCTGCGCGCGTCGAAGCGGGCGGTGTTCTTCGGCGGGGCCGGCGTATCCACCGAAAGCGGCATCCCCGATTTTCGCAGCACCGACGGGCTGTACAATCAGCAGTGGCGCTATCCCCCGGAAACCATCCTGAGCCACACCTTCTTCCAGCGGAAAACGGAGGAATTCTACCAATTTTATCGGCAGAAAATGCTGTTTCCTTCCGCTCGGCCCAATCCGGCCCACGAGGCCCTGGCCCGCCTGGAGCAGATGGGCATCCTGGCCGCCGTCATCACGCAGAATATCGACGGGCTGCACCAGGCCGCCGGCAGCCGGAACGTGATCGAACTGCACGGCTCGGTGCTGCGCAATCACTGCGTCCGCTGCCGCCGCGCCTATTCCCTGGATGATATTTTGAACGCCCAGGGCGTGCCCCGCTGCGCCTGCGGCGGCGTGATCAAGCCCGATGTGGTGCTGTATGAAGAAGCGCTGCCCCCCGACGCCATCGAAAGCGCCGTCGACGCCATCGCCCGGGCCGACCTGATGATCATCGGCGGCACCTCCCTGGCGGTGTATCCCGCCGCCGGCTTCGCCGCCGATTACGCCGGGCCCCTGGCCATCATCAACCGCTCCCCCACCTCCATGGATCACCGGGCCGACGTGGTGATCGACCAGCCCATCGGCCAAACGATGAAGGCCGTCATGGCCCTAATCGAAGAGAAATAACAACAAATTCGTAATAATTCGATGGGTTTTTTACAAATTTTCTTCACTTTTATCAAAGAAGTAATTGACATTCTGTAATATTTTTGATATAAATTAGGAAGGAGAATCAGGTTTCTCTTTGAATCAGGAAGAATGCGGCGCACGGCGCGCCGATGAAAGGTGATCGGTTATGGCAAAGAAAAGCAATTCCAATGCTTACGGCAAGCTGGTGCGGGTGCTGATCGTGCTGTTTGTGCTGCTGGCCATCTGCGCGGCAGGCTATATCATGCTGGACCAAAGCATCAAAACCCAGGAGGATGAAAATATCCGCCTGGCGGCTGAGGAAAACGCCCGGCTGGAAGAGCAGTATCAGCAGGCCAAGGCCGAAGAAGAGGCCGAAATGGCCCAGGGGGAAAGCGAGCAGTGGCCCCAGCCCAAAGCATCCGGCTGGGATGTGGTCGACCTGACGTCGTTCCCGATCCTGAATCCTTTTTCCGCCCCCGTTTCCCGGCAGGAAATGCTGCTGGGCGGCATGATGCTGCTGAACCACTGGCATGCCCAGCCCCAGGATTTCCCGGAAAGCGAACTGGTGGGCGTGCACAGCGTGGATAAGGCCATCCAAGTTTCCTCCTCGAGGGTGCAATTGTTCCCCGCCGCCATCACCGCCCTGAGCGAAACCATCCAGGCCGCCAAGGACGCCGGCTTCGAGGGCTATATCATCGACGAGGGCTTCCGCACCAACGAAACCCAGACCGCCAACTACCAGAAGGAAGAAGCCAAGTACGCCGAAAAGCTGAACGGCGAAGCCCTGAAGGAAAAGGTACGCCAGACGGTGAATTACCCCGGCACCAGCGAATATCAATCCGGCTTCTCCTTCCGCATCGACCGCTATAAGAAGGGCGACACGGAATTCATGAGCCAGAAATTCCAGAACATGGATATGTCCGATTGGCTGCTGGCCCACTCCTGGGAATACGGCATCGTGTTCCGTTTCCCGGTCCAGGGCTACCCCAACAGCACGGTCAGCGATAAATCCTACAAGACCGGCGAAAGCAAAAAGCTGAGCATCTACCGCTACGTGGGCAAAGGCAACGCCGCCGTGATGCACGCCCTGGATTTCTGCATGGAGGAATACATCGAATACCTGATGGCCCATCCCCACATCGCTGTGTATGAAAACGGCGAACTGAAATACGAGATCGTGCGTACCCCCGGCGGCGACGCCATCGGCATGGATGCCAACGTGCAGATCTCCGGCTCCGCCAAGGATTACTCCGTATCGATGGATAACTGCGGCGGCCTGATCACGGTGATGAGCTATTGACGCAGCGCAGATAAAGCTGAATCAAACAAAGAACGCCTGGAGGATTTTCTCCAGGCGTTTCCTTTTGCCCCGGCATGATCCGGGGTATTTTGTTATCCTGTTCTCAAGAAAAGGCATGAACAAAAATGATTTCCCGTGTCATCCTAAGTGAAGCGGAGCGCGAACGAAGCGGAATCGAGGGATCTGAACGTCGGCTTGATCAGCAGCGTCAGATCCCCCCGCTTCATTCCGGCTCCAGCTCCATTTCGGTCGGGATGACAGTGTTTGTTGTCTGGGAATTGGCTGTAATTCTACATTGCGTTCAGTATTACAGCCGCAGGAAAGCGTTGAATTTGTCCCCGGCGATCTTGAGCGCTTTCTCGGTCAGGCGGATGATTTCCTCCTCGGTCAGGGTGTGGTCGGCGGCACGGAAGGTCAGGGAGAAGGCCACCGATTTGTTGCCCGGCCCCACCTGGATGCCCCGGAATACGTCGAACATGCGGATATCCTCCAGCATCGAGCCGCAGCCTTCCCGGATGGCGGTCATCAGCGGGCCCACCTGCTGATCATCCCGCATGACCAGGGCCAGGTCGCGGTTCACGGCGGGGAAGCGGGCGATGGATTTCACCGTGCCCAGAGCCTGGCTGGCGGCAAAGAACGCCGGCAGATCCACCTGGGCCACATAGCAGCGCCCGGCGATATCGAAGGCGGCGGCCACGTCGGGGTGCAGTTCGCCCACCACGGCGACCGCCTTTCCATCAGCCGTCAGGGCGGCCCGACGGCCGGGATGCAGGTAGCTTTCCCCGCAGGAAGCGATGGTATAGGCGATGCCCGCCTGGCGGCACAGCGCCTCCACCACGCCCCGGATATCATAGAAATCGGCGTTGCCATACATGCCGATGGCCAGGCTGGGCAGCTCGGTGGGCAGGTTTTCGTCGGTGCGGTTCAGGGCGTCGAAGATGGTGCCCATTTCGTAGATGCGGCCATCCTCGTTGCCATTTTTCATGTTGGTGGCCAGGGTTTTCAGCAGCCCGGGCAGCAGGGTGGTGCGCATGCAGGCGGTATCCTCGCCCAGGGGATTGCGCACCTGCAAAGGCTGGTTGCGGGGATCATCCGCCGGCAGGTTCAATTGGGCGATGACCTTTGAGGAGATGAAAGAGAAGGTCATGCTTTCATAGAAGCCCATGCCCGTCAATTGCTGCCGGATCACGTTCTGCCGGGCGCCCTTTTCGTTGTTGCCGCCCATGGGGGTTTCGCCCCGCAGGTGGGTGATGGGAATGCGGTCGTACCCCGCGTAGCGCAGCACTTCCTCGCAGATATCGGCTTCCTGGTCCACATCCTGACGGAAGGCGGGGGCGGTGACCACCATTTCATCCCCGTTCCGGGTCACGGTGAATTGCAGCTTGCGCAGGATCTCCTCCATTTCCTCCGGCGCGATATCGACGCCCGCCCGGCGGGCCATCCGCCGGCAGGACACCGTCAGCGTGGCCGGTTGGATCGGATGGGGATAGCAATCGATCACGCCGCCCACCACGTCGCCGGCATCCAATTCGTTCACCATCTGGCAGGCGCGGTTCAGGGCGTCCATCACCGTAGCAGGCGAAACGCCCCGCTCAAAATGGCCGCTGGCTTCGGTGCGGATGCCCAGGGAACGGGCGGTGATGCGGATGGAAGCCCGGTCAAAGGCCGCGCATTCAAACAGCAGCTCCTTGGTATCCTCCGTGATTTCGCTTTCCTCGCCGCCCATGATGCCGGCCAGGCCGGTGGGGCCTTCCTCGTCGCAGATCATCAATTCGCCGCCGGCCAGGGGGTGCTGCTTGCCATCCAGGGTGGTGATGCTCTCCCCCGCCTCGGCCTTGCGCACGATGATGTGGCGGCCCCGCACCTTCGCCAAATCGAAGGCGTGCATGGGGTGGCCGGTTTCCAGCATGATGAAATTGGTGATATCCACCACGTTGTTGATGGAGCGCATACCGGCGGCATACAGATACTGCCGCAGCCAGGCAGGCGACGGGGCCACCCGCACGTTTTTCACCACTTTGGCGGCGTAGCGGGGGCACAGATCGCTTTCATACACGTCCACCCGGGCGTAATCGCGGATATCGCCGCCCGCTTCCTTGACCCGGATGTCCGGCAGCTTCAGTTCGGTGCCCATGGCCACGGCTGTTTCCCGGGCCACGCCCCAAACGGAGAGGCAGTCCGGCCGGTTAGCCAGGATCTCAAAATCGATCACCGTATCGTCCAAACCGAAAATGGGCTTCACGTCGCTGCCCAGGGGATAATCCTCCTGGAAGATCAGCAATCCCGCCGTGCCCACGGAGGGATACAATTCCACCGGCACGCCGATTTCGGGGCCGGAGCACAGCATGCCCTGGCTTTCCACGCCCCGCAGCTTGCCCTTTTTGATGGTCACGCCGCCGGGCAATTTGGCCCCGATCTTCGCCACCGGCACCAAAATGCCCTCGGTCACGTTCGGCGCGCCGCACACGATCTGTAGGGGCTCGCCCTCCCCCACATCGACGGTGCACACATGCAAATGGTCGCTGTTTTCATGATCCCGGACGGTGAGCACCTTGCCCACCACCACGTTTTCCAGTTCCGCGCCCAGGGGCTCCACGCCCTCCACGCCGGTGCCAGTCATGACCATACGGCTCTCATATTCCGCCGCGGTCATGGGAATATCGGCATACTGCTTCAGCCATTTCATCGAAACTTTCATGATTCTTTTCCCCCTTCATCAACGGAACTGCTTCAGGAACCGCAAATCGCCTTCATACAAAAGCCGCAAATCCTTGATGCCGTAGCGCATCATGGTGATGCGCTCCAGCCCGATGCCGAAGGCGAAGCCGGAATACACGCTGCTGTCGATGCCGCACATTTCCAGCACCTTGGGGTTCACCATGCCGCTGCCCAGCACTTCGATCCAGCCGGTGCCTTTGCACACCCGGCAGCCCTTGCCGTGGCAGTTGAAGCAGGTCAGATCCACTTCGGCGCTGGGCTCGGTGAAGGGGAAGAAGGAGGGGCGGAAGCGCACGTCGATATCGCTGCCATACAGCCGCTTGGCAAAGGCGTCCAGGGTGCCCCTCAGGTCCGCCATGGTCACATCCTTATCGATCACCAAGCCCTCGATCTGGTGGAACACGGGGCTGTGGGTGGCATCCATCTCATCGGCCCGGAACACGCGGCCGGGGCATACGATGCGGATGGGGGGTTTCTGTGTCAGCATGGTGCGGGCCTGCACGGGGCTGGTTTGGGAGCGCAGGACGATGTTATCGTCGATATAAAAGGTGTCCTGGGCGTCCCGGGCGGGGTGATTCTTGGGCACATTCAGCAATTCAAAATTATACAGGTCCAATTCCACCTCCGGGCCCTCCACCACGGAAAAGCCCAGATTGGTGAAGCAATCCAGCACCTCGTTCAGCACCAGGTTCATGGGGTGCTCCGCGCCGATCCGGGGCAGATCCCGGGGCTCGGTGATATCGATTGCCTCGGCCTTCAGCCGCATTTCCTTTTCCTTTTCCGCCAGCTCCTTCTGCTTTTCATCCAGCAGGGCGGTCAGCCGCTCCCGGGCCTCGTTGATCATCTGGCCCATCTTGGGCCGCTCCTCGGGGCTCAATTGGCCCATGCCGCGCAAAAGCGCCGTCAGGCTGCCCTTTTTGCCCAGCACCTTCACCCGCAGCGCCTCCAGGGGCTGCAGGGCGTCGGTCTGGGCCAATTCCTGTTTCAGTTCTTCACCGATCTGCGCAAGGTTTTCCCGGATATCCATGCTCATCTCTCCTTACTGTTCCCAAATGAAAACGCCCCTGACACTGCCGTGCCATGGGGCGTGATGGACGCACGCTGTACCACCCATTTTCAGCCGCCAAAGGGCGGCCCTCTTGCGCCTGTAACGCGGGCACGCGGCGGCGCTTACTGCGTTTCATCGTTCAGCGCCGCGGCTCCGGAGTGAATTTCCCTTGGCTGCTTCGGGCGGCTTTCAGCCTGTGGCCATCCCTTCTCTTGTGAAGCCAGCGTGTTAAGGGCTTTGCTCTCCTTCATCGCCGATGGGGGCATTATAACACGCAAATTTTGATTGGTCAAGCCATAATCAATACGCGCCGCCGGCGTTCTTTTCGATTTCGGCCAGGGGTTTTTCCGTCAGGATGCCCTTTGCCAGGCGCTCCTTGGCCTCCTCCATGATCTTCGCCGTGGCGGATACACCGCAGCGGCTGGCGCCCGCCAGACGGCAGGCCAGCACCATATCCAGCGTGCGGATGCCGCCGGAAGCCTTCACCCGCACCTTGTCGGATACGGCGGCGCGCATCAGGGCCACATCCTCCACCTTGGCCCCGGCGGAGCCATACCCCGTCGAAGTCTTGACGAAATCAGCCCCCGCCTGTTCGCTGAGCGCGCAGGCGATCTTCTTTTGCTCGTCGCTGAGATAGCAGGTTTCCAGGATCACCTTCAGCAGGGCGTTCCGGGCATGAGCGGCCTGAGCCAGGGCGGCGATTTCATCCTGCACGTACGCCGTATCGCCGGAAAGCATTTTGCCGATGTTCAGCACCATATCCAATTCCACGCAGCCATCGTCCAGGGCGCGGTTGGCCTCGTATACCTTCACGTCGGTATGATGGGCGCCGTGGGGGAAGCCGATCACCGTGCAGGGCTTTACGTCGCTGCCCGCCAGGGCCTTCACCACGATGGGCATATCCCCCGGCCGGGCGCACACGGTGGCGGTATCATATTGCAAAGCGACGTCGCAGCCCCTGCGGATATCATCCTCCGTCAGGAAGGGCTGCAGGGTGGAATGATCCAGCATTTTCGCGATATCCCGCAGCGTAATAGCCATGATGTTCCTTCTTTCCTTTTCTATCGGGGAATCGGGCCGCGCCCGTTATTTCCCCTTGCAGTATTTCCCCACGTAGGCCGCCGCGGTTTCGTATTCCTCCGGCGGAAGCTTGAGCACCATGGGGGCCAAATGGGGCGTGTGGTAAATGTAGATGGCGGCGTTCCGGGGGCGATAGCGCACCGACTGCACGTCGCCCCAGATCATGTGCCTCTCCTGGCTCAGGTGCATCACCGATCCATCCTGCTGGGGAATGTTGCGGTCCGGGTCCGCGCTTTGCAGCCGGGCCCAGCTTTTCACCCGGGAGGGGGGATGCCAGGTTTGCAGGTGCGCGCCCTGGGGGTCCAGCACGTACACGATCACTTCCCGGCCCTGGGCCATCAGGAACACGAAGGATACCGCCAGCCCCAGGGGGATCACCAGAATGATCATCCGGGGCAGGGCGCTGTTCCACAGCCGGTTCACCTTGGCGGCGTCGCTGGTCAGGGCCTCCAGGCCGAAAATCACAACGAGCAGCAGCGCGGCGACGCTCAGCAGGGCGTACAGGATGCTTTTCCACACCCGCCCGTCCGCCAGCGGGACGGAAGCGATGCTCCACACGTCCCGCTGGGCGTTGGCGGTGGCCCGTTTGCCGCAGCTTTGGCACACGTCCCCCGGGCTTTCCAGCTTGCAGCGCTTACAATAGGAATAAATCATTCAATCAGGCTCTTTCCGGTCATTTCCGCCGGCACAGGGATGCCCATGCTGTCCAGCATGGTGGGGGCGATATCGGCCAGGCGACCGCCGGAGCGCAGCGTTTTGCCCACCAGCTGATCATCGCAGGCGATGAAGGGCACGGGGTTGGTGGTGTGGGCGGTGAAGGGCTCCTTCGTCACGGGGTCGATCATCTGGTCGCAGTTGCCATGATCGGCGGTGATGAAGCACCGGCCGCCCAGCTTCAGGATCTCCCGGGCCAGGATGCCCACGTCCTTATCGATTTCCTTCACCGCTTCGATGGCCGCTGGCAGCACGCCGGTGTGGCCCACCATGTCGCAGTTGGCGTAATTCAGGATCATCACGTCGTATTTGCCGCTGTCGATCAATTCCAGCGCCTTTTCCGTCACCTCGGGGGCGCTCATTTCAGGCTTCATATCGAAGGTAGCCACCTTGGGGGAATCGATCAGGAACCGCTCCTCCCCCACGTTAGGCGCTTCCACGCCGCCGTTGAAGAAGAAGGTCACATGGGCGTATTTCTGGGTTTCGGCAATATGGGCCTGGGTCTTATTCAGCTTGGCCAGGTATTCGCCCAGGGTGTTATCCAGGTTTTCAGGGGGGTTGACCACTTTCAGCAGGCCGTTAAACGTAGCGTCATACTGCGTCATCGATACGAACTGCACGGGAATGAAGCCCTTCTTGCGCTCGAAGCCGTTGAAATCCTTCATGATGAAGGTGCGGGTGATCTGACGGGCGCGGTCGGGCCGGAAGTTGAAGAAAATCACGATGTCCCCGGCGTTCACGGTAGCCAGGGGCTTGCCGTCCTTTTCGATCACCAGCGGCACCACGAATTCGTCGGTCTTGCCGTTATCATAGCTATGCTGCATGGCCTCTACCGGATCGGTTTCCTTCACGCCCTCGCCCAGCGCGATGGCGTTGTAGCCCTTTTCCACCCGATCCCAGATGTTGTCGCGGTCCATGCCCCAGAAGCGGCCCTGGATGGTGGCGATCTGGCCCACGCCGATTTCCTTCATTTTGTCCACCAGCTGGCGCACGTAATCGATGCCGGAGGAAGGCGGCACGTCGCGGCCGTCCATCAGGCAGTGAACGAACACCTTGCTCAGCCCCCGCTGCTTGGCCATTTCCAGCAGGGCGTACAGATGGGTGATATGGCTGTGCACCCCGCCGTCGGACAGGAGGCCCATCAGGTGCAGATTGCCGCCGTTTTCCTTCACACTGTCCATGGCCCAGATCAGCGGCTCCTTTTCAAAGAACACGCCGTCCTGGATATCCTTGGTGATGCGGGTCAATTCCTGATATACGATGCGGCCGGCGCCCATGTTCAGGTGGCCCACCTCGCTGTTGCCCATCTGGCCGTCGGGCAGGCCCACGTCCATGCCGCTGGCGCCCAATTGGGTGTAGGGGTATTTCGCCTTCAGGGCGTCCAGGTTCGGGGTACCGGCCTGGTACACCGCGTTGCCCTCGTGGGCGGGGTTGATGCCGAAGCCATCCATAATAATGAGTGCCGTCATTTGCTTGCTCATCGATCAATACTCCTTTCGCGCGCCCCTATGGGCGTACATTTTATTATAACGGAAATCGGCCGATCCTTCAACCCCCACGGGGAAAAAGATTCAGAATCAAATAACGAAACGTGGGGAAACCGCTCTTTGTGGCCAAAGAGTGGTTTCCCCACACTTCTTCCGAGAAAGCCATTATGTGTTTGACATAGAATACAATGTGTAAAAAACAGCCAATGAAAGCGTCACCCCAGCCCGGGGGCCTGCACGGTATTGAGCGTCGCCGCGCTGCGGCCCCGCGTGATATTCAGCACCAGGGCGACGGCGGCGATATTGGTGATGAAATTGGAACCGCCGTAGCTCAAAAACGGCAGCGGGATGCCGGTGATGGGCATGATGCCCATGGACATGGCGATATTCTGGAACACGTGGAAAAACAGCATGGCCATCACGCCGATGATCACCAGGCGGCCAAACTTATCCTGGGTGAACCGGGCCAGATAGATCATGCGAATGACGATGAAGAAATACGCCGCCAGCACGGCCATGCAGCCCACGAACCCGAAGGATTCGCCCACCACGGTGAAAATGGAGTCGGTGGAGGATTCGGGCACGTAGCCCAGGGTGGTCCAGCTGCCCTCCAGGAAGGTGCCCACGCCGGTCAATTGCCCGGCGCCGATGGCGGTTTGGGATTTGATGATCTGATAGCCGCCGGATTGCTCGTATTTTTGGGGATCCATGAACGCCAGCAATCGCAAAATACGATAATCGGTGGTTTCGGACATGAGGGCGTACCCCACGATGATGCCGATGCCCACCACGCCCACCGCCAGGATGGCGGTGATCAGGCGAATATCCACCCCGGCGAAATAGATCATGACCAGGAACATGAACACGATCACGATGACCGTGCCTGTTTCGCCCTGGGCCAGCACCACCAGGGAGGGGATCCCCACGATCAGCCCCACGTTCATGACTTCCTTGAAGCGGGTCATGGGCTTTTCAAACCGGCTCAGGTACCGGGCCAGCATCAGCAGGATGGACAGCTTGGCAAATTCGCTGGGCTGGATGGAACGGCCCAGAATGTTGGACTTCATCCAGCCCTTCAGGCCATTGGACACTTCGCCGGCGATCAGCGTGACCACCAGCAGGCCCAGCACCCGCAGGATGGCCACATAACTGTCCTCCCGGTAGAAGCGGGCAATTGCCGGCGCGGCCAGAAACAGGCCGAGATACAGCACCAGGCTGAACGCAAGATTAAAGAAGAACACGGAAGAGAAGTCCAGGTCGTCCGGATCCTTCTTCTGGATCAGGGCGTTGGCCATGCCGCTGTCGGCAAAGACCTTCAGGATGTTGATCACCGCCAGCACGACGGCGATCTGCCCCGAGGGGCCGGGACCGAGCTTCCGCGCCAGGATGATGCCCACGACGATGTTGAGCATCTGTGCGCCGAATCGCTCAAAGAAGCGCCAGAGAAAATTGCTGGCGACCTTGCTTGCGCTACCCATGCCGCCTCTCAGTCT